>JACAED010000056.1 GCA_013389025.1 Hydrogenophilaceae bacterium
CGCTATGAGGATTGCAATGAATCGCCAGCCGTATTGTCTTGGAAAAGCAAAAACGCCCGGACTGGGCGTTTTTGCTGTCAGTGCTGAAGAATCAGGCATAACGCCACAAAGTTATTTGTAACCTGCACGATCCATCAATTTTACTGCTTTGGCCTGGAGCAGGCCAGCCTGCTTGACATTGATCAGGTTCTGCTTGAAGTCTCCCCACGCCGCCACGGCAGAATCGGGCTTGACACGTGGGTTGGCAGGATACTCCATGTTTACGTCAGCGTAGAGATTCTGGGCCTTTTCGGAGGACAGCCATTCCAGCAGCTTGATTGCCCCTTCAGGATTCTTGGCATGTCTGGTGATGCCCGCGCCGGAAACGTTGACATGCACCCCGGCATTACTGGACTTGAGCTTCTGGTTAGGCCAGAAAATGGCCAGCGGAAGGCTGGGGTTTTTTGCCATCAGACGACCAAAGTAATAGGTGTTGACAAGTGTCACATCGCATTGTCCCGCAGCTACGGCTTCCATGGCCTTGGTGTCGTCAGGAAAGGGCGGGGCAGCTAGATTCGACACCCATCCGCTGACAATGTCCTCGGTCATGCCCTCGCCGTGCTCGTATATCATCATGGCGACAAGGGACTGGTTGTAAACTTTCTTCGACGTTCTTAGACATAGGCGACCTTTCCACTTCGGGCTGGCCAGGTCTTCATAGGTCGTCAGCTCGCCCGGATTGACAGCGTTCTTGTTGTAAACAATGGTGCGCGCTCGCACCGACAGCCCGAACCATTCGTTTTCAGGATCACGAAGATGAGCGGGGATGTTGGCAGCCAGTGTTCTGGATTTGACGCTTTTCAATAGTCCTTCTTCAGCTGCCTGCCACAGGTTGCCTGCATCCACCGTCATGAACATATCAGCGGGAGTGTTGGAACCTTCGGCTTTCAAACGTGCCATCAAGGGACCTTCCTTGTCGGTAACGAATTTGACGTTCACACCGGTTTCCTTGGTGAAGGCGTCAAACAATGGCTTGATGAGTTGCTCGTTGCGCGCGGAATAAACGACGATTTCATTGGCAATGGCTGCCTGGATGGAAACTGCTGCCAATGATGCAAGTGCCAGTTTGGTAAGCAAACGATACATGGGGTGCTCCGTGATTTGATTGGATGGAGCAATTCTACATCATAATGAGAATAGTAATCAATAATAGTACAAAAGTTCGGTTATTTCCCGATCAAGTCGGAGGGACTTTTTCTTTCAAACTGTATCAGTGTGCGCAATTCACCTTCGAAGATCGTGCTGACCGATAATCGCCCCGGCTTTTGAATCACGTTGAATCCAGTCTGTTCAGGCGGTGAAACATCGATGACACCCAGCATATCGGCGGGATATTCGATTGAAAGAGAGACCTGCATCGGATAATAACCATCGAGGAACTTGCGCATGTAGGGGCCATTGAACAGGTTGTAATAGCCGTTCCCCATGTCTTTCAAGGCTCGCGTTTGCGCCTCTAGGCACAGACGGGCCCCGGGGGAGACTTCGCGCAACTGGACCGTGGGCCCCTGAATCCAGGCCTGTTCTATCAACCGCGACTCGGTTACGCGCAGTTCGCGAATATATCCCTCGCGGAAGGTGATCTGGGCTCTTGGAACGGCATCCAGATTGTCGTGACACTGTGTCAGCGCTGTCCATCCGGTGGTCAGGCTGTCGGGTGATAATCGGATCGTGTTCTGATGATGATGAAGGGGTTTCACAGGGGCCGATGTCAAGAAGGTCAATGAACCTTCGTTGACCCCGGCAGCGCTCTTGCTGTTGAACCATGCATCCAAGTCATTCTGACCTGAGGGACTGGCCAGTGCCGAAGTCACGGCCAAGAGTACGAGGCATGGCCAAAGGACTTTCATGGTATCTGGCCAGGATGCTTATCCAGCGGGAAGATCAGACGCCTCGCACCTTCGTATCGCCGGGACCAATAGGGATGAGTCATGTCGGATACCATCACAGTTCTGGTCTGACTGCTGCTGGCATGGACGAAACGGCTATCCCCAATATAGACCCCAACGTGGGAAAAGGCTTGATTCAGGGTGTTGAAAAAAACGAGATCGCCCGGCTGAAGATCGGTGATTTCATGCAATAAATCATGCCTGCTCATCTCCTGACTGCTTCTGGGTAGGCGGACGCCCGCGGCTTCCCTGAAAACATGGCCGACAAATCCGCTGCAATCAAATCCCGTTTCAGGATCGGTGCCGCCGAATCTGTAGGGTGTGCCCACCAGACTGAGCGCATAAAAGGGTATTTCCTGATTCGCTTTCGCTGGCGGGGTCTCTCCCGCGTAAACGACAGTGCATAAAGGAAGAGTCAAGGCCAGCAAAACGATCTGCTTCATGCTCACTCCGTCAGAAGGTTACCGGTAATCTGTGTGTAGCCTATATTGAATAAATGAAAATGGCTACGGCATTTTCACCATTTTATTTATGATGTTGGCAAGGAGACATATATGGATATCTACAATGTGCGGGATGCTGTCAAACAAGAATCTCAGAAGGCTGCTTTTCAGGGGCAGGATCTTCGGGACCGGGCCAAACAGATTACACTGGATGCGCTCAGGGACGGGAAACTGTCGATTGATGAAATCCGCAACATCGGCCAGGCGATTACTGAAGGCGTTTCTCTTGGCTTGGCCGAGCGCGGCAGTGATCTGAAAAGTGGTCTCAAGGAAGCGGTCGGTGGCATGGATGAGGCAATCGGTCAGGCGGCGCAACGTGTCTCCATGACATTTCGTGAAGCCATTGAACGCGGCAAGGAATTCAATGAAGCCGAGTTGAAGTCCTCCATCGAACGCCTGCGCGATCTTGAGCGTGACTTTGTTGAAAGTCTGAAGGATGTCGCAGGCAAGTCCAGCGGCAAACTCAAGGAGGAACTCTCCGAGATCTCCGGCCATCTTGGCCGTACCGGTACTGATACGGGCGGGCGTGTCATGGAGTCACTGAGTGTGCTTTACAACACGTTGAATTCACAGGCAGGCTCTACTTCCGCCACCTTGAAAGATGCTGCACAGGTCACCGCTGCACGCCTTGCCGATCTTGCCAGCGGTGTCCTGGCCGGGCTTTCCGAGTCCATCAGAAAAAAGAATGAAGAACATTCCGTGCATTGAAAGGGCCCGCAATTTGTTCGGATGCCACAGGATGTGAACGGGCTGACAGCGAACAATAAATAAAAACATAAATATGCTCTGGGAAACCGTATCGGTTGTTCGCGACCTTCACCGCCTGCATGAAATCGCCTCCGTTCTCATCCGGTACGGCGGGGGCGATATTGTGCGGATGCTGGGCATGGCCAATGTGCTGGAACGTGCCGGCAGAATCCTGCACTGGCAAACCACTTCCGAGATTTCAAGACTGGAAGCGCCGGTCCGCATTCGCATGGCCCTCGAGGAGCTTGGGCCCACCTTCATCAAGTTCGGTCAATTGCTGGCGACACGCGTGGACATGTTCCCGCCTTCCTGGATCAGGGAGTTCGAGAAAATGCACCAGCAGGTTCCGCCTTCGGATCAGAAAATGGTCAGGGATCAGCTCGAGAAGGCCTGGGGCAAGCCGCCGGAGGAGGTTTTCCAGGAATTCGATCCCGAACCCATCGCGGCGGCTTCCATCGCGCAGGTATACCGGGCGAAGCTGGCGGACGGCACGGATGTCGTTGTCAAGGTTCGTCGTCCCGGCATTGATACAAAAATCGAAGCGGACCTGCGTATCCTGGAACACTTTGCGCACTTGATAGAAAGCGAAGTGCCCGACTGGCGGCGTTACGAGCCCGAACGCATGGCGGGCGAGTTGAGAAGATCACTCCGGAGGGAGCTTGATCTGGTGAAGGAGGCCCGCAATATCGAGCAGTTCGGTCGCAACTTCGCCGGCGACGATACGGTCAGGATTCCCAGGATTTTCTGGGACTACACCACGCATGTCGTCAATGTTCAGGAGGAAATCAAGGGCGTCAGCGGTACCGCGCATGCGCCATTGATCGAAGCCGGTCTGGACCCCAGGGTTCTGGCCGCGCGTGGCGCCGACACCGTACTCAAGATGGTATTGCTGCACGGGTACTTCCATGCCGACCCCCATCCGGGCAATGTGATTTTCCTTGAGGGCAACCGCATCGGCATGATCGATTTCGGCATGGTCGGGCATTTGTCCGAACGGCGGCGAAATGAAATAGTCAATCTGATGCATGCGCTGGTGAAGAAGGACGAGGAAGGCATCATGGCCGTTCTGCTGGACTGGACCGGCAATTCCGAGGTCGATGAAGGACGTCTTGCGCATGACATTACCGAGCTTGTTTTCAGCTACGACGACCTTCAGATCAAGGATGTCAACATTGGCGCGCTGTTGCAGGACATTACCACCATACTGCGTGACAATGCCCTGGTCATGCCGGCCGACCTGACCCTTCTATTCAAGGCGCTTATTACCCTTGAAGGATTTGGCCATCAGCTTGACCCCAATTTCCACATGGTCGACCACATGACGCCGTTCGTGGAAAGCGTGATTGCAGAACGCTATACCCCTCGATCAGTGATGAACCGGGGCCGCGAAAGCCTCAAGGAGCTGGGGGCAGTCGTCGCCGGCTTGCCCCGCGACCTTGCACACCTGCTGCGTGAAACCCGCCGGGGTCGGATGAAGATTGATCTTGACCTCAAGCGGCTGGATCATTTCGGACATCAGCTCGACCGTTCAAGCAATCGCCTTACCATGGGTATCCTGACGGCTTCGCTGGTAATAGGCTCTTCCATCATCATGACAGTCAAGGGTGGGCCGGAACTGTTTGGTTTGCCCCTGTTCGGCTTGCTGGGCTTTATCGTGGCCTTTTTCAACAGCGTGTGGATCATTCTGTCAATCTGGCGTTCCGGCAAACATTAGGTGAGTGCTGATACCTTCCCGCATGGCCCCGTGAAGGCATGTATCAGGGATTTCCTGGCGAAGACATGGCCATTGCCCGAGTCTGCCTTGTGGAAACACCAGGAGGATTGTCGAATGCAACCGGCCTGCCCAGGTGGAATCCCTGTGCATAGCTGAACCCCAATTCCCTTACTCTGGTGTGTATGCTTTCCTCTTCTATCCCTTCGGCGACGAGCGTGTAACCGGCATCGATCATCAGCTTGGCAAAGTCGGCAACACAACGCCCGCTCGATCCTGGCTTTGCAGTTTCCGTATCAGGGACATGTCGAACTTGATGACTTCCACAGGCAGGTCGGCCAGATAACGCAAGGGCGAATAACCGCTGCCGAAATCGTCCAGTGCGATCTGAAAGCCATTGGTGCGCAAAATCTTCAGGTAGTACGCGACATCTTCCAGTTGCGGCACCAGCGAGGTTTCGGTGATTTCCAGCATCAGGGGATGCCTGTCTATGTAACGCGTTATTTCAAGCAGATGGGAAATGATTTCGGCGTGAGGCAGGCTTTGCGCAAACAGGTTGATGGAAATTCCATGTCCTTCAGGGATCAACCCCTCCTCGATGATTTGCATGATGCGTTGTATGACGGTTACATCAAACTCGGCTTCAAGTCTTCTTGTCTGAACCACGGGCATGAACCGATCAGGGGTGAGCAGAGTCTTGCCGTGCCTGATTCGGCAAAGCGCTTCATGGTAATCGGGCTGGCCATTGAGGGCGACAATGCGCTGGAAATGTATTTCCATGCGTGACGGGTTGACCAGGGTTTCATACAGCGCACTTGTTTCAAGACTGGCCACCAGCGTGTCATCCTCAAGTATGCCTTCCTTGTGGTGGACGGCGATCTTCTGGTTTCCCGGACGTTTGGCCTGGTACATGGCCACATCCGCGCGAGCCTGAAGACGGGTCAGGTCACCGACTTCCTTCACTTCCCCTACGGCGATCCCGATGCTGATACTGACAGGTTCGTTGACGCCCATCTTGCGGAAATCCTGCTGCCGCAGTGTTTCTATGCATCGGCTGGCTACGCTACGGGCCTGCAGGTCGTCGGCATCCAGAAGCAAGGTGGCAAATTCGTCTCCACCGAGACGATAGAGGCGGTCCCCCACGCGCAGTGCCCGGCTGACTGAATCCGCAACCGATTTGAGCACCTGATCGCCCACATGATGGCCGTATGTGTCATTGATGGGCTTGAAGTGATCACAATCGAAAAGCAGAAGCGCAACCTGGTGGGCGGGATTCCTGCGGTCCTTGATCAGCGTCATCCAGTCTTCTTCGAAGGCCCGTCGGTTGTGAATGCCAGTCAGGGCATCGCGTCTGGCCTGCTCGCGAAACGCTGCATTCTTGTTTTCCAGCGCGCTGTGTGCCTCATTCAGGCGCTGGCGGTAATGCTGGATGGATTGCCTGACAGTCTCGAGTTCAAGCAGTGCGCTCGGCTGTTCCAGCATTTCGTCCTGTTCGAGCTTGGTGGTGCCTGCCTGAAGACTGGATATGGTGCGTGCCAGCTGGGTCAGGGGGCGCGCCACGGATAACTGAATCAGGTAGTAGGCGATCAATGCTGACACCAGCAACCCCACCCCAATCAGGACCAGGAAGTCAAATACAGTGGACTTGAAGTTTTCAAGCTCGGGCGAGGGGGTATCAATCAAGTGAAGCCGATAGATACCGACGCTGCCAAAAACCAGCATGACCAGTGCGTTGACGATGAAGTACAGCGTGAGCCAGTGAGTGATGGACCGGCGCGCAGGCTTAAGCAGTGACTTCATGCATGTGCCCCTCAAGGCAAATCGGGAGATTGCCCGTCCAATAGTGTTGGCCAGCGGTATCCGGAGTGCAAAACTGAAGCTGCCCTGACCGACATAGATCGATATGGAAACTGACCATGATGACTAATTGGTGGGATACAAACGGGTAACGCCATGTTTTATTGAAAAATTGTTAAAGACATTAACGGCCTGACTCAGCGCATTCTTGAGCGATGAAAAAGCTGATGAACGCCATCTGAAACATTGATAAAACAATTAGTTATGCGTATTTATTCTGAATATGGATTTAATGTCTGACATTGAGCCGATAGCTGGTAACATCAGGTTTGCTCGCGCTAATACACTTCAGGCAGACCAGTCAGTACCCATGAATCCATGAAGTTTGATGTGAACCGTTTTTTTTCTTCCGACGGCCTTTTGTCAAGCCTGTTAAAGGGATATGCGCCCAGACCACAGCAGATGGAAATGGCCAGGCGCGTGGCCGAGACCCTGGAAAAAAACGGCGTGCTGGTTGCGGAGGCGGGCACTGGCACCGGTAAAACTCTGGCCTATCTGCTGCCCGCACTGGCGCATGGCGGCAAGGTAATTGTTTCCACTGCCACCAAGGCTTTGCAGGACCAGTTGTTTGAAAAGGATATTCCAGTGGCCCAAAAGGTTATAGGTGCGCCGGTACAGGTCGCGCGGCTGAAAGGACGGGCTAATTACGTGTGTCGATATCACCTCGAACGGAACCTTGCTGGGGGCCGTTTCGAACGCCGCGAAGACCACGCCTATCTGTCACGCATCGCACGCTTCGCGGAAACATCCTCGATCGGCGACAAGGCCGAGTGCATCGATGTGCCCGAGTCGCATCCGGTTTGGCAGAAGGCCGTGTCAACCCGCGAAAACTGTCTGGGCGGCGAGTGCCCGCAATACAAAAACTGCTTTGTGATGGATGCACGCAAGCAGGCGCTGGAAGCCGAACTGGTGGTGGTGAACCATCATCTCTTCTTTGCCGACTTGTGGCTGAAGGATGAAGGCGTGTCCGAACTGCTGCCTGCTTCCAACATGGTGATCCTGGACGAGGCGCATCAACTGGAAGACATCGCCACGGTATTTTTTGGCGAGACGTTTTCCACAGGGCAATCCGTGGAACTGGCACAAGATGCGGAACGCGTGGTGAAGGTTCATGCCGGCGACACGCCGGAGCTTGGCTTTCTTTGCAATGCGCTGGAAAAGGCCGCACGTGATGCGCGGCTGGTATTTTCGACCCTGCCCGTCAGGCAGCTTGCGGAAGAAGCGTTGAAATCAACGGACACCGTGAAGGCGCTGCTGGTGCTGAAACAGGCGCTTGAAGCAATGGACAAGGCGCTTGAAGCACAGGCCGAACGCGCGCAGGAATTGGGGCATTGCCGCAGCCGGGCGGTGCAGCATCTTGGCCAGCTTTCACGCTGGCTGGATGACGAGCGCGTTGACCGAGTGCGCTGGCTGGAGACCACCCCGCGTGCGGTGCTGCTGCACAGCACGCCTTTGTCCGTGGCGGAACTTTTTGGCCGGCAGGTTCAGGATGATGCACGAGCATGGGTGCTGACCTCGGCAACACTTTCCGTGGCGGGCGATTTCAGTCATTTTGTTTCACGGCTTGGCCTGGAGGGTGCGGAAACCTTTGCCGTGGACAGCCCGTTCGATTATCCCCGGCAAGGCGTGCTGTACGTGCCGGAAAACCTGCCCGAGCCCAACCAGCCAGAGCACACCGACGCCGTGGTCGATGCCGCGCTGCCGGTCATCGAAGCCAGCGGCGGCCGCGCCTTCATGCTGTTTACCAGCTTCCGTGCGCTGGACCGGGCGCGCGCGCGGATTGAGTCCGCGTTCAAGGAACGGGGCTGGGATTACCCGTTACTGGTACAAGGTGACGCGCCCAAGAGCAAACTTCTGGATGCATTTCGCGCGGCGGGCAATGCCGTGCTGCTGGGCGCCTACAGTTTCTGGGAGGGCGTGGACGTGCCGGGTGACGCCTTGTCCGTGGTGATCATCGACAAGCTGCCGTTCGCGCCGCCTGACGATCCGGTCGTGGCGGCCCGCATCCGCCATCTGGAAGCCGGCGGCGGCAATGGTTTCATGGCGTTTCAGCTGCCGGCGGCGGCGATTGCGCTCAAGCAGGGAGCGGGTCGGCTGATCCGCACGGAGACCGACCGCGGCGTGCTGATGTTGTGCGATCCTCGTCTGATCACCAAGCCCTACGGCAAGCGTCTGCTGGCGGCGTTGCCGCCCATGACGCGCACTCGCAAGCTCGATCGCGTGCAGGCCTTTTTTGCCTGGCATGCGGAAAACGGACTGGTTTCCGCGAACACGGCCTAGTGGAAGTACTTTCCACTCCGGGATCGGTCAAGGGTTTCTTATCTGGCGCAGGTACAGCCATTCGAACAGGCGTTTGGCCCAGTGCATCAAACGCATGGGCGGCAGGATCAGCGCACGCTTCTCATCGCGATAAACCAGTATGCCTTTGTCCAGCATGTCGACGATGCAAATCAGCTCGGGTTTAAATCGAGCCGTTGCTTGTTTGCCTTCTAGTGAAAGCACGAGATTTTCCGCCGCCGTCCTGGCCTGCAAATCCGCCATATGCGCCTGCTTGGGCATCCAGTCGGGGCCGGGGTAACTGCCCGCATCACCGGCAACAAACACCTTGTCCAGGCCGCTGACCTGGCAATGCGCGTCAGCCACGACAAAACCGCCCCCGGACTTTGGTAGATCGGTGCTGGCCAGCCAGTCAGGCCCGGTCATGCCAGGCATGAACAGGATCATGTCGGCCGGAATCTCGCCGCCTTCGGTTTTGATCCTGTCTGCTTCAAAGCCAAGAATCTTGTGACCAAGATGCGTCTCGATATGCCGCCGCTTCATTTCCCCAAGCAGGCCTTTCACGGCTTTTTCTCCCAGGCGCTTGCCGGGTTCAGGCGCGGGGTTGAAAAACACCAGACGGAATCTGTCGCGACGTCCTTGTTGTCTCAGAAGCGTATCCAGTCCGAACAGCAGTTCGAACATGGGGCCGCCGCGCATGGCAGCCGGCTCCTTCGGATTGGTGCCAAAACCCAGGGCAATTGTTCCGCCGTGCATGGCAGCCAGGCGATCACGCAGGGCTTCCGCGGCGGCAATGCCCTCGCAAATCGTGATGGCATGCTCGATGCCGGGCAGGGCCTTGAGAAAGCGGCCGCCACTGGCAATGACCAGCGCGTCGTTTTCGACTTCGCCTGCAGTGGTTTGTGCTTTCCGCCCGTCTTCAGACAGGCCCGTGACCCGTCCATGGTGGAACTGGATGCGGTGTCTGGTCAGCCAGCCTTGCAGGTTGAAGCGGAGATCCTCGCCATGACGCAAGCCGCTGGGTACCCAGATCAGACTCGGCGAGTACACGAATTCGTCCGAGGATGCGACGAGGGTAATGGTTGCATCCGGCAAGCGCCGGCGCAGTTCCCTGGCGGCTGTCAGCGCGGCGAAACCTGCGCCCAGAATGGAAATGCGTGACTGGAGTGACATGATCATCCTCGATAATCTGGTCTGAATGTTGTTGGAGATGCAGAAACAGCATTCTATCTGGATTATTAGCATTATCTGATAAGCCTGCTCCAGCGGGCGATCGGCTATGATTTGATCAAACGCTTGGCAAACATACTGCTATCGATGTCAAACAATCTTACGACAGGATTCCTCCTGACCTGCCTTTGGGTGCTGAGGATGCTTCCTGCACAAGCAGATACCGAATCGCATATCCTGCTGCAGGATTCTCCCCTGGCAGGATTCCAATATCACCAGGGCAAGGCGTTGTGGCATGAAATGCAGGTGGGTGACCGGCTCGACCTGAAACGTGAGCCAGAAAACAGATATGACGCCCGAGCAGTCCGGGTGGAGTGGCGGGGGCAGAAACTGGGCTACGTGCCGCGACGCGAAAATGCGGACATCGCCCGGCTGATGGACAACGGCGCCAGACTTGAAGCCAGGATCACGCGCCTGACCGAATCGCGCGACCCCTGGCAGCGCGTGCGCTTTGAAATTGTCCTGCCGCTGGAGTAGAAATTCAGGCCGCCGCGAGCGAAATGAATTTCTTGTCTTTCGACATGGGCAGCGTACAGTATCTCAACTGGCGGCAGCCTCTGCACAGACATTCCGGCTTGTGCAGGTAAAAGCCCTGGGCAAAGTCGACATTCAATTCCCTGAGCGCATTCAGCGTTTCCGGATCCTGCACAAATTCGCCCACGCATTTCAGTCCCAGGTCGTGCGCTAGCCTGGTCATGGTGCTGACAAAGACATAATCATGCCGGTTGGAGGTCATGTTCCTGACGAACTCCCCGCTGATCTTCAGCGAGTGAACGGGCAACTCCTTCAGGTAGGCAAACGACGACATGCCGCTGCCGAAGTCATCCAGAGAAAATTTGCAGCCCATGCTTCCCAGCATGTTCATGAAATGCCGGGCATCCTCAAGGTGGGTAATCGCGGCTGTTTCAGTGATCTCGAAACAGATCCGGTGAGCGACATTCTTCTTGTCCATGACATCGATCGCATGGTTGAGGAAGCCGGGATCCGCCAGGCTCATTCCGGAGATATTGATATTGTAAATATCAACCCCGTCCTGGTTCCATGACAGGAACTCGAGCGTGGTATCAAGCACCCAGCGATCAATGTTCTGGATGATGCCGAATCTTTCTGCGGCAGGCAGAAACTGGGCAGGGTTGACGATCTGGCCGGAGCGATCACGAAGGCGGACCAGAATCTCGTGATGCGTCGGCTCACCCGGCCGCAAGGGCTGGATGACCTGACGGTACAGCAGCATGCGGCCCTCATCCATGGCGGACCCGATTTCGGAAACCCAGTCCATCTCCTTTTCAAGGGTCTGCATTCCCTGGTCATTGCCCTGATAGACCTGAAAGCGATTGCGGCCAAGATTCTTCGCTGCATAACAGGCCTTGTCCGCACGAATCATGATTTCGGACACATCCAGATCAGGATGCCCCCTGCCGAACATGGTAATGCCGATGCTCGCACCAATCCTGAACTGCCGGTCATCATGTCGGAAACGATACAGGTTGATCAGCTGGATGAGTTCCTCGCAAATTTGCAGTACCCGGTTCAGCGAAGCATTGTCGATCAACAGGCCGAACTCGTCTCCGCCTATCCGGCAAAGCAGCCCCTGTCTTCCAACGAAGCTGCCCATCATCTGGATGAGTTCTCGCAGCAGGCGATCTCCGGCATGGTGTCCGCAGGTATCGTTGACCAGCTTGAATTGATCCAGATCGACATAGCAGAAGGCATGGGTATGGTTCCTGTCCTCGCAGGCATCGGCCAGGGCAAGCTCCAGAGCGCGACGATTGGGTAGACCAGTCAGCAAATCCTCGTTCGCCTTGCGTTCCAGCTCCTGCAGTAGCGCGGACTGCTGGCTGGTCAAATCATTGAACGCCTGCACAGCCGTCAATAGTTCAGGTGCGGCACCCACTGGCGCATGTACCCTGATCGGTTGACCACCCATGAGAAATTGCCGGGCTGCTTCTCGCAGGCTGTGAAGAACAACCAGATTGGTACGCAAGATCAGGTAAAGCAACAACAGCAGGATCACAAGGGTTGAGCCACCCCACAGGAAATTGTTGACAGCCTGCTGCCAGAGCAGGTTCTCCTGGTCGTGCGCATTTGCTTCAATCGTGAGCAACCCGACTGTTTTTCCGTCAATGATGATCGGCTGCGATAACCCGGCTGAGTGCAAGCCCGCCAGCCGGGCAAACCAGTCGGGCCGTTTACCCGGAAGATGGGGACGGCTGAACTCAATACGCTCTCCTGTATGTTCCGAATATGCCAGATGATTCAGATCATCGCTTGTCATGCGTCTTTCCAGAATTTCCCGGACACGAACGAGGTTGCGCATCGCAACCCAGCCGGTCATTGAATCCGAAATCAGTCCCAGCTTGGTCTGGCTTTGCCGTTGGAGTTGATCGAGTGCCTCGCGGGATGCCATGTTCATCCCGAAATACACGGATGACAAAAATGCAGAAGCAAGGATGATGGATGCCATCCACATGACTCGAGCTTGTAGGGAACGGGATAAAAACCAGTGCAGCATCGGATGGCTCTTCATGAATAACTGAATCGGTTGGCTCCACGTGCCCGCACATTGTTTATAAAATATTCGGCAGGGGTATCTTGCCGGGCATGATCCGGCCAATCCATATGGCAGAATCGGCAGCTGGCTGAAAAATTCCAGCCGGGGGATTCCTTATAATGGGCACATGAATATTCTGGGCATTGAAACTTCCACCGAATATTGCTCGCTAGCCTTGTGGAAGGAGGGTGAAGCCGTTTCGCGCAGTGAATTGGCCGGCCAGCGGCATAGCGAGATTCTGCTGCCCATGATCGACGCATTGCTCAAGGAACAGGACTGCCGTTTGCGGGACCTGGATGCCCTGGCGTTTGGCGCAGGGCCGGGGTCTTTTACCGGTGTGCGCATTGCCGCCTGCGTAGCGCAGGGGCTGGCGCTTGGGGCAGGTATTCCTGTCCTGCCTGTTTGCACGCTTGAAGCGCTTGCCGAGGCCAGCGGGCAGGAAAAGGTTGCGGCTGCACTGGATGCAAGACTGGACGAAGTCTATTTTGCCGCTTACGAAAGGCAGGGCGATCGCTGGCATGAGATCGTATCGCCTTGCCTTTCCTCAGTAAGTGACCTGCCGACTCTTCCAGGAAGCGGCTGGACGGGTGTCGGCACGGGATTTGCTGTACCTGATGGAGCCTTGGGCCGTCATCTCCGTCTGAGTGGAGTCCATGGGGATGCAGTGCCGCAAGCCGAAGCGATCGTGGCTCTGGGTGCGCGCATGTTGATGGCCGGCGCCTGGCGCGATCCGGCAGAGGCACAACCCATTTATCTGCGAGACAAGGTTGCCATGACGACCCAGGAACGCCATGCAAGAGGTTTCAGATGAGTGCCGTGATGGAGCTCGTCCACACCATCCGGCCAATGCGGGAAGCGGATATCGCCGCCGTCCTGCGTGTGGAGCGGGCAAGTTATGAATTTCCCTGGAGTGCGGGCAATTTTCATGACTCGATCAAGGCGGGGTACAGCACGTGGGTGTACCAAGTGGGGGGCCATATCGTTGGTCATGCGGTGTTGATGGCCATCGCCGGTGAAGCACATCTGCTCAACATCACCATTTCTCCGGATTGGCGTCGTCAGGGTTTGGGACGGGCTTTCCTGTTTCACCTGCTTGACACGGCAAGGCATCATAAGGCTCAGGTTGTGTTTCTGGAGGTCAGGCCCAGCAACCCGGGTGCCATCGCCCTCTACGAACAGGCTGGTTTCGAAGCCTTCGCCTTGCGTAAGGGTTATTACCCGGCGGAAGGAGGACGCGAGGATGCGCTGGTGATGAAGAGGATGTTGTGAGTCTGCCTGAAGAAACCATACTGAAGGAACTGGGCATCTCACCGGTCTGGAAGCTGAAGTCTATCGCCAGAACTGGTGATGTTGGTAATTCAAATACCGAAGTACTCCAGCTGACAGACCGTCGCGCACACATCATGCGCATGGACTGGAATGAGCTCAAGCAGGCAATTCTGACCTGCACCGCTTGCAACCTGCACAAGTCACGCACTCGGGGCGTGGTGGGTGTGGGCGACGAAAAAGCCGAATGGCTCATTGTCGGCGAAGCGCCGGGCGCAGATGAGGATGCACAGGGTGAGCCTTTCGTCGGACAGGCCGGCAAGCTGCTCGATGCCATGCTCGCAGCGATCGGTCTCAGGCGCGGCGAGAACGTCTATATCGCCAACGTATTGAAATCCCGACCGCCCGGCAACCGCAATCCTGCGCCAGAAGAAGTGGCAGCCTGTCTGCCTTATCTGGAGCGTCAGATTCAGCTGATACAACCCAAACTCATCCTGGCCCTGGGCCGCTTCGCCGTGCAAAGCCTGCTCAATACGGAAGAAGCCATTTCCCGCCTGCGCGGGCGGGTACATCAGTATCAAGGCATCCCGCTCGTTGTGACCTACCATCCCGCCTATCTGCTGCGAAACCTGCCTGACAAGGCCAAGGCCTGGGAAGACCTCTGTCTGGCGCGGGAAACGATGGCCTCACTCAAAAGTTAAATCTGTTCCCGCTTGACTTGATTTTCGCAAATCCGCCATAAAATCGGTCTTGCCCAACAACAAGGAGGACGGCAATGAAGAAATGGCTCGCAATCGGTTTTCTCACCTTCAGCCTGACGGGTTGTGGATACAACACCCTGCAAACCACAGATGAGACGATCAAGTCTTCCTGGTCGGAAGTGCTCAACCAGTACCAGCGACGCGCCGATCTGGTACCCAACTTGGTCAATGTGGTCAAGGGTTACGCCGCGCACGAAAAGGAAATACTGATCGAAGTGACCGAGGCTCGCGCGAAGGTGGGTCAGATTCAGGCGACCGCCGATCTGGTCAACGATCCCGAGGCGTTCAGTAAATTCCAGGCGGCACAGGGTCAGCTTTCCGGCGCACTGTCGCGCCTGCTGGTGGTGGCCGAAAATTACCCGCAATTGAAGGCTGACGGTGTGTTCCGCGATTTGCAGGCGCAGCTTGAAGGGACGGAGAACCGCATCACCGTAGCACGCAACCGTTATATCGAGGCAGTCAAAGAATACAATGTCACCGTGCGCCAGTTCCCCAGCAATCTCACGGCCATGGTGTTCGGTTTCAAGGTCAAACCCAACTTCAGCGTGGAAAACGAGAAAGCGATTTCCACACCGCCCAAGGTGGACTTCGGCCCAGCCAGCCCGGCACCCGCCCCGGCGCCAGCCCGGCAGTCTGAAAGCGCGCCCACCGGACAAAGCCCGCTCAGCGCGGGATATTGATGACAATTGCGCCGCCTTTCCCCTCCCCCTTGATGGGGGAGGGCTAGGGAGAGGGTGAATGGTTGAATCCCCCGGCTCGCAAGCTCGCCACCCCCTTTATCAAGGGGGGATGCGGCAGGCTGTTGCCTTGCTATTCACATTATTGCTTAGTCTGTGTGCAATATTTCCAGCCTATGCACAGGTCGCTGTTCCTGCCTTAACCAAACGTGTCACCGACCTTACCGGCACGCTTGCGCCCGACACCGTCAGCAGGCTTGAATCAACGCTCGCGCAATTCGAACAGGGCAAGGGCAGCCAGATTGCCGTGCTCCTCATCCCAACCACCCAGCCCGAGGATATCGCGCAATTCGGCATTCGTGTGGCAGAGCAGTGGAAGATCGGCCGCAAAGGTGTAGAAGATGGCATCATCCTGATCGTGGCCAAGAACGATCGCAAGGTGCGCATCGAAGTGGGTTACGGACTGGAAGGTGTGATCCCCGACGCGGTGGCCAAGCGTATCATCGAGGAGGAGATCGTGCCGCGCTTCAAACAGGGTGATTTCTCGGGCGGCGTGGAAGCGGGCGTAACCCGGATGATGCGCCTGATCGAGGGCGAGCCGCTGTCGCCGCCACAGGCTTCGCAGCCCGCACAGGGCTTCAATCTCGACAATCTCATTCTGCCTTTCATGTTTGGCATTGCCGCGGGCGCGTTTCTTGGCGCGATTTTCGGCAAGGGCCTGGGGGGATTTTTGGCCGGGCTGGGCGCGGGCGCCTGGGTCTGGTCAACCATGGGCATTGCCTTACTGGCAGGCGGCATGTTTTTCTTTATCTGGCTGATCGTGACGAGCATGGGACGCGGGGGCGGCCACTGGACCAGCGGCGGAGGCGGCTGGGGTGGAGGTGGCGGTGACTGGGGGGGAG
>JACAED010000021.1 GCA_013389025.1 Hydrogenophilaceae bacterium
AGATAGTGGTAATTGGTATCGAACCACTTGGTCATTTCCAGCGCCCAGGTGCTGATCGGGGCAGCGCTGTGTCCGGCGCAATGACCGTGTGCGCCACAATCGCTGTGTCCTGCCTGAATTTGTCCACGCGCCATGACAAAACTCCGCGTCAGCGCATCTTCACCCTTGAAGCCAAAGCGTGACGGCTCGCAGCCCAGCAGCAGGATGTGATTCAGCATCTGATCGTAAAAGGCAAAATCACCCACCGTCACAAAATCCAGGCCGGCATCGTGCTGTTTTTGACAATTCCGCATGCGAATGGCGCGCCCGACGGCATCAAGCGCCGGTGCGTCAATTTCGCCGCGCCAGAATTTTTCCAGCGCGAATTTCAGTTCCCGGTTGGGGCCAATGCGAGGCACCCCCAATACATGCGCAAGCGCCATGATGCTTTTCCTTTTGTGGATGCAAATTGAAGTGGACGCATCATGCGGCAGGCGATAACATGAATCAAACGATTTATTCTAATAAATAACATGAATATTTCTCATATTGAACTGCGTCACCTAAGGCTGTTGCAGGCGCTGGTGGAAAGCGGCGGATTGACGGCGGCGGCGGAGCGGCTGCATCTCACCCAATCTGCGGTGTCTCACCAGTTAAAAGCCCTGGAAAGCCTGCTTGGCCTATCTTTACTGGAACGCGCCACCCGCCCGGTACGATTGACAGCTGCGGGCAAGCGGCTGCTGCAATTGGCTGATATTGTTTTACCCGAGGTGGAGGCCACCCTCCGTGATCTGGCGAAACTCAAGGATGGCGAGGCGGGAGAATTGCGTATCGCGTTGGAATGCCATACCTGCTACGACTGGTTGATGCCCGCGATGGATGCATTTCGGGCGGCCTGGCCGCATGTGGAACTGGATTTGCTGGGTGGTTTTTATGCCGACCCCATCAGCCTGCTCTATGACGGCCAAGCCGACATAATCATTACTTCCGATGCCACACCGCGAAAAGATGTGGCTTTCGAGCCGTTGTTTGCGTACGAAATACTTGCGCTCATGCCAAACAAGCATGCCCTGACAAGTAAAAAATACCTGCTGCCCAAGGATTTCGCCAGCGAACCGCTTATCACCTACCCTGTGCCGCAAGATCGCATTGATTTGATCCGGCGTGTGCTGTCGCCCGCTGGCATCAAACCCGCGCGCCGTGAAGCACAATTGACCGTGGCAATCCTGCAACTGGTCGCCAGCCGCCGAGGTCTGGCCGCGCTGCCTGCCTGGGCGGTCTCACCTTATCTTGAGCGGGACTACGTCACTGCCCGGCCGATCGGCAAACACGGTTTATGGGCAGAATTGCATGCCGGCATGCGCGAGCGCGACGTGGGACGGTCTTATCTATCGGACTTCATCACCATCGTGCAACGGGAAAGCTTTGCCAGGCTGCCCGGCATCCGGCCGGCAATCCTGTAAAATCACGTGGATTCAAGCTTCTATTTGCACCGTCATGACCAGTAACGAAATCCGCCAGCGCTTTCTGGACTTTTTTGCCTCCAAGGGCCACACCATCGTGCCATCGAGTTCGCTCGTTCCCGTCAATGATCCTACTTTGCTTTTCACCAATGCCGGCATGGTGCAGTTCAAGGATGTGTTTTTGGGG
Source organism: Hydrogenophilaceae bacterium (assembly GCA_013389025.1). Lineage (GTDB taxonomy): Bacteria > Pseudomonadota > Gammaproteobacteria > Burkholderiales > Thiobacillaceae > UBA6918. Next base: position 1,630 of record JACAED010000021.1, read on the forward strand.
CTGGACAAGCGCCCCTACGTGCGCGCGGCGTCCTCCCAGCGCTGCGTCCGCGCGGGGGGCAAGCACAACGATCTGGAAAACGTCGGTTACACGGCGCGGCATCACACCTTTTTCGAAATGCTGGGCAATTTCAGCTTTGGCGATTATTTCAAGCGTGACGCCATCAAGTTCGCATGGGAGTTCCTGACCGAAAACATCAAGCTGCCAAAAGAAAAATTATGGGTGACGGTATATGCCGAGGACGACGAAGCCTATGACATCTGGGTAAACGAAATCGGTATGCCGAAAGATCGCGTCGTGCGCATTGGCGACAACAAGGGCGCGCGCTATGCCAGCGACAACTTCTGGGCGATGGGCGACACCGGCCCGTGCGGACCCTGTACCGAAATCTTCTACGATCACGGCCCGGAAATTCCCGGCGGGCCGCCCGGCTCGCCGGATGAAGATGGCGATCGCTACATCGAAATCTGGAATAACGTGTTCATGCAGTATAACCGTGATGAATCCGGCGTCATGCACCCGCTGCCCAAGCCAAGTGTCGACACCGGCATGGGGCTAGAACGCATCTCGGCGGTATTGCAGGGCGTGCATTCCAACTACGAAATCGACCTGTTCCAGGCATTGATCCGCGCCGCCGCGCGTGAAACCGGCTGCCAGGACATGGACAGCCCGTCGCTGAAAGTCATCGCCGACCATATCCGCGCCTGTGCCTTTCTGATCGTGGATGGCGTCATTCCCGGCAACGAAGGCCGCGGCTACGTCCTGCGCCGCATCATCCGTCGCGCGCTGAGGCATGGCCACAAGCTGGGGCAGGCCAAGCCGTTCTTCCACAAGCTGGTAGCCGATCTGACCCATGTGATGGGTGAGGCCTACCCGGAGCTGAAACAGGCCCAGGCGCGTGTGGCCGATACCCTGCTGCAGGAGGAAGTGCGTTTTGGCGAAACCCTCTCCCACGGCATGAGCATCCTGGAAGAGGCTCTGGCTGGCGGTGCGAAAACACTCGATGGCGAAACCGCCTTCAAACTCTATGACACCTATGGCTTTCCGCTGGATTTGACAGCGGATGTCTGCCGCGAACGCGGCGTGACGGTGGACGAAGCAGGCTTCAACACCGCCATGGAGAGGCAGCGCGAGCAGGCCCGTTCGGCGGGCAGGTTCAAGGCCGCCAGCACGCTGGAATACAGTGGCCAGCCCACGACCTTCCACGGCTATGACAGCCTGAATATCGACCATGCCAAGATCACCGCGATCTATGTAGGTGGCAGTGAGACCAGCGAAATCCATGCCGGACAATCCGGAATCGTGGTACTGGACAACACCCCCTTCTATGCCGAATCGGGCGGTCAGGTAGGAGATACCGGTATCCTGGAAACCGGCAGCGCACGCTTTGAAGTCGCTGATACGCAGAAAATCCGGGCCGATGTCTTTGGTCATCATGGCACACTCGCCGAAGGCACGCTCAAAGTGGGCGATACCGTCGCCGCGCGTGTCGATGGCCAGCGCCGTGTCCGCACCATGCGCAACCATTCCGCCACGCATCTGATGCACAAGGCGCTGCGCGAGGTGCTGGGCGACCACGTGCAGCAGAAGGGCTCACTGGTCGACCCTGACAAGACGCGCTTTGACTTCGCGCATACCGGGCCGATGACCGCGGACCAGATTCGGGCCGTGGAAAACAAGGTCAACGCCGAAATCCTGCAAAATCTGCCCACCCTGGCCCGCGTCCTGCCCCTCGAAGAAGCCAGGAAAACCGGCGCCATGATGCTCTTTGGCGAGAAATACGGCGACGAGGTGCGCGTGCTGGATATCGGCTCCTCGCGCGAGTTGTGCGGTGGCACCCACGTCGCCCGCACCGGCGACATCGGCCCGTTCAAGATCATCATGGAAGGCGGCGTGGCGGCGGGCATCCGGCGGGTGGAAGCCATCACCGGCGACAATGCCCTGGCCTGGATGCAAAACCTGGATGGCCAGGTCCGCGTGGTGGCCGCCGCACTGAAAACCCAACCCGCCGAACTTTCACAAAAAATCAGCCAGATCCAGGATCAGGTGAAATATCTTGAAAAGGAGCTGTCGCAGCTCAAGGGCAAACTGGCCGCCAGCCAGGGTTCGGACCTTGCCGAACAGGCCCTCGATCTGGGCGGAATCAAAGTGC
>JACAED010000047.1 GCA_013389025.1 Hydrogenophilaceae bacterium
CGCCAGACATGATCGATGCCGCCGAGGATCGTGAACGTTTCCAGCAGATGTTGCACAGGCTGGGTCTCAAACAACCGCCGAACCGTACCGCGCGCAATCCCTAGGATGCCCTGCGTCTGGCTGAGGAGATTGGCTATCCACTGGTAGTGCGCCCCTCCTATGTGCTGGGTGGCCGCGCCATGGAAATCGTGCGTGAGGAGACTGACCTCAAGCGCTACATGACCGAGGCGGTCAAGGTATCCAACGACTCACCGGTGCTGCTCGACCGTTTTCTCGATGACGCCATCGAGGTCGATGTCGACGCTTTGTCCGATGGCAAAGACGTGCTGATTGGCGGCATCATGCAGCATATCGAACAGGCTGGGGTGCATTCTGGCGATTCGGCCTGTTCGTTGCCGCCTTACAGCCTGTCGAAGGAAATGCAGGATGAGCTGCGTCGCCAGACCGTGGAAATGGCGCGCGCGCTCAATGTGGTCGGCCTGATGAACGTGCAGTTTGCCATTCAGGGCGATACGATCTATGTGCTGGAAGTGAATCCGCGCGCCTCGCGCACTGTGCCTTTCGTTTCCAAGGCCATTGGCGTGCCGCTGGCCAAGGTGGCGGCACGATGCATGGCCGGGCAGTCACTGGCCAGTCAGAACATGACCGCGGAACGTATACCACCCTATTATTCGGTGAAGGAAGCGGTGTTCCCGTTCCGCAAGTTTCCGGGCGTGGACCCCATGCTGGGCCCGGAAATGAAATCGACCGGCGAAGTCATGGGCGTGGGCGAGACTTTTGCCGAGGCTTTCGTCAAGTCTCAGCTGGGTGCAGGTGAGACCCTGCCGTCAAAGGGCAAGGTATTCATCAGTGTGCGCGCCGAGGATCGCCCCCAGGCGGCAGAACTGGCCAAGGGGTTCCACGAGCTGGGTTTTGCCCTGTTGGCCACACGCGGCACCGGCCAGGCAATTCAGGGTGCGGGTACGCCTGTTACCATCGTCAACAAGGTGACGGAAGGCCGGCCCAATATCGTCGACATGATCAAGAATAACGAAGTCAGCCTCATCATCAATGTGGTGGACGACAAGCGTGCGGTCAAGGATTCCTACGCCATCCGTGCCGAGGCGCTGGCGCGACGTGTTGCCTATTTCACCACGCTGGCCGGCGCGCGTGCTGCCTGTGTCGGCATGGGGCATTCCAGCGAATTGCAGGTGTACCCGCTGCAGTCGCTCCATCAGAACATGCAGTAAGTAAGAAGGATCAGCAAGTGAGCAAGGTACCTTTGACCGTTACCGGCGCAGAAATGCTTAAAGCCGAATTGCACAATCTCAAGACCGTGCAGCGCCCGGCCGTGATTCAGGCCATTGCCGAGGCGCGTGCACATGGTGATCTATCTGAAAACGCAGAATACGATGCCGCCAAGGAGCGACAGGGCTTCATCGAGGGGCGCATCAAGGAAATCGAGGGCAAGCTCTCGCATGCGCAAATCATCGATCCCAAAACGCTTGATGCCGACGGCCGCGTCGTGTTTGGCGCCACAGTCGAGCTGGAAGACGTCGAGTCCGGAGATACCGTGACTTACCAGATCGTGGGCGACGACGAGGCCGACATCAAATCGGGCAAGATTTCCGTATCTTCGCCCATCGCGCGCGCGTTGATCGGCAAGCACGCCGGGGATACCGTGGATGTCCAGGCGCCGGGCGGCACACGCCAGTACGAAATCCTCGACGTGGAATACCGATGAAGAATTTCGCTGACGGTCTCGCGTCCGCCCTTTTGGTGTTGTGGGTGGGGGGATTGTGGGCAATCGGCTACATCGCGGCGCCCACGCTTTTTGCACAGCTTTCTGACCGTCAGCTCGCCGGCAATCTGGCGGGTGAATTGTTCAAATGGATTGCCTGGGTAGGCATTATTGCTGGAACATACCTTCTGCTATTTCGTCTTGGCAGGCAGGGGTTTCAGGCGTTGAAGCAGGCGTATTTCTGGATTGTGCTGGTCATGCTGCTGCTCACGCTGGGCCAGCATTTCGGTATTCAGCCTGTCATGCAGGCATTGAAAGACCAAGCCATGCCGCAGGCCGTGATGGAAAGCGCGTTTCGCAGCAGGTTTGCTGCATGGCATGGCGTATCCAGCATCGTTTATTTGATCGAGAGCGTGCTCGGCCTGATTCTGGTTTGGCGCTAACGTGGTAACTGAATGGCAGGCTTTTTGGCTTGTTTGTAGATCACCAGAATCTTTCCGATCAGTTGCACGGGTGTTGCGTCGAGGGTGCTACAAATCTCTGCCTGCCACCGTGCTCTCGTTTCCTTTTCGTCCGAACCCGCCTTGATTTTGATCAGTTCGTGCGCGGCCAGCGCACGGTCAATTTCCTTGATGACGGCCTCAGTTAAGCCCTTTTCGCCAATGATGACGACCGGCGAAAGCGGATGGGCGAGACCTTTCAGGTACTGTCGCTGGGCGGGAGTGAGTGTGATCATGGCGGGCCTTCTTCAGAGAAGCGCGATTCTAGCCGATTTAGCATTAGTCCACCGATGAAACGACCCAAAACCAGCCGGGCCTGGTGGCTGGACCGCCACGTGCACGACCCCTACGTCAAGCTGGCGCAGAAGGAAGGCTATCGTTCGCGCGCGGCCTACAAGCTTCTGGGGCTGGCTGAACGCGATCGTCTGTTCAAGCCCGGCATGACGGTGGTGGATCTGGGCTCGGCACCGGGTGGCTGGTGCCAGGTGGCGGCAAAGAGGGTGGGTGAAAACGGAAGGGTCATTGGAATCGACCTGCTTCCGGTTTTGCCCATCCCGGGGGTGCAACTGTTTCAGGCAGATTTTATGGACGAAAAAGGCCTGGCCCTGGTTGAATCGGCGCTGGGGGGCAGCAAGGCAGACCTTGTATTGAGCGACATGGCCCCCAATATTTCCGGGGTAAGAGATGCCGATCAGGCCAAACACTACCTTCTGGCGGAGCTGGCCTTGGATTTTGCCACTCGCTGGCTGAAACCCGACGGCGTATTTGTCGTCAAAGTTTTTCAAGGCAGCGGGTTCGAAGAATATTTGAAGCAGGTCAGGGCGGCCTTTGACAAGGTTGCCATCCGCAAACCGGAGGCTTCCCGTGATGAGAGCCGGGAGAATTTTCTGGTGGCAAGGGGATTGAAACTCGGCTAGCCAATTGGACATGGCCGGCTTAGAATGAGTCTAAAGTTTGACAAGTTTTGTTAAAGTCGCGGACATGGCCGCGCAAAGGAGCAGCAGTGAACAATCTAGCCAAGAATATTGCCATCTGGGTCATCATCGCAGTGATCCTGATGACTGTTTTTCAGCAGTTTGGCGCGCACCAGTCCAGCCAGACCACCATTCCCTATTCGGATTTCATCGAGCAGGTCAAGCAGGGCCAGATCAAGGAAGCCATCATTGATGGTCATGTCATCCGCGGTATGAGCGAGAGCGGCAAGCCTTATGTCACCTACTCGCCGCCTGGTGATATCTGGCTGACTTCGGATCTGCTGAAGAACGGCGTGAAAGTGGATGTGAAACCCGAACAGCAGCAATCCGTGCTGATGAGCATTTTCATTTCCTGGTTCCCCATGCTGCTGCTGATCGGCGTTTGGGTCTTCTTCATGCGCCAGATGCAGGGTGGCGGGCGGGGTGGTGCGTTTTCCTTCGGCAAGAGCCGGGCCCGTATGCTGGACGAATCGAACAATCAGATCACCTTTGCCGATGTAGCGGGTTGTGACGAGGCCAAGGAAGAAGTTGCCGAGCTGGTCGAGTTCCTGAAAGACCCTTCCAAGTTCCAGAAGCTGGGCGGACGCATACCGCGTGGCGTGCTGATGGTGGGCAGTCCGGGTACCGGCAAGACCCTTCTGGCCAAGGCGATTGCGGGTGAAGCCAAGGTGCCGTTCTTCTCGATTTCGGGTTCCGACTTTGTCGAGATGTTCGTCGGCGTGGGCGCGGCGCGCGTGCGCGACATGTTCGAGCAGGCCAAAAAATCAGCGCCCTGCATCATTTTCATCGACGAGATTGACGCAGTCGGTCGCCAGCGTGGCGCGGGTCTGGGGGGGGGCAACGATGAACGCGAGCAGACCCTCAACCAGTTGCTGGTCGAAATGGATGGATTCGAGGGCACGGCAGGCGTGATCGTCATTGCCGCCACCAACCGTCCAGACGTGCTCGATCCGGCACTCATGCGGCCTGGCCGCTTCGACCGTCAGGTGGTTGTGCCGCTGCCGGATATCCGTGGCCGCGAGCAGATTCTCATGGTGCACATGCGCAAGGTACCGATCGCGCCAGATGTGAAGGCGGACATCATTGCACGCGGTACCCCCGGGTTTTCCGGTGCCGATCTGGCCAACCTGGTCAACGAAGCGGCGCTGTTCGCTGCGCGTGGCAACAAGCGCCTGGTGGATATGGAAGACTTCGAGCGTGCCAAGGACAAGATCATCATGGGGGCCGAGCGCCGGTCGATTGTCATGCCCGAGGAAGAACGCCGCAACACGGCGTATCACGAATCCGGCCATGCGGTGGTGGCGAAACTCCTGCCCAAAACCGATCCGGTGCACAAGGTCACCATCATCCCGCGCGGCCGTGCGCTGGGGGTAACCATGCAGTTGCCCACCGAGGACCGTTACAGCATGGACAAGGAGCGCATCCTGTCGACGATCGCAGTCCTGTTTGGCGGACGCATTGCGGAAGAAGTATTCATGCACCAGATGACAACCGGCGCATCGAACGATTTCCAGCGTGCGACCGAACTGGCACGCCGCATGGTGACGCAGTGGGGCATGTCGGACAGCCTTGGCACCATGGTATATGGCGAAGAGGAAGGCGAAGTATTTCTTGGGCGCGCGATCACCACGCACAAGAATGTTTCCGAAGCCACGATGCAAAAAGTGGATCAGGAAATCCGCCGCATCGTCGACGAGCAGTACGCTCGCGCACGCAAGATCATCGAGGACAACCGCGACAAGATCGAGGCCATGACCAGGGCGTTGCTGGAATGGGAAACCATCGATGCCGAGCAGATCGACGACATCATGGCAGGCCGGGTGCCGCGCCCGCCCAAGCCGCCGGGTGCGCAGCCGATGCCGCCCAGCGACACCAAACCCAGCGCACCCGCGCCGACCACCGAACCGGCACAGGAAGCCTGAATCCAGGGCGCAGGATTCAGGGACCGGAAGTCGGGTGATGTGCCTTGCGCCTTGATTTATGGCGCGGTCTCAGGCCGCACAATGCCGACACCTGATCCCTGAATCCAGCTCCCGGACATGCTTTGCTGCGGCAAATTCACCTTTACCCTCGACCGCCCGCTCATCATGGGCATTGTCAATGTCACGCCGGACTCCTTTTCCGATGGCGGCAGGCTGAAAAATGTTCGGCAGGCGGTGGATCATGCTCTTCATCTTGTCGAGCAGGGAGCCGATATTCTCGATGTGGGTGGCGAATCGACCCGTCCGGGTGCGGAAGCCGTTTCTGAGGCAGATGAACTGAAACGGGTGCTTCCGGTGGTCGAAGCCCTGCAAAAGGAGGGCTTGGTCATATCCGTGGATACCCGAAAGCCCGGTGTCATGCGCGAGGTCATACATGCGGGCGCCGCCATGATCAACGATGTCATGGCACTGCGCGAGCCCGGCGCAGTCGAGCTAGTGGCTGATTCGGATTTGGCGGTTTGCCTGATGCATATGAAGGGCGAGCCGCGAACCATGCAATCTAATCCTGCTTATTCGGATGTCTTGAGCGAGGTCAGGGATTTTCTGGCGGGCCGCATTAATGCCTGCGAACAGGCTGGAATTGCAAAAAATCGGCTCGTCATCGATCCGGGTTTTGGTTTTGGAAAGACGCTGGAACATAATCTTGCCTTGCTGAGACATCTGAACCGTTTAACGGATCTGGGCGTGCCGGTGCTGGCGGGAATGTCGCGCAAATCCATGCTGGGTACGCTGACTGGAAAACCGGTTGAACAGCGCGAACATGCCGGCATTGCCGCCCATCTGGCGGCAGTGCTGAGGGGCGCTGCCATATTGCGCGTGCATGATGTGGAAGCGATGAGGGATGCATTAATGGTATGGCAGGCGATAGAAGGAGCAGGAACAAGTGAGCCGTAAATATTTTGGCACGGATGGTGTAAGAGGGCGCGTCGGCAAGTTGCCGATCACGCCGGATTTCGCCATGCGTTTGGGGTATGCCGCGGGCAAGGTGCTGGCTTCCGACCATTCGGTCTTGCAGCCAGGCCAGCATCCGACCGTTCTGATCGGCAAGGACACGCGTATTTCGTGTTACATGCTGGAATCCGCGCTGACCGCCGGGTTGACGGCGGCAGGCGTGCATGTGAACCTGACCGGCCCGCTTCCAACCCCGGCCATCGCTTACCTGACCCGCGCGCTGCGCCTGCAGGCCGGCGTGGTCATTTCCGCTTCCCACAATCCTTACGAGGACAATGGCATCAAGTTCTTTTCCGCAACCGGGCAGAAATTGCCGGATGCCGTGGAAGAAAAGATCGAGGCTCAGATCGAAAACGAAATTCACACCGCGCCGTCCAGAGAACTTGGCCGTGCGCGTCGAATCGAGGATGCCCAGGCCCGCTACATCGAATTCTGCAAAAGCAGCTTTCCTTTCGACAAGGATTTGCGCGGACTGCGCATTGTGGTCGATTGTGCCAATGGCGCGACCTATCATGTCGCACCGCACGTCTTTCATGAACTGGGCGCCGAAGTGGTGACCATTGGCACCGAGCCCGATGGCCTGAACATCAATCTCGATTGCGGTGCGACACACACGGCTGCACTTTCTTCCGCCGTGCGCAAGCATCGGGCCGACTTCGGCATCGCACTGGACGGCGACGGCGACCGCTTGATGATGTCGGACCGGGACGGCCGTATTTTCGATGGCGACCAGCTGGTCTATGTCATTGCGCGTCATCGTGTGGAAACCGGCTACATGAAGGGTGGCGTGGCGGGCACACTGATGACCAACCTTGGCATGGAACACGCACTCTCACGCCTGGGCCTGCCGTTCAGTCGTGCCAAGGTTGGCGATCGCTACGTGCTGGAACTGCTGCAGGAAAAAGGCTGGCAGCTTGGCGGAGAGACGTCCGGACATATCCTTTGCCTTGACAAACACAAAACCGGGGATGGCATCATTTCTGCCCTGCAGGTATTGCATGCATTGAAGGACAGTGGCGCTTCATTGGCCGAATATACAAGTGACCTCACGCTCTATCCGCAGGTGCTGATCAATGTACCGATTGCAAGGCGAATCGACCTGTCCGCCGCATTGCCAGTGAAGGAAGCCGAGGAACAAGCCAAGGCTGACATGGGGGAGGAGGGGCGTATCGTTTTACGTCCCTCGGGTACAGAACCCTTGATCCGGGTGATGGTGGAGTCGGCCTCCGAAGCTCAAGCCAGAAAATGGGCCGAGCATATTGCCGAGTCAGTCAAACTGGCGGCAGCGGCTTGATAATGATTTTGTAGGTGCCTGAGCGAAAGCTGAACGGAAACATGCATCAAACGGAATGAATTTTCCGCAGACATTAAACCAAATTGTCATGTTTCTGTAATATTACAAAGCTAGGATTCTGTTCCATGAACCCGGTGTAATCCGGTGTTCTAGTTGGCTATGTAATTTACTAATATTCAGGAGTCCTCCAGAATGAACATCAAAAAGTTCGTTAATGCGCTTGGCTTTATGGCATGTAGCGCTTTCATGGCACATGGTATCGTTGCCCATGCCGCCGCCGTCGATCCTGCCCTGCCGGTGTATACCAAGGCAAGTGGCGTATCCGGCAACTTTACCAGCGTCGGTTCCGACACCCTGAACAACCTGATGACCCTGTGGGCCGAGTCCTACAAGCGCTTCTATCCCAACGTCAACATCCAGATCCAGGGCGCCGGTTCCTCCACCGCGCCGCCTGCCCTGATCCAGGGTGCCTCCAACTTCGGCCCCATGAGCCGTACCATGAAGGACGAAGAGATCGTTGCCTTCGAGAAAAAGCACGGCTACAAGCCCACCGCCGTACCGGTGGCCATCGATGCCCTGGCTGTGTACGTGAACAAGGACAACCCCATCGAGGGGCTGTCCATCCCTCAGGTGGATGCCATTTTTTCCGCCACGCGCAAGTGCGGCGGCAAGGAAGAAATCACCAAATGGGGTCAATTGGGCATGACCGGTGACTGGGCGAGCCGCAATATTGCGCTTTACGGTCGTAACTCCGTGTCCGGCACCTATGGTTACTTCAAGGAAAAGGCGCTGTGCAAGGGTGATTTCACCAAGCGCGTTGCCGAGCAGCCCGGTTCTGCCTCGGTGGTGCAAAGTGTCACCGGTCAGATCGGTGCCATCGGCTACTCCGGCATTGGTTACCTGACCTCCGGGGTGCGCGCAGTGCCCCTGTCGAAGAGCGACGGCGAGGCTTTCTACGAAGCCACTCCTGAAAATGCCGTCAGCAAGAAGTATCCGCTGGCCCGTGTGCTTTACGTCTATGTGAACAAGCGCCCCAACCAGCCTTTGCCCCCCCTGGAGCGCGAGTTCTTCAAG
>JACAED010000022.1 GCA_013389025.1 Hydrogenophilaceae bacterium
AAAGAATATTTCCGCCACCCATTTTTGTGAGGACACACCATCATGTCATTGTCTGCCCGCGTTGCCGGACTGTCCATCCTTGCCACCACGCTGCTCCTTGCCGGTTGCGGCGATAAAAAGGAAGGTGAAGGCGAAGCCAAATCCGAAACCCAGGTCGCGGCCCGCGTCAATTCGGACGAGATCACGGTGCATCAGGTCAATGCGGCCATGCAGAGGCTGAACGCCAAGGTCCCCCAGGACAAGGTTCAGCAGGCGAGCAATGCCGTGCTGAAAGGCCTGGTCGACCAGCAGCTGCTGGTGCAGAAGGCCATCGAGGACAAGCTCGACCGCGACCCCAACATCATGCAGGCCATCGAGGCAGCGCGCACGCAGATCCTGGCCCAGGGTTATTTGCAGCGCAAGGCGCAGGGTGCGGCCAAGCCCACCGAATCCGAAATTAGCGATTACATCGGCAAGCACCCCGAGCTGTTTGCCGAGCGCCGTGCGTACCGGCTGCAGGAGCTCGTCATTCAGGGTGCGGCGGACAAGGCCGAACAGATACGCGCGCAACTGGCCGCCAGCAAGAATCTGGAGGAATTCGCCCAGTGGCTCAAATCGCAGAACATCGCGTTTCGTGGCTCTCAGGCCGAACGCGCGGCCGAGCAGTTGCCGGCACAGCTCGCCACCCAGTTGATGAAGACCAAACCGGGGCAGGCGATCATTGCCAACAACAACGGCGTGCTGACGGTGATCCTTGTCGTTGCCGCCGTTAACCAGCCGGTTCCCGCCGAGCAGGCCAAGCCGCTGGCAGAGCGCATTCTGACCGCGCAGAAACAGCGCGAGCTGGCCGAGAATGAAATCAAGGCGCTCAGGGCTGCGGCCAAGATCGAATATCTGGGCGCGTTTGCCGATGCGGGCAAGGAACCTGCCCAGGCCACCGCGCCGGCACCGGCCCAGCCTGCCGCCACGGATGCGGCCAAGCCCGCCGACGCCAACTCCGAGGCCATGCAGAAAGGCTTGTCGGGCCTGTAAAAATTCCCGGCAAGGGATTGCCTGCCTGTGGAACGCTGTGTGTGGCTACCGGTATAAATCCCCCCACCCCTTATATCTAGGGGGGGCTTTATCATCCCCTTGTCAAAGGGGGTGGCGCAAAGCGCCGAGGGATTTGTCCGGCAAGTGCCTGCCTGCGAAACGGATCGTCAGGCTTCATTCAGAACGGTTGAGCGCCGCTATTGCATGGAAGTACGGGAATCCTTTCCCGCCGGATAACGAATGCGGGTTGGCAAGAACCCGCCCTCAAAAAACATGGACCTGACCCGACATCCGGGCTTTGCCCGCACCCTGCCCTTTGCCCTGTTCATCCTGCTACTTGCGGTGGAGCTGAGCTGGAGCAATCTGCAATCGCTGGTGCCCGGCCTCGATGCTTTCGACAAGCGCTGGGTATACGCCATCAAGTCCGGGGCAGCGGCGCTGGCGCTGGTCTGGCTGTGGCCACATTACACCGAACTGAATCAGTGCCCCAGGCAAGCGGCTGGCTGGATGATGGCCGTAGTTGCCGGCATTGCCGTTTTCGTTCTCTGGATCAACCTCGTCCAGCCGTGGATGCTGCTCTCGGAAATGGGCAGCGGCTTCGACCCGCGCAATGAGGACGGCTCGACAAACCTGGCACTCGCGGGCATCCGCCTGGCTGGCTCCGCGCTGGTCGTGCCCATCATCGAGGAGCTGTTCTGGCGCTCTTTCATCATGCGCTGGCTGGACCGTCAGGATTTCCTGTCGCTGGACCCAGCCAGGGTCAGCCAGAAGGCGCTGCTGATTTCAAGCGCGCTGTTCGCGCTGGAACACACGCAATGGTTTGCCGGATTCATCGCCGGCTATGCATACGGCTGGTTGTACAAAAAAACCGGCAATGTGTGGGTGCCCATCGTCGCGCATGCCCTCACCAATGCAACACTGGGCATCTGGGTTTTGAATACCGGCCATTGGCAGTTCTGGTGAGCAAATTGCCTGTCCGCTTCGCATCGTCGCTTTCGCGCCTTGCACTGTTTGTCCTGCTGACCGTCCCGTTCGGCTCGGCCCAGGCCAGGAATGGCGACACGCTGCAACTCTTTCTGACTTACAGCCTTTCCCAGGACAGCAACATCTATCGCACCGCGAGCAACGAGCAAAGCGATGTGTACCACATGCTGGGCGCGGGCCTGCTGTTCGACTGGAAGCAAAGCCGCCAGCAGATCACCGGCCGCCTCAGCGCCAACACGACCAGGTTCGCCGAACTGAGCGATCTGGACTTCGACGGCTACGATGGGCAGGGGCAGTGGAACTGGCAACTGGGCAACCGGCTTTCGGGCCAGCTTGGCTACGCCGCATCGCGCAGTCTTGGCAGCTTTGTCGACTACACCGGCGGACTGGTGCCCAACACCGTCGACCGCAGCCGCAAGTTCGTCAACGGCAGCTACCTTTTCCACCCGCGCTGGCGTGTCAACGGCGTGCTCGACAGCGACACGCTGGAATATGGCGCGGTCTCGCAACAGGCCAGCAACCGCACACTGGACGCCGGCGAAATCGGCGTCGACTATCTGACGCCCAAGGGCAGCCGCCTGGGGCTGTTCGCCAGGAAGACCAACGGCAAGTATCCCAACCGGCAGGTGGTCTTGCTGAGCACGGTGGACAACAGCTTCGAGCAGCAGGACTTCGGCCTGCGCGCCTACTGGGCCTACGACGGCAAGCTCACCCTGAGCGGCCGCGCCGGGCAAACCCGGCGCAAGCACGACGAGGTGCCCGAGCGCGACTTCACCGGCATCACCGGCCGGATCGACGCCACCTGGAAGGTGACAGAAAAGCTGCGTATCGGCAGCGCGGTCTATCGCGACATCGGTGCGATCGAGGACGTTTATGCCAACTACTCCGTCAACGACGGCATCCGTTTCACCCCCAGCTGGCAGATCAGCTCCAGATTCCAGCTCGATGCGAAAGCCTATGTCGAGCGCCGCAGTTTCGAGGGAGACCCGTTCTTGATTGGCATCGAGCGCCAGGACGATGCCCACGGCTTCGGACTCACGCTCAGCTATCAACCCAGGGACTGGGCGAACCTGGGCGTGTCATGGGAGTCAGGCAGCCGCGAGTCCAATCTCGAGAATGACTACTCCTACCAGTTTTTCAGCCTGTCCGCACAGCTGGTTTTCTGATGGTTTCCAGCAACGAGTCGCCCCTGCTTTCGGTGATCAAGCGCCTACTTGATCCCTTCATCATCCTCGGCACCCTGTATGCGATGGTGCGTTTGCATGACGAGGATTTCCACGGCCTGTACCTGTTGATGGGCGTGGTCTCCTTCCTGATCTCCTCACAGGTGTTCGACGAATTCGAATTCGGCACGCACAAGCAATGGCGGCGCGGCACCCTGTTCATGCATGCGCGCAACATGCTTGCCGCGTGGCTGGTGGTCATTGGCCTGGTCGTGCTGCTGGGCCATGCGAGCGGGCTGACAGGGGAATTTTCCGTTGCCGTCTTCCGCGACTGGGTGCTGGTCACGCCGGCGGTGATGCTGGTCGCGCATGCGTTGACACGCTATTACATCCAGCGCACCCACCTCAAGGGCCGCACCCGACGGGCGATCATCGTCGGCGCCGGCGACCTGGGCAACCGGCTGGGACAGCGCATCGCCGGCACGCGCAGCCTGATGATCGGCGTGGAGGGCTATTTCGATGACCGCGGACCAGACCGGCAGGCGACGGACATTGCCGGCCAGTGCATCGGCAAACTGGACGACGTGGCCGCTTACATCAAGCAGCACAACATCGACCTGGTGTACATCACCCTGCCCATGACCAACCAGCCGCGCATCCTCAGCCTGGTCAACAGCCTCAGGGATTCGACCGCGTCGATCTACTTCGTGCCGGACGTGTTCATCTTCGACCTGGTCCAGGCCCGGCTGGATGACGTCAACGGCATCCCTGTCATCGCCATTTTCGAGACGCCGCTCACCGGCATCAATGCCGTGCAGAAGGCGATTTTCGATACCGTCATGGCCAGCCTGATCCTGCTGCTGATCTCGCCCGTGCTGATCGTCCTTGCGATTGCCGTCAAGCTCAGCTCGCCCGGCCCGGTCTTCTTCAAGCAGCGCCGCTACGGCATCGACGGCGACGAGATCACGGTTTACAAATTTCGCTCCATGACCGTGTGCGAAGACAGCGATACCATCCGCCAGGCTTCGAAAAACGACCCGCGCACCACCCGGCTGGGCGCCTTCCTGCGCAGGACCTCGCTGGACGAACTGCCTCAGTTCATCAATGTGCTGCAGGGCCGCATGAGCATCGTCGGACCGCGACCGCATGCCGTGACGCACAACGAGATGTACCGCAAGGTCATCCCCGGCTACATGTGGCGGCACAAGGTCAAGCCCGGCATCACCGGCTGGGCGCAGGTCAACGGCTACCGCGGTGAAACCGAAACCCTGGACAAGATGGAAGGCCGCATCCGGCACGACATTGACTACCTGCGCAACTGGTCGCTGAGCCTCGATCTCTACATCATCCTCAAAACCGTCTGGCTGGTCATGCGCGACCGGAACGCATATTGAGGAATCCCCCCAAACCCCCTTTATGAAGGGGGCTATTACAGGTGGCCCTTTATCAAGGGAGGCGCTTTATCACCCCCTTGTCAAAGGGGGCGGCGCGAAGCGTCGGGGGATTTCGTCTGCAAGGCAGAAGGCTTTCAGGATTGCCGCTGAGCGGAAACTTCCTTCCACCGAATATTCCAGCATTGCCTATCCCCTTTCTAGGGCGTATAAAGGCTTCAGACAGGAATACGGCATGAGTTGCGTCGGAATTTTTGACAATGCCGAAGTTTCGATCATGACGGCCACATTGCCATCCCTTTACAAAACAATGACATGGGATGACACTGTTGAAAAGGCACGATTCCTGCATGATTTTCAGCAGTTCGTGCCAGGCATAGATCAGTAATGATCCAATAAAAATAGTAATTAGTATTGGAGGAGCCTCAAACGTGACATACCAGCGGATGTTCGGGTTTGTTTTGCCGGTCTTGGCTTTGTTCGCAACAACCAGTTCTCAGGCCATTCCGGTCACCCTGAGCGGCAACACGGTCGAATACACTTTTGACGACAGCCTGATGGGGCTTTTTGGCACTCCGTCCATAAGTGGTGATACCCTTTTCTTCACGCCGGTCAATTTTGAAACCCAGTCCCTGAACGGCAGCGGCTTTGCCCTTGAGAATGAAACTGTCAATATCAAGGTCAGCACGCATACGGGTTATCGTTTTGGCAGTGTCAACCTGATCGAGAAAGGGGACTATCTCTTGCTGGGCCCTGGCAGTGATGTGGATGTCACAGGCCAGATCAGGGTCTTTGATACCGCCAACCCCTTGATGGACATCACGGATGGCATTACCCCGCTTGCGCCGCTCAATCTGACCGGCATTCCTACCCGGAATTGGGAAGCTTCGGCCATGGTTGACATGTCCTCCTGGACAAACACCACCGAAATCAACATTACGGTACAAAATCTTCTTTTGGCCGTGACGACAGCACCGTCCTCTCTGGCATTTGTTGAGAAAAAATTTATCGGCCTGTCCACTTCTGTCAGCCCCGTGCCCGAAGTGGAAACCTGGGCCATGATGCTGGCCGGCGTGGGCCTGATCGGCCTTCAGCTTCGCCGCAGCAAGCGCAGCAGCGCACGGATCATCCGCTAACAGCCTGGCAAGGCCCCGCCAGCATCGAAATCCCCCACCTCCTTATAAGGGGGATAAAACAGGTGGTCCTTTATCAAGGAGGCTTGTTTTGTGACCCCTCGTCAATGAACGCGGTCGGCAAACCCTTGCCGACGCGAATTCTGAGCCAAAACGCGTAAAATAGGCCGGGTTCGGGCCCCGCCGGCTTGCATGAAATTTGCTGCGATGGGGGTCTCGATGAGAATGGCAACCGTACGCAAGAATTCTGAAGCAAAAACGATATAGACTCGGTAGTTTTGACCGGTCAAGAGCCCAACCAAAGGACACCATGCGCAATACGTTTCTGGCCCTCTTTTTTTCTTTCGTCAGCCTGTTTTTCACATCTTCACTTCATGCGGCGGATGGCGATTATGTCCTGGCCAGTGGCGATGTCATCCGCATCAATGTCTATGACCATCCAGACCTGACCACAGAAACCCGCATTGGCGCAAACGGCGAAATCAACTTTACGCTCATCGGCGCCACGAAAATCGGCGGACTGGGATTGCGGCAGGCGGAAGCGAAAATCGCCGAGGGCCTGAAGAAAGGCGGCTTCGTGCGAGAACCGCTGGTCAACATCAACGTCATCCAGTATCGCGGGCAACAGGTCAACGTGCTGGGCTTCGTCAACCGGCCGGGACGCTTTCCGCTGGAAAAGGCCTCCACCGTCACCGACCTTTTGGCCATTGCCTCGGGCATTGCCGTTACCGGCGCCGACCAGATCATCCACATCCGGCGCGATGGCGCCAAAACCACGCGCACGGAGATCGATGCGCTCGATCTCCTTGACAAGGGCGACACCAAGGCCGACTTCCAGTTGCGCGACGGAGACATCATCTATGTGCCACGCGAGCCCCGCTTCTATATCTATGGTGAGGTGCAGCGCCCGGGCGCGTTCCGCCTCGAGCGCAACATGACCGTGGTGCAGGCGCTGTCAGTGGGCGGCGGCATCACCCCGCGCGGCACCCAGCGGGGCATCCGCATCCTGCGCCGCAACGATGCCGGCAGGATGCAGGAGATCGAAGCCAGCCTGTCGGATCCCGTACAGAAGGACGATGTCATCTATGTCAAGGAAAGCCTGTTCTAAGGCAAGGAATCCCGCACCATGAATCTCACCCAATTCCTGCTGATCCTGAATGCGCGCAAGTGGATCATCCTGATCACCTGGCTGGTCATCATTGCGCTTGCTGCCGCAGTCAGCCTGCTGATGCCGAAGAAATACACCGCCACGACCGACCTGGTCGTCGACTTCAAGGCAACCAACCCCGTCACCGGTGTCATGCTGCCCTCGCAACTGCTGCCCGGTTATCTCGCGACGCAAATGGACATCGTCAAAAGCCACAATGTCGCTCTCAAGGTCGTCAAGAATCTGCGCATGGTCGAGGACTCGCCCAACATCCAGAAGTCCTTCCAGGAAGCCACCAAGGGCCAGGGCACTCCGCATGACTGGCTGGCAGACCGGCTGCTGAGCGAACTCGATGTCATTCCTTCACGCGAATCCAGCATCATCACCATCAGCTTCAACTGGGGCGATCCGCAATTCGCCGCCATCGTCGCCAATGCCTTCGCCCAGGCCTACATCCAGACCAATCTCGAACTGAAAGTCGAGCCCGCCCGGCAGACGGCACAATGGTTCGACCAGCAGATCAACCAGTTGCGCAAGAACCTCGAAGCAGCCCAGAGCAGACTATCAACCTACCAGCGCGAAAAGGGCGTCGTGCTCTCGGACGAGCGGCTGGACATCGAAACCGCAAGACTCGCCGAACTATCCGGGCAAGTAGTGGCTGCACAATCCGCCACGTTCGATGCCGCCTCCAGGCAGCGGCAGCAGGATGTCACGGCGGAAGTCGCCAACAACTCCCTGGTGCAAAACCTGAAAATCCAGCTCGCCTCCAGCGAAGCCCGCATCGCCGAACTGGAAAAGCGCAGCGGCCGCAACCATCCGGAATACCTGCAGGCACAGGCGCAATACGACAGCATCAAGCAGGACCTCGACGCCGCCATCCGTACCGCCACGAAAAGCGTTGCCGCGGCAGCCAGTTCGGCACGGCAGCGCGAAAGCAGCCTGCGTTCGGCACTGGCCTCACAAAAATCGAAGGTACTGGAACTCAAAAATCAGCGCGACGAAATCGCCGTGCTGGTGCGCGATGTGGAAAATGCCCAGCGCATCTACGACACAGCCTTGCAGCGCGCGGGGCAGAGCAAACTGGAAGCCCAGACCAGCCAGACCGAAATCGCCGTGCTGAATCCAGCCACCCCGCCGCTTGCACCCTCCAAACCCAGAACATTCCTCAACATCCTGATCGCGACGTTCCTCGGCGGACTGGTCGGTGTGGGGCTGGCCTTTCTCATCGAACTGTTCGACCGCAAGGTCCGAACCGCCAGCGACATTTCCGACCTGCTCGACCTGCCGGTGCTGGGCGTGACCGGAGAAAGGAAACGCGCATGGTTCTGGCGGACTGCGCGGCTGCGGACAGCCTGACCGGCCCGGCCCATCGACGCTCTTGAACATCTGACATGGATACCCCAAGCATGACGACCCAGGCTAACGAAAACGTGACCGAACTGGCTTCACCGGACCAGCAGGATGCCAACATCGGCAAGCTGCTGATCAAGGCCGGCAAGATCAAGGCCGAGGACAGCGAGCGCATCCTCAAGCTGCAGGATTCCGACAAGCTGCGTTTTGGCGAAGCCGCGATCAAGCTGGGCCTGGTGACCGAGGCCGACATCCAGCAGGCCCTCTCGTCGCAATACAAATTCGCCTACCTGTCGCCGGGCGAGCAGAACTACAGTGCCGAACTGCTGGTTGCATACCAGCCTTTTACGCCGCAGGCGGAATCGTTTCGCGCCCTGCGCACCCAGCTCAAGCTTCGCTGGTTCAATGCATCCCGCAAGCGTCTTGCCCTGATTGGTTCCGGCCCGGACAGTGGCTGCTCCTTTCACGCGGCCAACCTCGCCGTCGCCTTTGCCCAGCTCGGCGAAAGAACCTTGCTGATCGACGCCAACCTGCGCGATCCGCGAATTCACAGGATTTTCAATCTCGGCAACCACCAGGGGCTGACGGAAATCCTGGGTGGCCGCGTGGACCATGCGCCCATCGCCCAGATATCCAAACTCGGCAGCCTCAGCGTTTTGCCGGCGGGGCCGACCCCGCCCAACCCCGGCGAACTACTGTCACGCGGAACGCTGCAGGCCGTGCTTTCCAGGCTGGATGAATATTTCGATGTCATCCTTATCGACACGGCGCCCGCGATTGCCTATACCGATGCCCAGGCTATCGCACTCGCTGCAGGCGGCGCCCTGCTTGTCGCAAGGCAAAACAGGACTCGCCTCAACGACTTGGCCGCGATCAAGGAAAATCTTGCCGTGACCGGAACCGAAATTGCCGGCGTGGTGTTGAACAGGTTCTGATTGTTTTGCGCTTATGGCCAATCGGTTGAGGCGGCCACCCCGGTACAAGGCTGCCCGACAGGAGACGTAACCCGTGCAAGCAACCCTTCCCCTCCAATCCCCGACTCCACTGCGGGGCATTACCATCTGGTGGCCGGTGCTGCTTGGCCTGGCCGCGCTTTACGGACCCACCTATTACGACCTGGCCAACGGCCTGTGGAATTCGGAAGAGCACGCGCACGGCCCCATCGTCCTCATCGTTGCGCTGTACCTGATCTGGAGAAGCCGCGCCACCCTGCTGGCACCCGCTGCCGAAAAACCCAATGCCATCCTTGGATGGCCGGTACTGGCATTGGGCCTGCTGTTCTATGCACTGGGCCGCTCGCAGGACATTATCCTGTTCGAAGTCGGCTCGCAGATTCCCGTGCTGATCGGCGCGCTTCTTGTCACCACCGGTTTTTCGGCAGTGCGCGCCATGTGGTTCCCTCTGTTCTTCCTGATCTTCATGGTGCCGCTGCCCGGCTTCATTGTCGATGCGGCCACCGGCCCGCTCAAGCAATACATCTCGGTCATTGCCGAGCACATCCTCTATGCCGTGGGGTATCCCATCGCACGCACCGGGGTCATCCTCACCATCGGTCAATACCAGCTGCTTGTGGCGGATGCCTGCTCCGGTCTGCATTCCATGTTCAGCCTGACGGCGATGGGCCTGCTCTACCTCTACCTGATGCAACGCACGAGCATGGCCCGCAACCTCATCCTCATCGCCTCCATCCTGCCCATCGCCTTCGCCGCCAACGTCGTGCGCGTCATGATCCTGGTGCTGGTCACCTATCATTTCGGCGACGAAGCCGGCCAAGGCTTCGTGCATGACTTTGCCGGCATCCTGCTGTTTGTCGTCGGCCTGCTGTTCCTGTTTGCGCTGGATGGCCTGCTGGGCCTGTTTTTCCCCGACAAACCCCTGAACTCACCCGGCAAGGAGACTCGCCATGCCCGGAATTAGCCTCAAGCATCTGATCATCGGCCTGTTGATGCTGGCCGCGGCCGGCCTGGCCTATGCGCTGACCCCGCGCGAGCGGGTTGCCGACCAGGGTCCGAAGATCAATCTCGAAACCATGATCCCCAAACAGTTCGGCCAGTGGAAGCTCGATGAAACCGTGCTGCCCCTGATAACAGACCCCAAGCAGCAGGCGCTCATCAACAAAATCTACAACCAGACCCTGAGCCGCACCTACATGAACGAACAAGGCGAGCGCATCATGCTGTCCATCGCCTACGGAGGTGACCAGAGCGACGACATGGCCGTGCATAAGCCCGAAGTCTGCTACCCTGCCCAGGGTTTCCAGTTGCTCAAAAACACGCGAGGCAACCTGCAAACATCCGGCGGCCCGATCCCGGTCAAGCGTCTGGTCGCCACGCATGGCCCGCGCATCGAACCCATCACTTACTGGATCACGCTGGGGGATGAAGTGCCCGATGGCGGTTTGAAGTGGAAACTGGCACAGCTCAAGTACGGCCTGACCGGCAAGATTCCCGATGGTTTGCTGTTCCGCGTATCCAGCATCCAGCCGGATGACCATGCCGCCTACGATCTTCAAGGTCGCTTCGTCAACGATCTGCTGCAGGCCATTCCAAAGGAACACCGCACCAGGCTGGCCGGCATGGCACAACAATAAGTACACAGAACACCCGTACCATTTCGTTTACAGGACTTACCGTCATAAGGGACACAAGGATGAAAAAAGCCCTCATCACCGGTATTACCGGTCAAGATGGCGCCTACCTCGCCGAGTTTCTGCTGAACAAGGGCTACGAAGTGCATGGCATCAAGCGCCGCACCTCCCTTTTCAACACCGACCGCATCGACCATCTGTACCAGGACCCGCACGAGAAAGGCCGCCGCTTCATCCTGCATCATGGCGACCTGACGGACTCTTCGTCGCTGATTCGCATCATCCAGCAGGTGCAGCCCGACGAGATCTACAACCTCGCCGCCCAGAGCCATGTCGCCGTTTCCTTCGAGGAACCCGAATACACCGCCAACTCCGACGCCCTGGGGGCGCTACGCGTGCTCGAAGCCATCCGCATCCTCGGGCTGGAAAAGAAAACCCGCTTCTACCAGGCGAGCACTTCCGAACTTTTTGGCCTGGTGCAGGAAATTCCGCAAAAGGAAACCACGCCCTTCTACCCCCGCAGCCCCTATGCCGTGGCCAAGCTCTATGCCTACTGGATCACCGTCAACTACCGTGAAGCCTATGGTATCTACGCCTGCAACGGCATCCTGTTCAACCACGAATCGCCCATTCGCGGCGAAACCTTCGTCACCCGCAAGATCACCCGCGCGCTGGCCCGGATCAAGCTCGGCCTGCAAGATTGCCTCTATCTTGGCAACCTCGATGCCAAACGCGACTGGGGCCACGCCAAGGACTACGTCGAAATGCAGTGGCTGATGCTGCAACAAGAAACACCAGAAGATTTCGTCATTGCCACCGGCGTGCAGTACAGCGTGCGCGATTTCGTCAACGCCGCCGCGAAAGAACTGGGCATGCACATCCGCTGGGAAGGATTGGGCGTCGAGGAAAAAGGCTACCTCATTACCCCCTCCCCCTCGACGGGAGAAGCTCAAAAATGCATCGTCGCCGTCGACCCGCGCTACTTTCGCCCCACCGAAGTGGAAACCCTCTTGGGCGACCCGGCCAAGGCCAAGGCCAAGCTGGGCTGGACCCCGAAAATATCCTTCGACGAACTGGTAGCCGAGATGGTGAGAGAAGACCTCAAATCCGCCGAGCGCGACGAGCTCGTCAAGAAGCATGGCTACAAGGCCATGGATTACCATGAGTGATCCATCCAGGCTGGCCACGAATTGTGACCGCCTCAGAGATTATCGTTCTAGAGGCCGCGCGCTGGCGCACGTAATGAAAAGATGGTTAGGAAAACATGATCCGCGACACTGAAATCATGGACATGATCGCAAAAGTGATGACGCGCAACGCCCCGCGCCTTCGCGGCCATCGCGTATTCCTGTTTGGTTCGCGCGCAACGGGCAATGCGGGTTCGCATTCTGATTTTGATATCGGTGTAATGGGAGATGAACCGCTGCCACTGGAGGATTTTTACGCTATAGAGGATCAACTCGACGAATTGCCCACGCTCCACAAAATCGACTGGGTTGATTTCAATCGGGTGTCATCACGTTTCCGCGAGCGGGCCATGCAGCAGATAGAGGTGATTCATGAGTGATGCACAGTGGATAATCGACGACTTCGCGGTAGCACCTGCTCAACTGCACAGTGCCCTGTCAGAACCAGCAAAGATCGACCTGATCAAGGCGGGCTGCATCCAGTACTTCGAATTCAGCTTCGAACTTGGCTGGAAGGCTTGCAAGGTGGTGTCTGCAGAACAGGGTTTTTCCGATTGCCTGTCACCCAAGGCTTGCCTGCGGCAGGCGTTTACCCAGGGGTGGATCGAAGACGAGGCAACATGGCTGGAAATGCTGGATGCGCGCAACCGAATGGCACATACCTACGATGCACGCAAGGCACTGGAGATTTATGGGTCCTCGTCACGCTTTCTTCCCGCATTACAGAATTTGTTGAACACACTGCAATCCCAGGTTCAGTCGTAACAGCATACGAAACGCAAACCTCGAATCGTGAGACTTGAACCATGAATCTAGAATCAAAAATCTACATCGCCGGCCACCGCGGCCTTGTCGGCTCTGCTCTCATGCGCAACCTGCATGACAAGGGCTACAACAATATCCTCACCCGCACCCACGCCGAACTCGACCTCACCGACCAGGCCGCTGTCGAGGCTTTCTTTGCCGCCGAAAAACCCGACTACGTCTTTTTGGCCGCCGCCAAGGTCGGCGGCATCCATGCCAACAACACCTACCCTGCCGAATTCATCCGCGACAACCTCGCCATCCAGACCAATATCATCCACCCTGCGTACAGGAATGGCGTCAAGCGCCTGCTGTTCCTTGGATCGAGCTGCATCTACCCCAAGCTCGCGCCCCAGCCCATGAAAGAGGAACACCTGCTCACCGGCCTGCTGGAGCCCACCAACCGGCCGTATGCACTTGCCAAGATCGCCGGCATTGAAATGTGCTGGGCCTACAACCGCCAGTACGAGACGCAATACCTCGCCGTCATGCCCACCAACCTGTATGGCCCCGGCGACAACTACCACCCGGAAAACTCCCACGTCATCCCCGCGCTCATCCGCCGCTTTCATGAGGCCAAACTCGCCAATGCGCCGAGTGTTACCGTATGGGGCACCGGCACCCCAAGGCGCGAATTCATGTACAGCGACGACATGGCCGATGCCTGCGTGTTTCTCATGAACCTGCCGGACGAGCAGTTCGTGCCGCTCCTGGGGCAAGACCGCAACGATGGGCTGCCGCCGCTGGTGAACATCGGCGTGGGACACGACATCACCATCCGCGAACTGGCGGAAACCGTGAAGGAAGTGGTGGGCTACACCGGCAAACTGGAATTTGATCCCGGCAAACCCGACGGCACCCCGCGCAAGCTGATGAACGTGGACCGGCTGAATGCGATGGGGTGGAAGGCGAAGACAGAGATGCGTGAAGGGTTGGCGGTGGCGTATCGGGATTTTCAGGCCTCGTTCGGTGCAACGGTAGCGCCACACTTGTCGGCTCGGGCAAGTTGCTGACCCAAGGCTTCAACCGGAGCACGCATGGCCCTCTATCTGACCATCTATTTCTCGATTGCCTTCGGCCTGGCCGTGGCCGGTGTAATAGGTGCCTTCGTCGCTTATCGCGGAGTCGAACGCTTTGGTTCGAAAGGGGTGCTCGCTTTCTACTTGTGGATGATTCTGCTTGGGCCGACCATTCGCTTGATGACGGCCCCGCGCGAGTACCTCGACGAGAACCAGGCCATCCTGTCCGGCTACACCGCGATTGCCGGTTGGGTCACGTGGGTGTTGCGACTGTCGAGCCTGTCCATCGTCAGCGTCGCGGCCGTTGTGGTGGTCGCCGCGCTGATTCGCCGCAATAGCCAGGAGGGTGCCCGGTTCTTTGTCGTTGGGCTGGGTGCAGTCGTTGTTTCGCTGCTGACGAGTGCAACGCTTGGGGAGCAGCCCGCATTCATCCACCCAACCCTTTACACCGTACTTCTGCTCGTATCCCTCATGCTCATGCCGCGCCTCGCGCCTGAGCAGGTGGTGATTCAGGCCAAGCATGTCCTGCTGGTGCTCATGGTTGGTTCGTTGGTGCTTGGAGCGTTGTTCCCGCATCGCTTTGCCGAAACCAGCTACGTCGGCCTCATCCCGGGCTTCCACATCCGCCTGCACGGCCTCGCACCGCACGCAAACTCGCTTGCACCGCTGGCCCTGCTGTACCTGATGCTCGCTTACTGGGTCCGGGGTCGCAATCCGTGGCACTGGTTCGGGGTGGCATCCGCCCTGCTCGTACTTCTGCTGACCCAATCAAAGACAGTTTGGGGGGCCGGCTTGTTGATGCTGTTGGCGATTACTCTGGTTCGGCTCAATCGGCAGTTTGGCCAGGAGATGCGGGTTGCCCGGATCGGCTGGGCCACACTTGTGTCAATGGGGGGATTTTTCGTACTCGCTGTGTTGCTTTCGTGGCTGTTCACAGATTCTGCGGCAGGCGTTTTCAGGGCGCTGACTGCCGACAGCAATGTGGCAACCCTTACCGGCCGTACCGACATCTGGGAAACCACCATCGATACCTGGAAGAACAATCCCTGGTTCGGCTATGGCCCGAACTTGTGGGATCTCGAATTCAGGTTGCAGCACGGTGCTGCCTTGGCCGCCTGGCATGCGCATAACCAGTACATTCAGGCGCTGGGGGAAGCGGGCATTGTGGGCTTGATTGCCATGGTGATCTACACCGCCGCGTTCATCTACTACGGCTTCAAATTTGCCGTCCGCACACGCGGTGTCAGCCTCGCGTTGTTGCTGCTGATTCTGGTGCGCACGGTGACCGAGATTCCGCTGCGCTTTTCGGTTCTGCTCGATACCACCTTTTTTGTGCATGTAGTGGTGTTTGCAGTATTCCTCATGTTGTCGCGGGAATATTCTGCCGGCAAAAGCAAGAGCGCAGCGTTGTCAGCCAGTCTCGCAGATTCGAGACTGGCATGACCGCCATCCTGCAAGCTGGCCTGGGTACGCGGAGCATTACGGCGTTTCTGTGGGGGGTCGGTGGCGCATTCCTGAGACTGTTCATGCAGATGGCCGCGCAGATCGTGCTGGCGCGTTTGCTCGGGCCAGAGCAATACGGTCTGTTTGCCATCAGCGTCGTGGTGATGAGTTTTTCGGCATTCTTCTCCGATATCGGCATGGCCTACGGGCTGATCCAGCGCAAGTCGCTGGACGATTCCCACGTGCGTTTCGTGTTCGGTTGGCAACTGGTGCTGGGGGTGGCGGTTGCCGGTCTGCTCGTCCTGCTGGCCCAGCCGCTCGGCGAATTCTTCCGCGAGCCGCGCCTGCAGGCGCTGATCCTCGCACTGGCGCCACTGGCTTTCGTTCAGGCAATCAGCGCCGTATCGCTCAACCTGCTCAAGCGCGAACTGGATTTCAAGACGCTGCAAATCGCCCAGACCCTTGCTTATTTCCTCGGCTACGTCTGTGTCGGCATCCCGCTGGCGCTGGGGGGGGCGGGGGTATGGGCGCTGGTCGCCGCCTGGGGCGTTCAGAGCCTGATTTCGCTTGTGCTGATGTACCGTGCTGCACGCCATCCGCTGCAGCCGACGCTCCGGCATCCGGATGCGCGCAGCATGGGTCGCTTCGGCGGCACGGTGCTGCTCACGAACCTTACCAACTGGCTTATCGGCAACGTGGACCGCACCATCGTGGCACGCACCCTGGATAGCGCCTCAATGGGCCTGTATGCCAACGCTTATAACCTCGTGAACACACCCTCCAGCACCATGCTGGGCTTCATGCAGCCTGTGCTGTATTCGGCCTGCGCCAAGATTCAGGACGACCCCCAGCGCATCCGCAAGGCCTACCTGCTGCTCATGGCCGGCATCGGCCTCGTGGTCATGCCGGTGTTCTTCGCCATGTCCGCCGTGGCCGATACCCTGGTTCTTGCGCTCTACGGCCAACGCTGGGCACAGGCCGCCGTGGTATTGCAGCCCATCGCGCTGGCCATGCCCATCGCGCTGCTGTGGGGAATCACCACCCCGGTGCTGTGGAACACCGGCCGCGCCTCGCTGGAATTTAAAATGCAGTTGCCGTTTGCCGGACTGTGGCTGATCGCCGCATGGGTCGCCGCGCAGGTTTCCCTTGCCACGCTGGCGTGGACTGTACTCGGCTTGTTCACGCTACGCACACTGCTCTTTACCCAGCTTGCCATCCGGCAGATCGGCGTGACCTGGGCCGACTGCGTGCGCACCCTGCGCGGCGGGCTGTTGCTGACAGCCGGCGTAGCCTTGGCGGGCTGGGGTGCCGACGGCTCAGGGAGAGAAGGACGGCCGGGGTGATTACCTGAGCGGTATCCCTACTCCGATGCACGAGTGCCTACCTCAATGCACGAAGCCCCTGTTGGCCGTAACGCCCGCGGACAAGCAGGAGCGAGCGGTCCGCGGAGATCACCTGAACAGATCCCCTGCCTCGATGCACAAATGTCTCTCGCGCTGCAGGAACGGCCGGTCGGTGCGTTGGCAGTCTTGCGGTAGAGGGATAGGCGGGCAGGGAGGTTGTCTGGACCGATACATGTACCTGCGGCCTGGTCGAAAGTTGGCAGGTGAGAGATGGTTAGCCTGGTGGTCACCTGGACAGGCACCTACCCC
>JACAED010000024.1 GCA_013389025.1 Hydrogenophilaceae bacterium
CCTGTCCACCGGCAAGAACATCCACGAGACGCGCGAGTGGATCATCCGCAACTCGCCGGTTCCGATTGGGACGGTGCCCATCTATCAGGCCCTGGAAAAGGTCGACGGCAAGGCCGAGGAGCTGACCTGGGAAATGTTCCGCGACACGCTGATCGAACAGGCCGAGCAGGGCGTCGATTACTTCACCATCCACGCCGGCGTGCTGCTGCGCTACATCCCCATGACCGCCGAGCGCATGACCGGCATCGTCTCGCGCGGCGGCTCGATCATGGCCAAGTGGTGCCTCGCGCATCACAAGGAGAGCTTCCTCTACACGCATTTCGAGGAAATCTGTGAAATCATGAAGGCCTACGACGTGGCCTTCAGCCTCGGCGACGGCCTGCGCCCGGGCTCCATCTACGATGCCAACGACGAAGCCCAGTTGGCCGAACTCAAGACCCTCGGCGAACTCACCCAGATCGCCTGGAAGCACGACTGCCAGGTCATGATCGAAGGCCCCGGCCATGTGCCCATGCAGCTCATCAAGGAGAACATGGACAAGGAACTGGCGTGGTGCGACGAAGCCCCCTTCTACACCCTCGGCCCGCTCACCACCGACATCGCCCCCGGCTACGACCACATCACCTCGGGCATCGGCGCCGCCATGATCGGCTGGTACGGCACCGCCATGCTCTGCTACGTCACGCCGAAGGAGCACCTGGGCCTGCCGGACAAGAACGACGTCAAGGAAGGCATCATCACCTACAAGCTCGCCGCCCATGCCGCCGACCTCGCCAAGGGCCACCCCGGCGCGCAGATCCGCGACAATGCGCTATCGAAGGCCCGCTTCGAATTCCGCTGGGCCGACCAGTTCAACCTGGGCCTCGACCCGGACAAGGCGCGCGAATTCCACGACGAAACCCTGCCCAAGGAATCCGCCAAGGTCGCCCACTTCTGCTCCATGTGCGGCCCGCACTTCTGCTCGATGAAGATCACCCAGGACGTGCGCGACTTCGCCGCCAAGCAGGGCATCAGTGAAAACGAGGCGCTGGAAAAGGGCATGGAAGTGAAGTCGGTGGAGTTTGTTAAGCAGGGGGCTGAAGTATACAAAAAACTGTAATGAGCAATGGCCGCTGATTTGGACTGGACGCAGTCAGAAGTTGAAGCAACCGTCGCAGATTATCTGCGAATGCTTGTGCTCGAACTGTCTGGCCAGTCTTTTAACAAGTCAGCCCATCGTCGAGCCTTGCAATCGAAGCTGAACGATCGAACAGAAGCAGCCATCGAATTAAAGCATCAAAACATTAGCTCAATTCTTCGCGACTTAGGGTTTCCCTGGATACCCGGCTACAAGCCTCGCGGCCATGCTCAAACCCTGTTGAGGGATGTTGTCGAAGCTCAACTGACGCAAAATAACTTAGTGGACGATGCCGCACTCTCGGCGGTAATTGCTCCAGCGGCGGCCCCTTTGATTGACGACCTTGGCAAGGTGTTGGTCGAAGCGCCCAAGCCTGCGACCGACGCCAATGAGCCCAACCCTTATACTTATTATTCTTCGATTCCGCATAAACGGGATTACCTTGAACGAGAGGCCAGAAATATTTCATTGGGCAGGGCTGGCGAAGAGTTTGTGCTTAACTTCGAGCATGTCCGGTTACATCAACTTGGCCTGAAGAAGTTGGCAGACAAGATCGAGCATACTTCAGTAAACAAAGGAGATGGAATGGGTTATGACATTCTCTCCTTTGAAGCGGATGGCCGTGAAAGATTTATTGAAGTTAAGACCACCTCATTCGGCAAAGACACCCCTTTTTTCATCAGTCGGGGGGAAATGCAATTCGCAAAAGACCACGTAGAACACTTCCACCTCTATAGGTTATTTGAATTCCGAAAATCGCCTAAGCTTTTTGATTTGCAAGGTGAGATTGAGCGTCATTGCTTTGTGAACCCAATCAGTTATGTGTGTACTTTTTCCTGACTGATAGAACAGCAGCATGCCTCTCGGCGACAAGCCAAGCCGGCTTCACCAACTACCACGCGGTCGCGGCGCTCTGAACAATCCGGACAACCGCTTCGCTGAACACGGCCGCGAGGCGTTCGACGATGGCTGGGGCACGCTGGATGAATCCGCGCCGCCCTTGCGCACCGAGTTGTTCGTCGATACCAGCAAGTCGCTGATCAACTACAACGATTCGCCGGACATTCCATTCGACCGTTCCATCAACCCCTATCGCGGTTGCGAGCATGGTTGCGTGTATTGCTTCGCCCGGCCCAGCCATGTGTATCTTGGCCTCTCGCCGGGGCTGGATTTCGAGAGCCGCATTTTCTACAAGCCGGATGCCGCTATATTGCTAAGGCGCGAATTGTCCAAGCCGGGCTACCAGTGCGCGCCGGTTGCGCTGGGGGTAAACACCGATGCTTATCAGCCTGCGGAGCGCCGGCTTGGGATTACCCGTTCCGTGATCGGGGTGCTGGCCGAGTTCAATCATCCCTTCAGTGTGGTGACCAAGTCGGCGCTGATCGAACGCGATGTCGACTTGCTGGCGGCAATGGCAGAACAGCATCTGGTGCAGGTGGCCGTTTCGGTGACGACGCTGGATCGTCAGCTCGCCCGCACCATGGAGCCGCGTGCGGCAGCGCCGGAACGACGGCTGGAAACGATCCGCCGGCTGCGCGCGGCGGGTGTGCCGGTGATTGTGCTGGTCGCGCCCATGATCCCGTTTTTGAACGACGACGAAATGGAAGCCATCCTCTCGGCGGTGCGCGATGTCGGCGCGCTCGATGCTGATTATGTGTTGCTACGCTTGCCGCACGAGGTGAAGGATGTGTTCAGGGACTGGCTGGCTGCACACGTTCCGCTCAGGGCGGAACGCATCATGAACCGGATTCGTGATTGCCGGGGCGGCAAGGATTACGACAGCCGTTTCGGCACGCGCATGCGCGGCGAGGGTGAATATGCCGAACTCATCAGCCGGCGCTTTTCGCTGGCACGCAAGAAGCTGGGATTCCCTGGCGTCGAGTCATCGCTCGACTGCAGCCGGTTCGGGGTGCCCGGGGGGTCTCGGCAGAAAGGTTTGTTTGACTGACTTTCATTCAGTGCCCGAAAGCTTGCCATTCAGTGTCTGAGGTTTCATGATCCGTCTTATTGTTAAATTTCTTAACGCAATGCGCCGTGGGTGACAGTCCGGGTCCGGGCGGATTAGACTTGATCATCAACAACAACCAGCACGCCATCATGTTCCATATTTCCACTTTACTAATCTCCGCCATGCTTGCCCTTTCCATTCCGGTGGCCAACGCTGAATCCGAACCGCACCGTGCCACCCGCCTGGGCAATCCTGCAACCCGCTTCGCGGCGCCGCTCAAAACACCGGACGATTTGCGCCGCACCTTGCAAAGCGAAGCATTGCGTGACGACGTGCAACGGGTGGCACGCAAGAGCGGGTTCAACGGCGACATGGAAGATTTTCTGCGCGCGGCCAAATCTGCGCCCATCAGGGAAATCAGCATCGCTCCCAATACCCTGCTGCCGGCGATGTCGACCCGCAAGAAGGGCAAGGCGGATGTGATCTTCAACGTGTTGTGGGCAGGCAAGAAGCCTTTAGATGCCTATGAGTTTTCCTTTGTTTCGGGCGAGCGCCGTTACCGTGTCGTGACGCCCAAGGCGTGCGGCAATTTCTGGGTCGAAGAACAGCAGCCTCCGCCCAAGCCGGAGCTGTCGCTTGACTGTACATCACCCGCCGAATCAACCGGCGATGCGCTGGTGCAGGTCTGCTGCACGCTGAAGAACGTCGGCGAACTGGCCGAACCCCAGACCCTGGTCGTCCTGCCTTTCCCGGCGGGCGTGCAGGCGCGCTGCGCCTCGGGCGGCGTGGATGTCAGCGATACCACCCGCCTGTCGTGGAAGTACGATAACCTGGCACCGGGCGATGAACGCAGGTTCTGCGCAAATTTTGCTCCGCAGCAGCCAGGCAAGATCACTTTCGGCGCATGGGCCACGGCACAACGTGCGGCCGGGGTGACGAGTTCAAGCGAAACCCGGGTTCAGGCTGCGACAGCCGCGGGTGGAAAATGATTCAAGCCTTTTAGCTTGAGGGGAAGGCTGCCCCTGCTCAGGCTCTGGAGCGCCTGACCCGCCATCCCAGCAGGCCAAGACCGGCCAGCATCAAGGCCCAGCTTTCGGCTTCCGGTACCGGCTGGGAGGCAAAAAAGGCCGGACGATAGCCCGTGGTCTCGCCATGGAAAATGTCCACCGGGTCGTCAAACAGCGTGAATGTCGAGGCCGCTGCAAAATCCGCGTCCAGGAACATCCAGCCTGCATAGAGTTGATCAGTATCTGCTGTGGGGTGTATCAGCGCAAGCGCGATGAAGGCGGCATCGGAAGGCGGTACCAGATCATGCATTTCAAGGTCATGCGTGCCGAGGGTAAAGCCGTTGGTATTTTCGTAGACACTGCGGCGCAGATCCATGCTTGCCTGGCCCGCGCCGGTGCCGCGCACGCTCAGACTGATGATGTCGTCACCCGGCACGCTCCCGGTACGATCCTGCACCTGGATGCCATAGCGCTGCCGGTCTTCCGGCACGATCCACTGGAACACGCCGGCCACGGCAAAGCGGGCGGTCCTGCCCAGTCCCGTTCCCGATTCGGCGACCAGTCCCTGATACTGCCGATAGCTCTGTGTGCCCCCTGCACCCGTGTAGAGAACCGCGTTGTCGCTGCTCAGGCTCAACAAATCCTGGCTTCCTTGATAGCTGACTTCAGGTCCGACCGTGCCATTCTGGGCAACATTCACCACGTAGCTGAAATCACCGATGCCATTGGCATTCTTGTCGAAGTTGGAGACGCCAGTGAGGTCAGGCGGTGGGCCGCCGGCATCGAACTCGTCCTCGAAGCGGATATTGGCGCCCGCGAAGATGACCATGGGGTCGAGGCTGCCAGAGGTGAAGTCCTTGGCAACGACAAAGCTGTCCATGTAAAACTGGTAAGCCGCCTCTGCCGGGGTGGCAAGAATTGGCAGCATCGCGATGAAGAGACTGTAAGGTGAACTGTGCGGCTTGAAGCGCGACATGGACTGACTCCCCCATTATTGTATTTTTATAGACAATGGCACAAATCGCGCCTGCCAGCAACCCTCTGTTTTTCGCAGGATTGTTATTCAAGATCTTGGCAGTGCAAAAAATTTCGACGCGAGCCGAACGTGCTGCAATGAAGTGGTGTTGTTAAAGTACTCTTTCCCATAATGGGATCAGGGTGGAATTGAAATGAAACTGGCCTTACATTCAACCCGCTGGCTTTGCTTTATTGCCCGGTCATTTCAAGTCATCAGATGCCAAGCGCCAACATTCCTTTCGACAACAGCTACGCCCGCGATCTGCAAGGCTTTTACGAGTCTTGCCAGCCGGCAAAGGTACAGGCACCTCAATTGCTGTTTTTCAATCGCGGCCTGGCGGAGACGTTGCGGCTGGAACTCGATGGGTTCGATCTGGCGGCGATGTTTTCCGGAAACGAGCTGCCGGCAGGCGCGCAGCCGATAGCGCAGGCGTATGCGGGGCATCAGTTCGGGCAGTTCAATCCGCAACTGGGCGATGGCCGCGCGCTCTTGATCGGCGAGGTGATCGACATCTATGGCCAGCGCCGCGACATCGCGCTGAAGGGTTCGGGGCGCACGCCGTTTTCCCGCCGGGGCGACGGCAAGGCGGCAGTGGGGCCGATGCTGCGCGAGGTCTTGATTGGCGAGGCGATGCACGCACTGGGCATTCCCGCGACGCGCGCGCTGGCCGTCGTGGCCACCGGCGAGCCGGTGTATCGCGAGCGTGTGTTGCCCGGGGCCATCCTCACACGCGTTGCCGCAAGCCATTTGCGTGTGGGCACCTTCCAGTACTTTGCCGCGCATGGCACGGTCGGGCAGGTGCGCCAGTTGGCCGATTACGCGATTGCCCGCCACTATCCCGCATTGCAGGATGCCGACAACCGTTATCTGGGATTCCTGCGTGCCGTGTCGGAAAAGCAGGCCGCGCTGATCGCGCACTGGATGCACGTCGGGTTCATTCACGGGGTGATGAACACCGACAACATGGCCATCTCGGGCGAGACCATCGACTTTGGCCCCTGCGCCTTCCTGGAAGCCTATGATCCGCGGGCGGTATTCAGTTCTATCGACGAATTGGGCCGCTATGCCTATTCTGAGCAGCCTTCGATCGCGCAATGGAATCTTTCGAGACTGGCCGAAACCCTGTTGCCACTCATCGATGAGGATGAGACGCGCGCGATTGAGTTGGCCACCGCTGTCATTGACGAATTCTCGGATCGCTATCGCCATCACTGGATCGGGCATGCGCGCGCCAAGCTCGGTTTGCACGATACCTCCCGCACCAGGCTGCACTCGGATGTCTTGCTGGCGGGCAACTGGCTGGATCTGCTGCACGCCCAGCAGGTGGATTACACGCTGGCATGGCGATACCTTGCCGATGCGGCAGAAGGCAACGAGGCACGGTTGCGTTCGCTGTTTGCCGGGCAGCCGGGGCTGGATGGCTGGCTGAAGCATTGGCGCGAGCGTTGCGCCGCCGAAGATTCTGGCAATGCCAACGCCGCCAGGGAACGCGCCGAACGCATGCGCAAGACGAATCCCTGGATCATTCCGCGCAATCATCGCGTGGAAGCGGCGCTGGCCACCGCCTCGGACAAGGGCGACCTGGGCCCGTTCGAGGCCTTATTGAATTCGCTGCGAAAACCTTTCGAAGAAGACCCGGCGCTGGCGCCTTATGCCGAGCCGGCGCCAGCAGGATTCATGGCGGAGTTCAAGACGTTCTGCGGGACGTGATCATGCTCCCCCCTTGATAAAGGGGGTGGCTCGCAACGCGAGCCGGGGGATTCAACATCACTTGGTCTACCGCCGGATGACAAATACCACATCGCGCATGGACAGGCGGCGGAAATCCCCCCACCCCCCCTTTGTCAAGGGGGGGCTAACCCGCATATTTCACCATTTTCTGGCAAAGCTGATTGAGCCCTTCTCTTGGGATGTGGACGAGGCGCAATCTGGGGAGTTGCTGAAGAAATGAGC
>JACAED010000012.1 GCA_013389025.1 Hydrogenophilaceae bacterium
GACGCCGACGTGCTGCTGCGGGCTGCGGATGTTGCACGGGTCCTTGAAGGTGATCCAGGGGTGGCCGGTTTCGAACAGCATCGACAGCATCTTGCGCCACATCTGCTGGGCGGGAATGCGGCGGAATACCTTGATCTCGCCGCGATCGGCACGGCGCTCGTATTCGGTGTAGGCCTCGGCGAAGGCGCGGCCGTAGAGGTCGTGCAGGTCGGGCACGTCGTTGGGCGAGAACAGGGTCCAGTCGCCGCCTTCCATCACGCGCTGCATGAAGAGATCCGGAATCCAGTTCGCGGTGTTCATGTCGTGGGTGCGGCGGCGGTCGTCGCCGGTGTTCTTGCGCAGGTCGAGGAATTCCTCGATGTCGAGGTGCCAGGTTTCCAGGTAGGCGCACACCGCGCCCTTGCGCTTGCCGCCCTGGTTGACAGCAACCGCCGTGTCGTTGACCACTTTCAGGAAAGGCACGACGCCTTGCGACTTGCCGTTGGTGCCCTTGATGCGCGAACCCAGCGCGCGGATTGGCGTCCAGTCATTGCCAAGCCCCCCCGCGTATTTTTGCAGCAGCGCGTTTTCCTTGATGGCCTGATAGATGCCGTCGAGGTCGTCGGATACGGTGGTGAGGTAGCAGGATGAAAGCTGGCTGTGCCGTGTGCCGGAGTTGAACAGCGTGGGGGTGGATGACATGAAGTCAAAGTTGGACAGCACGTTGTAAAACTCGATGGCGCGGGCTTCGCGGTCGATCTCGTTCAAGGCGAGGCCCATGGCCACGCGCATGAAAAAGGCCTGCGGCAGCTCGATGCGACGGTCTTCGATGTGCAGGAAGTAACGGTCGTACAGGGTCTGCAAGCCGAGGTAGCCGAATTTGAGATCGCGGCCGGCATCCAGCGCCTGGCCCAGGCGATGCAGGTCATACTGGCCAAGGCGCTCGTCGAGCAGCTCGGCTTCGATGCCTTTTTTCACATAGCTGGCGAAGTAGGCGGCGTATTCCTCGGCCATCTGCTCCTGCGACACGGCATGACCCAGCACTTCGTGTCGGATGGAATTCAATAACAAACGGGCCGTCACGAAGGTGTAGGCCGGGTCCTTCTCGATGCCGGCACGTGCGGCGAGGATCAGCGCCTTTTCGACTTCCTCCATCGACACGCCGTCATAGAGGTCGCGCACCACGGTCTGCAGGATGGGCTCGGCCTTCACTTCCTGGCCCAGCCCTTCGCAGGCGGCATTGATGGTGGCGGCGAGGCGCGCGAGGTCGAGCGGCTTCTTCTGGCCATCTTCGAACACATGGATGACCTGGTCGGCCACGCCGGCGGCCTTTTGTGCGGCCTTCTGGGCCTCACGCTCGGCATGGCGCTTTTCGCGATACAGCACATAGGCGCGGGCGACTTCGTGTTCGCCTGAACGCATGAGCGCCAGCTCGACCTGATCCTGCACGTCCTCGATATGGAAAGTACCGCCGCCGGGTTGGCGACGGATCAGCGCGGCCACCACCTGCTGCGTGAGGGCTTCCACCAGTTCGCGAATGCGCGCGCTGGCTGCGGCCTGCCCACCCTGCACGGCGATGAAGGCCTTGGTCATGGCGATGGCGATTTTGTTCGGCTCAAACCCCACGACCGCGCCATTGCGGCGGATGAGTTTGTAGTCGGCGTAAGGTGTCTCGGCGGACGTGCTGGCAGGCATGTCGGCAATGGAACGGGATTCGGTGGGTTCGGTGACGGTTTGCAGCATTTCCTCTCCTCTCAGGCACGCATCGATTGCAAGCTCGTGCGCGGATTAGCTCTTGCCAGGCTGGGGCCAGGCCATCTATCCAAAAACTTTCCCAGGCTTATCCACAGGTTTGTTCACAACATGTAGTGGTGCTGCCGGATCTGGAGTACAAATTCTAGTGGGCTAGGCCGGTCTGTCAACAAAGATTTGCAAAAAAATTGATGGGGGCAAAAGGGGAGTAGATAGGTGCCAGAACAGACAAGGGATTGCGCGAGGAATGTGCTCAAATAATCATCATGCCTGCGTCTGGATGCGGGTTCTGGCGCGATTTGAGCTTTCAATCCGCGCCACAGCGTTTTCTTTAGTAAAACCAGAATTCCTTATATACCCGGGAGGGGTAGAAACTTGCCGCCGATTGCTGCTCAAGTATTGTGCAATCGGAGGCTTGGGCGGGTTTGCATGCGGGGTTCGATGCCAGTTCTCGGCGGGCTGACCCGGATTATCCATCAGGCGGCCAGCGGGCCAGCGTGAGCCCTGGCGGCAATTTTGTGGCGTCTTGCCGCCCCGCTCCGCGCCAGGTGTCAGACTGGTGCAATATGCGGGCACCAATGCTTCATGCCAGCGCGTTTTCGTCAGCCATGACCACCTCGAGTATGGCCTGCGGTAACGTAGCGGAGGCGCCTAAGTGAGGGGTCAGCGTCACCTTGATCTGCGGGTGGCTGGCGCAAAAGGCATCGATCTCTTCAGGAATATCGGTGGCGACATGGGTGCCGGCAGCAAGGAAATACGGAAACACCACGATCTCGTTCGCGCCGTCGGCAACGCACTGGGCAAGGCCTTCCGGAATGTCGGGCTTGGCCAGTTCGAGGAAAGCGACCCTAACCTCGTCGATGGCGGGTGTGTTCAGGCGGCGAATCCGTTCGCCCAGCTCGCGAACTTCGTCATTGGACGTCTGACGGCGGCTGCCGTGGGCGATGATCAAGAGCATGCGTGTATTCATGGTGAGATTCCTGAATGATGGGGCTGTCTGATGTCAGCGATTTTGAGCGGCATGGGACGGCCAAGCCGATTTGCGGGCAGACTGGCACGCATGTGGGTCATGGCCGCTTTTGCTCGTAACCGGCGGCGGGCGGGATCGGGGGTCATGTGGGGGTCTCGTTCAGTTCTGCCATCAGGCCGGCATTGCCCGGCAAAGCCAGCAGGGTATGAACCAATTGCATGATGGCTTCCTCCTCGCCGCCCTGGCGCACCTCGACATAATCCACCGGCGGCATGGGGGCGTCTTTCGACATGGGGAGGACCGACGCGCGGCCGCGGCCGGCCAGTCGGCCGCCGTCGGTGACGAGGTAATAGCTGCGGTAGGCTTCGCTGCCGTCATCGAGTTTGCCGTGCAGTTTCAAGGTCATGGTTTCCATCGAGGTTCCTTTCTGTAGATTCTTGCAACGGATTCAGGGCCGCGCACCCGGCTTGACCAGGTGCATCTGCACATCGCCCAGCGCACGCTCGGCAAAGCCGCCTTCGCAATAGCACAGATAGAAGTCCCACATGCGGATGAATGCTTCACTGTAGCCAAGGGCGCGTACACGGTCGATATTGCGGAAAAAATTCTGCCGCCAGTGCGCGAGTGTGGTGGCATAGTGCGGGCCGATGTCTTCCAGGTGGTACAGGCGTAGGTCGGAGGCGCGCGTGGCGCTGGTCAGCAGCGCGGTCACGGAAGGGATGGTCGATCCCGGAAAAATATAGCGCTGGATGAAGTCCACGCTTTTTGCCGCGGCCTCGAAGCGCTGATCCGTGATGGTGATGCCCTGCAGCAGAAACTGGCCGTGCGGCTTGAGTAGCCTGTTGCACTGGGCGAAGTAGGTATCGTAGTACTTATGGCCGACCGCCTCGATCATCTCGATCGACACCAGTTTGTCGTACTGGCCATCGAGATCGCGGTAATCCTTCATCAGCAGGGTGATGCGGTCTTGCAGGCCGGCCTCGGCAATGCGGCGGCTGGCAAGCTCATGCTGCTGAGAGGAAATGGTGGTGGTGGTGACATGGCAGCCATAATGCCGCGCCGCATGGAGCGCAAAGCCACCCCAGCCGGTACCGATTTCCAGCACGCTGTCGCCGGGCTTGAGAGCGAGTTTGCGGCAGATACGGTCGAGCTTGGCGGTCGAGGCCTCGGCCAGCGTCATGTCGGGGCGCTCGAAAATCGCGCTGGAGTACATCCAGGTTTCGTCGAGAAAGCAGGCAAAGAGCTCATTGCCAAGATCGTAATGGGCGGCGATGTTGCGCCGGCTGCCCGGCTGCGTGTTGCGGTTCAGCCAATGCAGCAGCTTGCGCAGCGGCATGGCCAGCCGGGCCAGGCCGCGGTCGTCGATGCCATCGATGACTTCTCGATTCAATACCATCAGCCGCACCAGGTCAGTCAGGTTGCGGGTTTTCCAGTGGCCCAGCATGTAACTTTCGGCGACGCCGATGGAGCCGCCAAATACGGCATCGGCATAAAACGAGTCATCGAGCACGTGCAGGCTGATCTCGGGTGCTTGCGGCGATGCGCTGCCGAAAGCGTGGCGCTCACCGTCGTCGATCAGGGTCAGCTGGCCCGATTTCAGGCGTGCCAGCGATTTCAGCAGCTGGGTTTTTGCCAGGCGGGCAAGCCACTGCCGCGGACGCGAAGGTGCCTCGGGCAAGCCGGTAGCGATCGAAAACGAGGGTTTCATGACAGGATCTCCTTACGGGTTTTTGCCGGATGGGAATGAAAGGGCGTGCTCTTTAACCACAGGCGGAATGCCTGCCAATAAATCGCCGATATTACTTTTACCGTCATCAGCGGATAGCCGATCAGTGCCCGTGCCAGGCTTGTGGAGGTGATGGGCTGCCGTTGCAAACTGAGCGTCGCATCAAACACGGCCTTGCCGTGCTCGCGGTTGATCATGTGCACGACCAGCGTGTCGGATGGAGCGGAAAAGCGCCACTCGTAGCGCTGTTCCATTGGCATGAACGGCGAGACGTGAAACTGCTTGGTGAGCTGAAAGGCATGCAGGCGCTGTCCTGCACTGCCACGGGCATCCATGGCATAACAGAATTGCTCGCCCCAGGGCGTGTTGTTGATTTCCGCGACGATCGCCTGTAGCTGGTCGCAGCCGGCTGCCTGGCAGTAATAGAAACTCACTGGATTGAAGCCATGGCCGAAATAGCGCAAATGCGTGACGAGCAACACCCGGCCGCTGGGGCGGAAACCCAGGCGGGTCTCTACCAGATCGAGTACCGACTGCTTCAATGACTGCGCGCGCGGCCCCAGATGGTCGGCGCGGCGAAACCAGGCGAGATTGAACGAACGCGTTGACCACAGCCAGCGGCCGGCAAAGACGCTGTCCAGCTCGTCCAGGTCGAGGCACAGCATGAACAGCCGATAGCTGAAGGCATGCGGGCGCGGCGCGTGGCGGCGGTGTCTAACCTGTCCGGCGTACAAGCAGCTCTGCATGATGCCTTGTCCGTTGCTGGAAATGAGCCAGCGCGCTCAGGCTGCTGACCACGCCGTCTTCGTGAAATCCATTGCGCCAGTATGCGCCGCAATAATAGGTATGGCGCTCGCCGTTGATTTCAGCCTGGCGCGCCTGCGCGGCCACACCCTCCGCAGTGAACAGGGGATGATCGTATTCCATGCGCGCCAGCACCTTGGCTGGGTCGATGTCGTGCTCGCGGTTGAGCGTGACCAGAAATGGCACCGGCGCGTTTAGGTTTTGCAGGATGTTCATCGAATAGGTGACCGAAACGGGCTGGTCGTCGTGACGCGGCAAATGGTAGTTCCATGCCGCATGCGCGAGCGGCCGGCGCGGCAGCAGTCGCGCGTCCGTGTGCAGGATGGCGATGTTGCGCTGATAGGGCAGGGCCGAGAGCACGGCCGTCTCCGCCGGCGAGGGGTCGGCCAGCAGTCTCAGCGCCTGGTCGCTGTGGCAGGCAAGAAACAGCGCATCGAAATGTTCCGCTGGCTCACTGCCTGCCTTGACGATGATGCCGGCCTCGGTCCGCTTCACCGACTCGACCGGCGTGCTGAGGCGGATGCGATGGGCGAAGCCGGCGCTGAGCCGTTCCACATAGCGCGCCGAGCCGCCACGGATCACGCGCCATTGCGGCCGCTGGTCGATCGACAGCATGCCGTGGTTGGCGAAAAAGCGAATGAAGAAGCGTGCCGGGCAATCCAGCATCTGCCGTGAACTGGCAGACCAGATGGCGGCACCCATTGGCAGGATGTAATGACGCCGGAACGGCTCGCTGTAGCCATGGCGGTCGAGGAATTCGCCCAGCGTCGGTTGCCATGCATCATCGCTGTTGAGCCAGGCGCGGGCTTGGCGATTGAAGCGCAGGATATCGGCGATCATGCGGTAGAACGACGGGCGCAGCAGGTTGCGGCGCTGGGCGAACAGCGTGTTCAGGCTGGTACCGTTGTATTCCAGCCCGCTTCGCCCGTCCTGCACCGAGAAACTCATCTGGCTGGGCTGCGAGGCGACGCCAAGCTTATCGAGCAGGCTGATGAAGTTGGGGTAGGTCCAGTCATTGAAGACGATGAAGCCGCTGTCGATGGCGTAGCGGCGTCCCGCCCATTCGATGTCATGGGTGTGGGTGTGGCCGCCGATGCGCGAATCGGCCTCGTACACGGTCAGGGCATGCCCAGCCTGGTGCAGGTGCCAGGCGGCGGTGAGGCCGGCGATGCCGGTGCCAACAACGGCGATCTTCATACGCCTTGCTCCTCGCGTCGTGCCGCGCGCAGCCTGGCGGGCACCGGCTTCAGATCCCAGATCAGGCCGAGCCAGGACATCAGCTTGAGGCCGTACCAGGTGAGGTCGATTTCCCACCAGTAGAAGCCTTGCCGCGCCGACCCGGGAAAATGATGGTGATTGTTGTGCCAGCCTTCGCCAAAGGTGAGCAGGGCGAGCCACACATTATTGCGGCTGCTGTCGCGCGTGGCGTAGCGGCGCGAACCGAAGCGATGGGCAAGGGAATTGATGGTGAAGGTGGTGTGGTAGAGCACGATGGTGGAAACGACATAACCCCACACCACTAGCTGCCAGCTGTTGGTCTGCAGGGCGGGCATGGTGGATTCGATCCAGCTGCCAAGCGCAAACAGCCCCAGCGCGGCCAGAAGCGGCGGCAGAAAATCGAAGCGGTCGAGGAATCGCAGTTCCGGATAATGCGAGAAATCACGAATCAGCTCGCGGCGCGGGGCGAAGTGCGCGCCGTCGAGAAACCAGCCCATATGGCTCCAGAGCAATCCGCGTGAAGGTGCATGCGCGTCCTCGGCACTGTCGGCATGGCGGTGGTGATGCCGATGGTGCGAGGCCCACCACAGCGGCCCGCGCTGTGCGGCAGTCGCGGCGATTGCGGCAAAGGCAAATTGCAGCCAACGCGAGGTCTTGAAACTGTGATGAGAAAAATACCGATGATAAAAACCGGTGATGGCAAACATCCGCAGCGCGTACGTCAAGGCTGCGGCGAACAGCGCTGCCGGGCTCACGCCAACCCAGAATACTGCCAGCACGGCAATATGCAGACCGATGAAGGGCATGACCCTGAGCCAGTCGATGCCGGGGGAATCATGCTCGACGGCATCGTTATCGAACCACTGGATCAGGCGGTGGATGCCAAGGCTCATGGCTGTTGGCCCGTCCAGCGCTGTGGCACCTTGCGTAGGGCGGCCACGTCGTAGCCCAGCTGCTTGAGGTGCGCCAGGATAACCGCGTAATCCCCATCTGGGATGGAGGGCGCCCTTGCCATGATCCAGACATGGTCGCGCGCGTTGCGGCCAATCACGGTCTGGCTGTAATCGGGAGTCAGGTAGACGATGCGGTAGTCTGCCTTGATCGGCCAGATGAACTGCATGCCCCAGACCGCATTGCCGGTGCCGGGTTTGACGAAACCGGTCGGGTAATAGGTCTTGGCCTGACCGTCGAAGCCGTCCTTGCGAAAGGTGAAGGTGGTCTTGACGGTGCCATCAGGATTGAGCTCATACGACTCGACGGCATTGTGCGCGCCTTTCTCGATGAAAGTGGGGATGTTGGCGATGACGTACCAGTCGCCCATGAAGCGCTTGAGATCAACCTCGGGCACCGTGGCCATGGGCGGTTGGGTCTGGCTTGCGCAACCGGCCAGCAACAGCAGCGGGGCAAGCACTCTAGGCATGACGGCTCTTTACTTGCAGGCTTTGGCGGGTTGGGTCGATGACGTAGCGCAGGCTGCGGCCACCTTCGATCTTGCTTTCCAGCGCCAGCCACTGGGCGTCGGGGCCATACCAAAGATCGATACTGAATCTGTCGGTTTCCAGGCGGTAGTGCTTGGCCATGACGGACTTGCCCGGCAAGGCGAGTGATTCGCCACCCAGGCTTTTGACCCTGACCTCGTGGTATTCGCCGGTCTCCGCATTGAGCAGCCTGCGCTGCTTGAGAATGTCCGGGTTCCAGTAGGCAAAGCTCATCACGCAGCCGGCAAGGACGACTTCGCCCTTGTCAGTCGCCAGCACCATTTCACGCTTGTCTTTCTTGCCGGTCAGTATCACAGTCTGGCCGTTGCGATGGGTCTGCGAGGCAATTTCGGTCAGGCAGCCCTGTTCCCAGCGCTCGACCGTGTTGTGTCGATATCGATAGGCCGGGATGCCGAGAAAGCTGACGTTGAACTCGGCCTGGCTTTGCAGGATCTGCTTGCCGCTGTGTTCGAGCCTGAGTGTAAAGTTGTGATGACCGATCGGCTTGTCATCCAGCAGCACCTGGAAACGCCAGGCCTTTTGCGGATAGGCGTGCGCTGGGAGGGTGAGTGCCAGGCCAAGCGTGATGCTGGCCAACAGGCGAGCTGCAAGGTTTGCCCGGATCATGGTGTTTTCCTCCGCAATGTAACGTCTCTGGGTAAGCCCGGCACAAAGGCATTGGTCCGGCGGATGTAATCGGCATAGGCCGGGCGGCGTGCCTGCAAGTCCTTTTCCAGCAGCGCCACGCCGGAAATCTTGAGCAGCATGTAAGTCATGAGCAGCGGCGAGACGAGGGTCCAGGCATGGCCGGCGCTTGCGGCAATCAGCCAGAAGCCCCACCAGATCAGCGATTCCCCAAAATAGTTGGGATGCCGTGTGTAGCGCCACAGCCCGCGATCCATGACCTTGCCTGCATTGGCAGGGTTTGCCTTGAAGCGGGCAAGCTGCCAGTCACCGATTGCCTCGAAACCGAATCCGGCCAGCCAGAGCAGAATGCCCAGCGCATCCAGCCAGCCCAGCGGGGCCTGGCCCGACAGCGCGCCAAAGAGGGGCAGCGCGACAATCCAGGCCAGTACCGCCTGCAGGCAAAAAACATAGACCAGGCTCTTGATTGCATAGTGCGGTTGATTGCGCGCGCGGATTGCCTGATAGCGCCGGTCCTCGCCCTGGCCGCGGTTGCGCCAGGTAATGTGCGCGGCCAGTCGCACGGCCCATGCCAGCAGCAGGGTGGCGATAAGCACGGATCGCCCGCCTGGCTGCGGGATCAGAAAGTAGTAGGACGCGGCTCCGGCCACAAAGAAAATCGACCAGAAGCTGTCGACAATGCTGGCGTTTTTTAGCGGCAGGCTGATCAGCCAGACCACGCCGCCCTGGCCGAGCATGACCAGCAGGGCGTTCATGGCGGCGTTCCAGTCAATGGCCATGCGCAAACCCGTCCAGTCTGAATGCCAGCCAAGCCAATAAGGGCGTTAGCATGGCCCAGCCCATGGCGAGGTACGCCAGCGCCGGCAAGGGCTGTAGCCATTCCATGGCACCGAGGCTGGCCCCGCCCCAGTAGGCGGCCGGGCCACCTATTGCGCCAAAGAGCGCCAGCAGCCACGGCCGACGCCGGAGACTGCGCAAGGACACATTGAGCACAGTGGCAAAATTCATCCACAGGGCGATCATCCACAGCGGGACGACATGCGCGGCATGGCCGGGGTAATCGATCCAGCCCGATTCGTAAGGCAAGAATTCGAATACTGCCCCTGACGCTGCGGCAACAAGCAGCAACAGGGCTTCGTATGACGGATGTTCGGCATCGAGCAGATGCCGGCCCAAGTTGAGAGCAATGACCAGCGGGCCCAGCCAGGCGATGCCGTTGGCAGCGCCCAGCACGGCAGCAAACCAGCTTGCCTGGAAGCACAGCAGATTGACCACGACCTGGCCGGCGGGCAGTGAAGACCTGGCCTGTGATCGGGAGATGGGTACTCGGGCTGGGGCCGGATTCGGCATCATGGGCGGCGCTCGAACAGGTAGTGCGAAACGAACCAGGTCTGGCCATCGTCGTAGCCGAACAGCTCGGCGCAGGCCATGAAGAAGACGCGCCAGCGCTGGCGCCAGATTTCGGCCTGGGCATCACCGTAGGCCTCGATCAGGATATCGGTCAGGGCAGAGCGGTTGTGGTCCATGTTTTCCAGCCAGGCGTTGGCGGTTTTTGCATAGTGCCGGCCATTCCAGCGCCAGCGTCGAAGCAGCCGCAGGTCGTCCTGGAAAAAGAGCGCCAGATCATCCGATGGCATCATGCCGCCGGTGAAGAAGTGCTGGCTCATCCAGTCGGAGGGGTCGCGGCACTCGAACAGGTAGGGGGCATGGCGATGCACGAACACGTGCATGAAAAACCTGCCACGGGGAGCCAGCCAGTTGCTCACGCGCTTGAACAG
Source organism: Hydrogenophilaceae bacterium (assembly GCA_013389025.1). Lineage (GTDB taxonomy): Bacteria > Pseudomonadota > Gammaproteobacteria > Burkholderiales > Thiobacillaceae > UBA6918. Next base: position 10,351 of record JACAED010000012.1, read on the forward strand.
CGCAGGCCAGTTGCGCATGTGCTCGAACATTTCCACCGAGACAATGCGGTCGAATGGATGCACGGGAGCGAAATCCGTCATGTTGGCGGTCAGCACGGTGAGGTTGTCAAGGCCGCGCTGTCGTGCCTGCTTTTCGATGAATTCCCGCTGCGGCGCGGCATTGGAGATGGCCGTGATGCGCGCATTGGGGAAATGGCTGGCCAGCCACAGGGACAGCGAGCCCCAACCGCAGCCCAGTTCCAGAATTTGCTGGCCGTCCATGATGTCGGCATGTTCACAGGTCAGTTGCAACGCGCGGGCTTCAGCCTGTTCGAGATGGGGGGTATCGGCGTCCCAAAAGCAGCTGCTGTACTTGCGATGCGCGCCGAGGACGTGCCCGAAAAAATCCGGCGGCAATTCGTAATGCTGGGCATTTGCCGCGTCGGTGGCCACCGCGATCGGGCTGCGCGCCAACATGTCGGCGAATGCGTGGGTCAGTGTCGCAGCAGTCTCGCAGTCATCGCCGGCCGTCTCCAAGAGGCGCTGGCGGCACAGCTGGCGAATGCCGGCGCGTACCAGGGCGTCTGGGATGCGTCCCTGCTCGACCCAGTTCAAGGCGGTGGCGGTCGTGTTCATATCAGATTCCCTCGTTCGGGGCAGGCTCGCTCCAAAGCTCGGCAAAGGCCGAGTGGTTGTGAATGGATTCGAAGTTCTCCGCCGTCACGTGGTAGTGGCCGATTTGCGGGTGCGCGGCCAGGGCAAGGGCAATGTCCCGCACCAGGTCTTCGACGAACTTAGGATTGTCGTAGGCGCGTTCGGTGACATATTTCTCGTCCGGCCGTTTCAACAGGCCAAAGACTTCGCAGGACGCCTGCGCCTCGACCAGCGCGGCCAGCGCTTCCAGTTGCAGGCCGGCGGTTTCGACGCGAACCGTCAGGTGTGAGCGCTGGTTATGGGCGCCATACTCGGAGATGTTCTTGGAACAGGGACACAGGCTGGTGGCGGCAATCGTCAGATGTAGCTGTGTGCGTTGGCTGTGTTCATGTTTGCCTTCGACGATGACGCGGGCGTCGTAATCGAGCAGGCTGGCCACCCCCGAGACGGGAGCGGACTTGCGAATGAAATACGGGAAGGCAACGTCCAGGCGGCCGCTGTCGGCGCCGAGGCGTTTGCGCATGGCGGCCTCCAGCGCGGCAAAGTCTTCCAGGCGCAGGCGTGGCGGCAGGGCTTCCAGCAGTTCCACAAAGCGCGACATGTGGGTGCCCTTTTGGTCGCCCGGCAAGCCGACCGTCATCGAGAATGTGCCGATGGTGGCAATATCATCTCCGGCGGCATTGACGACCCGCATGGGGTAACGCAGACCTTTGACGCCGACACGCTGGATCGGCAGGTTGCGGGGGTCGGTTTCGGATTGGGTATCCGGAAGAAAAAAGCGTTCGGGTGCATTCATGGTGTTTCCTCGAGGCTGATCGAGTCGATGATTTCCACTGCGTTGCCGCTCGGATCGCGGACGTATACTGAAGCCGAGCCATCGCGATGCACCGCAAGCTCGCCAAAGTTGCGGGCGTCCGGGCGGGCAAGGCCGATGTGGGGAGGGTGTTGCTCTGGTTTGACGAGCGCCAGGTTGATGTTTGCAAACCGAAGCTGGGCCCAGCTCGTGTCCTGGTAAGTGACAAGGCAGTCAAAGTGCTGGCTGTACCAGTCAACCGCGCGCGCAATATCGTAGACCTGCAAGGCAACGTGATGAATCCGATCCATCTCAGCCTCGTTGTTCCAGCATGGCTTCGATCTTGGTCCGCACTTCACGGCTGTCCGGTTCGATCCGGCTTTCCAGCGGAATCACCGTCTTGCCATCGCGCGCGATCAGGTATTTGTGAAAATTCCAGCTTGGCTCGGAACCCGTGGCGCGCGTCAGGGCTTGGTGGAACGAGTTGGCCTTGGCGCCCCGTACGCTGGATTTCTCGAACATGGGGAAATCGACCCCGTAGTTAAGCTTGCAGAAACTGGCAATGTCCTTGCCTTCGGCGAGTTCCTGATTGAAATCGTTGGAGGGAAAACCCAAAACGGTAAAACCCTTGGCGCGATAACGATTGTAGAGTTTTTGCAGGCCCTCGAACTGGGGGGTAAAACCGCAACGCGACGCGGTGTTTACCACCAGAATGACCTTGCCGCGGTATTGGCAAAGATTTTCGGATTTGCCGGGAGATAGCCGCGTGAATTCGTGATCCAGCAGGGTTGGGCAGGTATCCTGGGCGTGGGCACCAAGAGGCAGGGTCAGCAGCGCGGAGAACAGAAAAAAAGAGAACAATTTCATGTTTTGTCCTGGACAAATAATAGACATGTTCGAAATCTAGATGCCTTCGAGCCGGTTGTCAAGTATCTGTCCTGGACAAAATGGATTTTCTTAACCATAATCCGAACATGCTTACGATTGCTCAAGTCGAACGTGAAACCGGCCTGTCCAAGGACGTACTGCGCGTATGGGAGCGCCGTTATGGATTTCCCGCTCCGATACGTTCCGAATCGGGCGAACGCGTCTATGACCTGGAGCAGATCGAACGGCTGCATGTGATCAAGCGCCTGATAGACCGTGGGTTTCGGCCAGGCAAGCTATTCTCGTTGACGGCCGAAGAACTTCAGGCGCTGGCGCAAACACAAGCTACTGCCAAGGAAGGGCAAGACCTGCCGCTGCCTTTCCGGTTGATCATGGACGAGGTCTTGTCCGACGATAACCGCGGTCTGAGGCAGGCCCTGTCGCAACTGCTTGCCAAGCAGGGTTTGCAGCAATTTGTCCTGGACACGGTGCCGCAGCTCAATGAGCAGGTGGGCAATCTGTGGGCCGCCGGTAAACTTGGTGTTCACCAGGAACATCTTTATTCCGAGGAACTGAGCCGGCTGTTACGCACCGCCATTGGCAACCTGCCGACCATGGGTAGACGCCCGCGAGTGCTGCTCACTACCCTGCCCGGTGAAGAGCACGGTTTGGGTTTGCTGATGGTCGAGGGTGTGCTCGCGCCAGAGGGGGTCCATTGCCTGAGCCTGGGGGTGCAAACCCCCATGGAGGATATCGTCCGGGCCGTTGTCGGCCATGTCGTCGATGTGCTGGTGTTGTCTTTCAGCGCGGCCTTCCCGCCCCGTCAGGGCGTGGCTGCCCTCAGGCTTTTGCGAAATCGGCTGCCGGGCCGGGTCGAAGTCTGGGCAGGCGGCAGCATGACGCGCGCCACCCGTGCCCATCCCATTTCGGGTGTGCACTGGACTCCGGAATTGAGCGATTGTCTTGTTCGACTTGCCGACTGGCGTGACCGCCATCCTGTATCAGGATAAGGGCTTCAACCATGACGCATGGCAGGGTTTCAAAGCTATCATGTCGGCTGTCTGAAACCTTGCCCGAACACCACCCACAACAATCATGAAAAACTCTGCCGTACTGCTGCTTTCCTGCCCAGACCAGAAGGGTCTGGTCGCCGCCATCGCCAATTTCCTGCTGACCTATAACGCCAATATCCTGCATGCCGACCAGCACCAGGATGCAGAGAAAAAACTGTTCCTCATGCGCGTGGAATGGGACCTGGATGGCTTTTCATTGCCGCTGGAGAATTTTGCCGCGGCCTTCGCGCCGATCGCCGCGAAGCACCAAATGGACTGGAAGCTTTCGGAATCCGGCCGCAAGCCGCGCATGGCGATTTTCGTATCCAAATTCGACCATTGCCTGGCTGACCTGCTCTACCGCTACCAGAGCGGCGAACTGCATTGCGAGATTCCCATCATCCTGAGCAACCACGAGGACACGCGCTGGCTGGCGGAGACCTATCGCGTGCCCTACCAGCACATCACGGTTAACAAGGACAACAAGGAAGAGGCGGAAAAGATACAGATGGCGATCCTGCATCGCGAGCAAGTCGACTTCATCGTGCTGGCGCGCTACATGCAGGTGTTGAGTCAGGATTTCATCCGCCACTATGAAAACCGCATCATCAACATCCATCATTCCTTCCTGCCCGCGTTCCACGGCGCCAAGCCGTATCACAGGGCATTCGATCGCGGCGTGAAGCTGATCGGCGCAACCTCGCACTATGTGACCGAAGTGCTGGACGACGGACCCATCATCGAGCAGGACGTGTCACGGATTTCGCATCGCGATTCGCTGGAGGACCTGATCCGCAAGGGTGCCGACCTGGAGAAAATCGTGTTGTCGCGCGCGGTGCGCTGGCACATCGACAACCGCGTGCTGGTGTACGCGAACAAGACAGTTGTTTTCGATTAAAGATTCCCCTCGATCGGCAGCAGCATCAGCACATCCATCAAGAAGCGTTGCCAGCGCGTGGCATTGGGTTCGCCGTCGGTGCCGACAGGGCCTTGATCCGTTTCGCTGGTCCAGACGATCCTGTTCTTTCCATCCTTGCCGTTGCTCAAGGACAGGCGATGACTGTTGAGTGGCGCCATGCCCTGCCCGGACATGAGGGCGACGATTTCGGCGATGATCGGGCTGTCGATGACCAGCCCCAGTTCGGTGTTGAGCAGGGCCGAGCGTGGATCGAAATTGAACGAGCCGATGAATGCACGCTTGCGGTCGAACACGAAAGTTTTTGCGTGCAGGCTTGAGCGGGAAGAGCCGCTGCCGGCGAGATTTTTCCTTTTGGGCGAAGTGTTGGGCAGCGGCTTGAGTTCAAACAGCTCTACGCCCATATCCAACAGCGGTTCGCGGTAGCGCGCATAGCCCGCGTGCACCAGCGGCACATCGTTGGCAGCCAGCGAATTGGTCAGCACCTTGATGTTCACATTGCGTGATCGCAGGTAGGCCAGCCAGTCCATGCCGATCTTGCCCGGCACGAAATAGGGAGAAACGATCATCAGCTCTTCTTCAGGATCGACGCGCAGTCCGATCATCTGGCCCAGCAGCAGATCGCTGATGTGCAAACCGCCATCGATTTTCTCGGGTGGGTCAACCACGGCATGGGCGACGCCATCCAGCCAGTAAAACTCGCCGCTTTGGAATTGCGCGGACAATGGTCTTGCCTGGAGCGCTTTCCAGTACGGCGTCGCCTCCATGGATTTTCTTGCGTTAGACAGGGCTTCGCCAAGCGCTGGCAACTGCTGCCGCGCGCGCTTGTAGCCCGGAATGGCGCGGACAGGCACCACCGCATTGCTATTCCAGTAGTCATCGAAGGCTTTAGACATCTCGTCCACTACCGGACCGGATGTCAGCACATCGAGGTCGATGAATCCGAACTCCTCGTGAGCCTGAAAATATTCGTCGCCGATGTTGCGCCCGCCGGTAATGCCGTACTGGTTGTCGGCAATGAACAGCTTGTTGTGCATGCGCCGGTTGAGGCGGTCCCCGTCAACGAGAAATTGGGAAAGCCGCACCAATGGATTGCCGCCTCGGTGACGGAAGGCGTTGAACACGCGAATTTCCAGATTGGGCTGCGAGTCAAGCGCGAGAATGTTCGATTCATTCTCAAATACATAAATATCGTCCAGCAGCACACGGACACGAACGCCGCGCTGGGCGGCCCGCAGTAGCGAATCGGCGACGACCGCGCCGGTTTTGTCACCATGGAAGATGTAATACTGCACGTCGAGCGATTTTTCCGCCTGATCGGCCAGCCACAGGCGGCTGGATAGCGCATCCATGCCCGAATCGAGCAGCACGAAGCCGGAGGCATCCGGCAGGTCGTCGGGCGGCGTGTAGGCCAACTGCCTCAGCCGGGTTGGCGTATCGCGCGAAATCGCAAAAGAGGGCTGACGCTGGTTGATGTGCCTGTCCTTGAGCGTCGTACAGGCAACAAGGAGCTGGGTCGTGGCGAGCAGAATCAGCAAGAAGGGCAGAAAACCGCTCTGGTCAGGTGTCATGAGCCTTGTCATGCCTGTCGCTGTGAATAGGGACTGCTTGATTATGGCGCAAATGCGCCATCGCGACATTTCACGACAGAATAAAAAAGCCCTTCCGGTCGGAAGGGCTTGCACGGGATGTGAATACCGATTACTTGATGGGCACGCCCAGCGCGTTGAGCGTATCCACCGTGATATAACCCTTGTCGTCGATGCCCTTGGCCTTCTGGAAAGCCAGGATGGCTTCCATGGTTTGCATGTCGAGCACTCCGCTGGAACCTGAATTGAAGCCGGAAGCCTGCAAGGCTTTCTGGATCAAACCAATCTTGGCGGGTGTGGCGTTCACATCGCACAGTACCTGGGTGCAGTATTCCTTGCCGGCGCTGACCAGTACCTGCTGCTCCACTTCGGCATACTCGGCCGGAACCGGGACGCGTTTTTCCTGCGCGGGGGTCACTTCCTGCATGATTTCACGAACATAGTCCACCGGCACGGTTTTCTTGACGGTCTGCGCCGGCTTCACCAGCTTGATCACGTCGCGTTCGGCATACTCGGCCGGAACCGGCACGGAACGCGTTGTCTCGGGGCTCTTCAGCACCACCTTCTTGATGGTGCCATATTCCGCGGGAATGTCCTCGTAACGCACGGATGCGGGTGTTTTCAGCACGCGCTTCGTAACGGTCTTGTATTCGGCCGGGACTTCAACCAGGCAGAAAATGTCGCCCGTCTTTGGATCGATTTTCTGGATATTGGTCTCCGTGCCTTTTTTCCATGTGGTATAGGCTTCGCGAACCAGAACCTTTTCGCTGACGTCCTCATACACGGCGGGCACGTCGACGGGTTTCTTGCCGGCTGGCTTGGTGACGACCCGCTCCTCGACTTCCTCGAACACCGCAGGCACGCTTTCCTGCCGTGTCGTGGCCGGTTTGATCATGACCTTTTCCTTGACGGTCTCATACACGGCGGGAATCACTTCCTGGATTTCCTCGCTGGTGACGTGAACCTTCACCGCCTTGTAGACGGGCGGCACGATCTCGATTTTTTCGCCGGCTTCCTTGACCAGTTTCCTGACCTTCTCGGTGCGATAGACCGGATCCTTCACGATCATGACATAGCACTCGCCTGGCTTGGCGTTGGCCATGCACTCGGTCTTGGTCATGGGCTTGGGCTCTGGGGCCGGAGCGGGTGCCGGCTTGGCCACGACCGGAGCGGGCTTGGGCTCAGGAACCGGTGCCGGGGCTGGGGCGTCTTCCTTGCAGGGCGGGTCAAGCAACTGGCGTCCCGGACAGCCGATGGTCTTGAACAGATCGAAGCCCGTGGTTTTGCCAGCTTCGTTGCCCTTGGCGGTATTGGTCGGGTCGTAATACTTTTCTGCCATGGCTTGAGTGGCTGGGCCCCCAAGACCAGCGGCTACAAGGGCAATACTCAGTGCTTTCACGGAAATTCGCATTTCATACTCCTCAGGTCGGGTTAATATTCTAGACTCCTCATTTTAGTACCTAATTGCTGCGATTCAGTTAACCGGGGCTGTGAATAATTGCAAAATCTGACCTGACGGCCAGGCAGCGGAAAAATCATGAGCCTGCCGCGTCGGAATCCATCCCGATGCGTTTCCAGTCAAAACAAGGACCTGGATCGGTTTTGCGGCCCGGCGCGACATGGCTGTGGCCGGTGACGGCTCGGATGGGATAAACCGATTTCAATGTGTCGATCAGTGAATTCAGGCGTACATACTGGGTTTCGGTGAAAGGCCTTTCGTCGGTGCCTTCAAGTTCAATGCCGATGGAAAAGTCGTTGCATCGTTCCCGGCCCTGCCATTGCGAGGCACCCGCATGCCACGCGCGCATGCCACAGGGCACGAACTGGATGAGCGCGCCATCGCGGCGGATGAAGAAATGCGCGGAAACCCTCAGCCCCCGGATGGCTTGATAATAGGGATGCGCATCCCAGTCGAGCTGGTTGGTGAACAGGGCTTCCACGGCGTTGCCGCCGAATTCGCCCGGCGGCAGGCTGATGTTGTGAAGAATGATCAGCGACGGCTGCTCGCCTTCCGGACGTTCGTCGAAATTCGGCGAGGGAATTTTTTCGGCTTCATCGAGCCAGCCGGCAGAATCGAGTCTCATCATGGTTCCTCGCGCGCAGGTTCGCTGATGAGTTTGCCCAGCGCTGCGATCAACGGCGCGGGTGCTGCCTCGGCATGCAGCGGACCATGGTAATGGCCGTCCACGAACACGAACAGGGCCGGCAGATGAAACACCTCATAGGCACGCGCGAGCGCGGTGCTGCGCTGGACGTCCACCTTGTAGAAATGATCCGCATAGTCAGACAGCCATTGCGGCAGGTGTTTTTCCATCCGCCTGCAAGCGCCGCAATCCGGGCCTGAGAACATCACCAGCGCGATGCCGCCGGTAGCGGCCATGCGTGCATGGAAATCGAATTCGGTCAGTTCGGCAAAACTCATCCGGAGAACATAGCCGCAACGGCAGTCGTCCGCAAGATTCAAACAGGGTGTCTGACCGGAATATCGGGATACAATGCCCGACGTTCATGTGCCGGGGTAATACATGCTTTTTCTGGAAATATTCGGATTTCTGATTCTGATCCTTGTCGCGGCCGAAGTCTTCGTCAACGCGCTCGAACACCTGGGCGAGAAACTCAGGATTTCGGAAGGCGTGACAGGCTCGATATTTGCCGCGGTTGGCACGGCATTGCCGGAAACACTCGTTCCCTTGCTGGCGATTTTTGCCGGAACGGCAAACACCCGGGTCAACGAGGAGATCGGTGTGGGCGCCATCCTCGGCGCGCCGCTCATGCTCTCCACGCTGTCGCTGTTCCTGATGAGCCTGGCGGTACTGAAAAAGCGCGGCCGCGACGGACACCTGACCCCTGAACGCAGCGGTCTCAAGCGTGACCTCGATTTCTTCCTGATGGCGTTTTCGCTTTCGCTGGTGGCGATGTTCATCCCGCACGCCCAGTCGTGGGTGAGGGCCGCCATTGCATTCGTCATGGTGATGATTTATTTCATCTACATCATGCTGACCCTGCGCGCATCGAGCAAGCTGGTCGCGGATGGCCATGCCACCGAAGCAGAGGAGCACATGTGGCTGTCGCGCCTCGGCCTGCCCGAGAACATGCCGTTGATCCTGATTCAGCTTGCTCTGGGGCTGGCATTGCTGGTGGCGGGCGCCAAGGGCTTCATCCACGGGGTGGAGCATGCCGCGCCGATCCTGGGCATTTCCGCCCTGGTGCTGTCGTTGATGATCGTTCCGATTGCCACCGAGCTGCCGGAGAAAGTGAACTCGATCCTGTGGATACGCAAGCACAAGGACACGCTGGCATTTGGCAACATCAGCGGGGCGATGGTGTTCCAGGGCACGCTGCTTCCGGCCATCGGCATTTCCCTCACCCCCTGGATGCCGGTGAAAGAAGTGCTGACCGGCGTCGTCATCACCCTGCTGGCGGCCCTGTGGTTGCGCTGGAAGCTGCAGCGTGGCGGCCTGCGCGTCTGGCACTTGTGGATCAATGGCGCGCTGTATGTGACCTACCTGGCGATTGCGCTGGCCTGAGCTGTCTGCAAGATGTAGTCAAGGGATTGCCGACCTGCACAGGCTGTTGGTATAGCTCCGTGAATCCGCAGGGCGGGAAACCTCTCCCGCCGGGTTCCCTATTCAATGCCCAGACGTTCCAGCCGGTAGCGCAGCGAGCGGAAGGTAATGCCCAACAACCTTGCGGCGGCGGTCTTGTTGTGGCGGGTCTGTTCCAGCGATTTGGTCAGCACGTCGCGCTCGATCCTGTCGAGGTAATCCTGCAGGTTTCCCGGCAGGGTGCCGGAGGTTTCAAGCGAGGGGCTGAACTCGGGTTCGGGTGACAGATTCAGGTCGGACGGCTGGATCGATTCGCCATCCGCCAGCGCCATCGCGCGTTCGAGGATGTTTTCCAGTTCGCGCACGTTGCCGGGAAACGAATAGGACTGCAGCAGCTTCCGCGCATCCTCAGACAGCCGGATGTTGCGGCCACTGCCGCTTCTCGCGATCAGCGCATCGGCCAGCAGCGGTATGTCGTCGCGCCGCTCGCGCAGGCTGGGCATGTTGAGCTCGATGACATTCAGGCGGTAATACAGATCCTGGCGGAAACTGCCGGCTTCGACCATCTGCGCCAGCTTCTGATGCGTGGCACTGATGATGCGGATGTCGACAGCGTCTTCCTGCGTGGCGCCGACCTTGCGCACCTTTTTTTCCTGGATCGCACGCAGCAGCTTGACTTGCATGGACAGCGGCAGGTCGGCCACCTCATCCAGAAAAAGCGTGCCGCCGTGGGCCGCCTGGAAAAAGCCCTCGCGGTCCTCGTTGGCGCCGGTGAACGCCCCCTTGCGGTAGCCGAAGAACTCGCTTTCCATCAGCGTTTCGGGAATCGCCCCGCAATTCACCGGCACGAACGGGCCGCTTGCGCGCGAACCCAGCGCATGGATGCGCCGCGCCGCCAGCTCCTTGCCGCTGCCCGATTCGCCGGTGATGTGAACGGGTGCCAGCGTGCGCGCGAGCTTGTCGATCTGCGCACGGATTTCCTGCATGGCGGCGGATTCCCCCAGCATGTCGCCGGGAACGCTGCCGGTGGCAATGCTGCCCGGTTTATCGGGCACCTTCAGCGCGGTCTTGACCAGCGTGCGCAACTGGTCCAGCGCCACCGGTTTGGACAGGTAATCGAACGCGCCCGCCTTGAGCGCCTCGACGGCATTCTGCGTATTGCCAAAGGCCGTGATGACAGCGACCGGCGTGGCCGGATGGTGTTCGCTGATGAAGCGCAGCACGTCGAGCCCGCTGCCGTCACCCAGGCGCATGTCGGTCAGGCACAGATCGAACTGCCCCCCGGCGAGCTCCTGCCTGGCCTGCGCGACGCTGCCGGCGCGCCGCGTTTCCAGGCCCATTTTCACCAGGGTCAGGTCCATCAGGTCGAGCAGGTCGGGCTCGTCATCGATGATGAGGATGCGCGGGGTTTTCAGCATGTCCGGTTCGTCATGGTCAGCCTGAAGCACGCACCGGGCCTGTTGCCCGCGAACTCGAGCCGCGCGTCATTGGCATCGGCAAGTTCCCGGGCGATGTACAGACCCAGGCCGGTTCCCTGGGCGGAAGTCGTGTAGAAGGGCTCGAACAGCCGCGACTGGTTCTCTTCGGGCACGCCGGGGCCGTCATCGGCGATTTCCAGCACCACCGACTGGCCCCATTCCACGAGTGAATATCGCAGGCTGCCCGGCTGCTGCCGGCTGTGACGCCAGGCATTGCGCGACAGGTTCCACAGAATCTGTCGCAGGTGCTGGGGCGCGAAACAAAGCGTGGCGGTGTTCTTCATTTCCATAATGACGGCGTTTTCAGGTATTTCTTCAGCCTGGCGCCATTCCCTGATCCAGGTCTCGATAAAGGGCGCGAGGGCCAGATTCTCCCTCTCCTGACGGTCACGGCGGTTCAGGGCAAGAATGTCCTGCACCATGTGATCCAGCCGCTGGACATTATTGCGGATGATGGTGGTCAGCTTCAGGGTTTCCTCGTCGGGATTTTCTTCGCCCATGAGCTGCGCGGCATGGCTGATGGCCGACAGCGGATTGCGGATTTCGTGCGCGATGCTCAGCGTCAACCGGCCCAGCGCGGCCAGCTTGATCTGCCGGGCCAGCGACTCGGCCCGGGTGGGATCTTCCAGCAGCAGCAGGTTCTCGCTGCTGTTTTCAAGGGACAGAAAACGCACGTTCACGCTCCGTTCGGGCAGGCTGGCGGATTGCGGCCCCTTGCGCTTGAGCCAGGCCGAAAACGGGGCATACAGCGAGGGCGCCGCATCCTGCAGGCGGGTGCCGGGCTGGAGGGTTTCATACCCCAGCAGCTTCGCGGCCTGTGGATTGCCGTAGGTGATGTGTCCCCCCGCGTCCACGGCCAGCACGCCATCGGGCGAATCGCCCGCCGCCACGGCATGGATGCGGTTGATGCGCGCGAGCTCGATCGCCTTTTCCTGCGCCGCATGCTCGTAGATCAGCGCGCGGCGGGTGAGGAAATGCGCCAGCCATGCGACAACGAAATAGCTCAGGCTGAGCAGCGCGACCTGCAGGAAATCGTTCGTCGAAGCCCGCCAGTGCAACACGCCGTAACTGTGCATCAACAGCATGGAAATGGCAGCGACCGCCGCGAAGAACAGCGCCACGCGCCCGCTGCCGATCAGGCCCGCCGAAGACAGCGGCACCAGCAAAAGCAGGCCCAGTCCGCTCGTCACGCCGCCGCTTGAGCTGGAAAGCAGGGTAATGAACACCACATCGCAAAGGATCTGCACCGACAGCTGAAATGGAAACGTGGGCCAGCGCGCGCGAATGGCAATCACGAACAGGGCCGAGCAGAGCAGATAGACGAAGGACGCGATCTTGAACAGGCCGGGATTCTGGCTGCCCAGCGGCCAGTCGGAAGTCAGCAGCAGGGAGGTGAAAGACAGCGCCGCGGCAAGCGTCAGCCGGTAAAGATTGAAATAGTCGAGCGAACGCCAGTGGGAAGGGAAATATCCGGACAGACCCGGATAACGGCCAAGGGAATTTACTTCCGTCCCAGCCGCTGATGTTCCTGAGTACAGAAGAATTCTCCCTGCGAGAAGATGGCTTCGGAGCGGGGCAGGTTCACCCCGCAGTGCGCACACTTGACCATGTCCTCCGGATCCTGCTGGACAGGCATGTCCCTGTCCGGACGGTTGAGGCTGCGCTTGTAGCTTTTGAGCAGAAGAAAGATGACCAGGCCCAGCCCGATCAGAAACAGGATTTTTCCCAAGGTGTCTCCAGCTGAAGGTTCAGGGAATTCGATATGGGGCGAAGCCTAGCATAATTTTGCGGCAAGGTCCGCATGCTGCGATGAGGCGGTAAGCCGCAGGGCGGGAACACTTTCCCGCCAGAGGTTGATGTTCATGTCCGCAAGGTATTCCGGCCAGCAGTCATGTTGCCCCCTTTGATAAAGCGGGTCGCCTGAAGGGCGGGGGGATTCGGGTTTTATCGGGCGGGAATACTTTTCCGCCGGAATGAATCAATCGCCACACGCGCCACCCACAGCCCGATCGAAACACCCACGGCATCCGCAATCCAGTCATCCATGCCCGGCTACCGGCCGGGCAGGGTGGCCTGATGCCATTCATCCCAACCTGCCAGCAACAGCATGGCGGTAAAAATCCACGGCCAGGCGCGACGGCCAAACCCTGTCAGCAGCAAACCCGACAGCACCGCATACCATGCCAGATGCGCCAGCTTGTCCCACGGCGCCGGAATCAGGCCGGCCGCCTCTGGCTGGCTGTTGCCCCAGAAATACATGACAAGCAAGAGAAAAGCAGGAAGAAGGGCAAGGCGGTGGAGGGGCATTGTTGCGGGTAACTGCAATAGTCTGTACCGAGCATACCAGTCAAACATGTCAGCGAGGTGTTGCATGACTGCCTTCCCGTTTACCCCATTTTCAAAGGGGTACCCAAAGGGCGGGGAGAGACGAGTTGCATGGGGCGGCAAAAGATTCCCGCCATAACACTCACGCTTCCTCGTACCCCATCGGGTTCATCGACTGCCAGCGCCAGGTGTCCTCGCACATGCGCGCCAGATCGTATTGCGCGCGCCAGTTCAATTCGCGTTCCGCACGTGAGGGATCGGCCCAGCACTGCGCGATGTCGCCTGGTCGCCTGCCCACGATCCTATAAGGCACTTCGTGGCCGCAGGCTCTGCCAAACGCGCGCACCATGTCCAGCACGCTATAGCCGTGCCCAGTGCCCAGGTTCCACACCCGCACGCCCGATGTTTGGGCCACCACATCCAGCGCACGCACGTGGCCGCGCGCCAGGTCCACCACATGGATGTAGTCGCGCACGCCCGTGCCATCCGGCGTAGGGTAATCGTTGCCGAACACGTTGAGATATTCGCGCCGGCCCGAAGCCACCTGCGCAATGTAGGGCATGAGATTGTTGGGAATGCCGCGCGGATCCTCGCCGATGAGGCCGGATTCGTGCGCGCCAACCGGGTTGAAATAGCGCAAGAGCGCCACGCTCCAGTCCGGGTTGGCCTGGTGAACATCGCGCAGCATTTCCTCGATGATGTACTTGCTGCGGCCATAGGGATTGGTCGTCGCCCCCACCGGAAAATCCTCACGGATCGGCACGCTTGCCGGATCGCCATATACCGTGGCAGACGAACTGAACACGATGCGCTTCACGTCTGCCCTGGCCATTTCCTCGCACAACGCAATCGTGCCCGCGACATTGTTGTCGTAATACAGCAGCGGTTTTTGTACCGATTCGCCCACCGCCTTCAGCCCGGCGAAGTGCACCACCGCATCGATGACATGGTCCGCAAACAACCTGCGCAGCGCCGCGCGCTCGCGGATGTCGCCCTGCACAAACGTCAGGTGCTTGCCAGTGATTTGCACGACCCGCTCCAGCGCCTTGGGACTGCTGTTCGACAGATTGTCGAACACCACCACCTCGTGCCCCGCCTCCAGACACTCCACCGCCGTGTGAGAACCGATATAGCCGGCGCCGCCGGTCAATAACACTTTCATTGCTGTTTGCCTTGTTCTGTCTTGATCCGGATCGTGGAAAGCTGGAATGCCCTCCCGCCGGAAAAGCGTATTTTACGTTGGCAAGGGATTGCCAACCAGGAAGCCAACCTCCTTGACAAAAGGGTTGGCGCAAAGCGACGTGGATTTCGTTGGGCGCAAATACTTTTGTGCCGAAACCCATCTCCCCTTGCAACTTGAATCTTACTTGCCAAGCAACTGTCTTGCCGCGCCGACGATGAACAGCGTATTCGTCACCAGATAGCGCTTCCACAAACGCCTGGGTTCCGAGAGCAACCGATGCAGCCATTCCAGTCCGTTGTCGCGCATCCACGCCGGCGCGCGCTGCACCGTGCCGGCGTGGAAATCGAAGGCCGCGCCCACGCCGATCATTACCGCATTCACGCGGCCCCGGTGCGCCGCCATCCAGCGCTCCTGCTTGGGGCAACCCAGGCCCACGAACACGATCCCCGCCCCGCTGGCGTTGATCCGTTCCACCGCCGCCACATCTTCCTCAGGCGTCAATTCGCGAAAGGGCGGCGACCCCATCGTGAGCTTCAGCGACGGAAACGCCGCGCGCAGCCGCGCCTCCAGCCGTGCCAGCGTGGCATCGGTACTGCCGTAGCAATAAATTGGCAAATCCTCTGCCGCCGCACGCTCGCACAGCGCCCACATCACATCCGGCCCGCTGATGCGCGGCTGCCCGGCAAAGCCCTGCCGCCGCAGCATCCACGCCACCGGCGCGCCATCCGGCGTGGCCATGTCGGAACCGTTGATGATGGCCCGGTAATCCGCATCCTGCGACGCGCTCACCACCACATGCACGTTGCAGATCGTGACATAGCGGGACTCACGCCGGTGCGCCCAACTGAGCAGGCGATCCAGCGCGGCGTTCCAAGACAGCGCGTCGATGCGTGCGCCGAGTACGCTGCCGGTGATCCGGTCATTTGTGTTCGTCATCCCATTCGGCCGGGCGCGCAAGCCTCAGCCGCTCCCCCTTGAACCTTGCATCTTGTGTCTTGCATCTGTGTGTTCCATCGCCTCGGCGTAGATTGTCATCAGGCGCCGGTAATTCACCTCGGCTGAATACTCCGCCTCGTACTGCGCCCGCGCGTTACGTCCCATCGCCGCCATCTCATCCGGATGCGCCAGCGCCCAGGCCAGCTTGTCCGCCAGGTCGCGTGCATTGCCCAGCTCGAACAGCAACCCGGTTTTGCCCTCCGTCACAATATCCGCCAGCGCCCCAATACGACTCGCGACTACGGGTAAGCCACTGGCAAACGCCTCCACAATCGTGCGCGGAAAATTCTCATAGCAGATGCTCGGCACCACCAGCGCCTGGGCACGGCCCATTTCCACGCGCACCGCCTCGCCTGGCTGGCTGCCCAGGCGTGTCACGCCAGCCACACCATCGAGCAACCCGGCTACCGGACCTTCGCCCGCCACACGCAGGCTGGCATCGGGTAGCGAACGCATTGCCTCGGCCAGCGTCGCAATGCCCTTCTCCACCGACAGACGGCCCACGAACAACAGACCGGATCGTGGCGCCGGTTCCACTGCATCGAAATCCACGAAATTGGGCTTAACCACCACCCGCTCCGCAGGCAGGCCGCCCTCGATGAACTTGCCCCGGCAGAATTCGTTCAGCGCAATGTAGCGTGCCACCTTGTTGCGATAGGTGCCCAGCCCGCGATGCAGCGCCAGCATCCCCGCCAGCGCCGCAGACGCCGGGCGAGAACCGCGATAACACGCCCGCGCCACCCCGCGCCACGGCAATTGCCCCATGCAGTCCTCGCACACTTTTCCCTCGCGCAGGAACAATGCATTCAGGCACATCAGACGGAAGTTGTGCAGCGTCTGCACCACCGGCACGCCGGCACGCGCCGCCGCCCAGTAAAGCGAAGGGGAAATCAGCGGAAAGGTGTTGTGCGCGTGGATCACATCGGGCCGGAAGTTGCCGAGCACAGCTTCCAGCTCGCGCGTCGTGCGATCCGACCACAACGTTTGCCGCGCCAGCGCCAGCGACGACAGGCCGGCCACCTCGTCGTTGCTGCGGGTGTAGGTTTCCACCGCATGACCATGCGCCCGCAGCAGCGCAATCTCGGATTCCACCACCGTATCCTCGCCGCCACGATGCTGATAGGCGTTGTGGACGACCAGCACGCGCGTGGCCATCAGCCGGCCCGCCTGTCGTATCGCGGCGCATCCAGGCAACGCTCGATGCCCTCGGCAAATCGCTGCGCCATGTTTTCCACCGTGTACTCGCGCGCACTGGTCGCGCACCCCGCACGCAGCCGGTCCAGCTCGACCG
The DNA here is from genome assembly GCA_013389025.1 of Hydrogenophilaceae bacterium. Classification (GTDB taxonomy): domain Bacteria; phylum Pseudomonadota; class Gammaproteobacteria; order Burkholderiales; family Thiobacillaceae; genus UBA6918. The sequence goes on from JACAED010000012.1 coordinate 27,019, forward strand.
GGTTTTGCAGCAGGCGCACGCAGGCATCCGCATAGTCCTGCAAATCGTTGGCCGTCATCAGGCCATTCACCCCGTTTTCGAGGTACGCGATTTCCGGACCATGATTCCCGTTGGAAACCACCAACAATGGAACCTCACACACAAATGAGTCCATGATGGCCAAGCCCAATGCCCCAGGATTCAACATGATGCTGGCAACCGACATACAGGCCACCTTGTCACGCCCGAATTTCGCGCCAACCCAGCGCGCCCAGGGATGCGCTGCGCACCACGCCTGCACCTTGTCGCTTTCCGGCCCCTCGCCCATGATCAGCAGATGGAAATCCGGTACCCGGGCGCGGATTGCCTCGGCCGCATCGAACAGAAAATCCAGCCGCTTGTCGGCATACAGCGAACCCACGTAAACCCCCACTGGCCCCACGCCCAACCCCAGAGACTCCCGCAAAGCCTGCGTTTCCGCCGGGGTAACCGTTTGCCGATGACTCAAAAGTTCTGCCGTATCCACGGCATTGTTCAGCACTGTGATGCGTTCATGGGGGAAACCTGCCGCCCCTACCAGATCCGCGCTCATCTGCGTGTAGGCAAACCACCAATCCACCCGGTTCGTCGTCCAGCGTTTGAAACGTTCCTTTAATCCATTTGGATTGTTGCTTTGCAGATTGGCACCGTGCCCCCAGAAAGCGAGCTTGAACTTGCGCGGTTTCAACATGAGCAGATGGTTTTGCAGGAGCTTGTTTTCCTGGGTGACAACGACAAGATTGGTACCCGAAAGATGCTGCCCCAGTGACTGCCAGCACAGACGGTTTCCCAGCCAATAACGAGCGGGTATCCGGGCTGCCCAGTGCAATTCGCCGCTGTCGTGCTTTTTTTCCTCGTCTGGGGTCCCGTTTCCAGCCAGAAGCACCAGCCGGATTGCATGCTCCGCCAGCCGTTCACGCAGGGCGTCAAACAGCGGCACACGATAGTGCGTGAGACGACGCTGGATGATGCAAACCGTGCGCGCGCGGGTTTTCATCGAACAAGCACAGGAAATTGCCCCAACATCACGACTTGCTGCCCATCAAACGTACGCACATCGCCCGCAAGCGTTTCCAGCGTCAACGCCTGCCAGGCGGCCGGCACCTGCCAGAGTGCTTCCCCGCCTGTTCGCCATACGATGCGCGCCGGCTTACCGTCCGCACGTATGAGTGTGCATACCCACAGGCTACCGTCTTCGTTGCATCCGGCAAAGGTGGCACCCAGCATCCATTCGCGTACCCGGCCATACGCCGCGCCGGCGGGTTTCAGCGACTTGTCGGCGGGATCGATCAGGCCCATGTCCACGTTATCCCAGGCATACCAATAGAAGCGCTGCACGCCTGCCGCCCAGCCCAGCACCAGCGCCCGCGCCACGTAGGCGGCCGCCTGTGCGTCGTCCAGGTTGGACCAGTTTTCTCCTGCGGCACCGATGCGTTGCGTGATGGTTTTATTGGCGATACGCCAGCCGGTTTCGGTGTTCCAGAGGGGTTTGTGGTCTTGATTGTGTTTGCGCATGATGTGCTGCACCTTGGCGATCACGGGCAACATGGCTTCCGGTGCCTGGCGGGGCACATAAAAGTGGTAAGCGATGACGTCGGCATACTGACCACCGCCCAGCGCCAGATAGTGATCCAACCATTCGGGGTGCCGGCCATCGCCCGTTACGGCGGGCGAGACGATGGTGATCGCCGGATCGACAGCCTTGAGCGTTTCGTAGGCCACGCGCGATAGCTCCAGAAGTTTTTCCGGGGTGCCGGTGTAGAAGCCTTTCAGATTGGGTTCGTTCCAGATTTCATACGCGCGAATCCGCCCCTTGTAGCGAGTCGCCACCGTGCGCACGTAATTGCGCCAGTCCTCGATGTCGCGCGGCTCGGCGGCGTTGCCCGGCTTGTAGCTCGACGTCTCGGAAGGCCGCGCCGAGGCCCAGGGTGGCGAGAGCCCCAACGGGAGCAATACCTCCACCCCGGCAAGCTGGGCCATGGCCACGTATTTATCCAGCGTGGCAAATTGCCACTTTCCCTTTTGGGGCTCCAGATTTGGCCAGGCCACGTAAGCATCCCACAGGCGCCAGCTTCCAAACTTCGCTTCGGGCCAGGGCGTCAGCCGTTCGCCGTCGGGCAGCCAGGGCTGCGGCACGACGGCGCGGTGGAGATGCATGCCGAAGTAGGTGTCCGACACTGCACCCGGCACGGCAGGCGTTTGCACCGCACAGGCGGTGATTGAGAACACGACTGACAGCAGCAGCAACCCAATTCGGTGTGAAAGCCCCAGCATGGTCACCCCCCCAATTTCCATCGCACATAGCCTTCGACACGCCCAAGGCTGATATACAGCCCCTTGATCGCCGCCTTGAGCTTGCCTTGGCTCAGGGGAACAAAAATGGGGGCGACCACGCCGCGCGCGATTACCCACGGCGACAGGCTATGCTTGGCGTAAAGGGCCCCGGTACCGCGGCTGCGCCGCCGCGCCTGGCGGCATAGCCCTGCAAGTTTGCCCACAGCTTCGGAAGTGAATGCGTGATGCACGCGCACTTCCGGGCGGAACTGCAATTGCGCCCCCGCCGCTAGCGCGCGCAGGATGAAATCGGTTTCTTCGGCGGCGCCGTACCACTGACCCACTCCAAAGCGCTCGTCGAATCCGCCCATCGTGTCGAACAGCTCGCGCTTGAGAAAGAGCGAAATCGAGCTTGCCGCCCCGCCGCGAAAACGACGCCAGGCTGCCAGCTCCAGTGCATAGGGCCGGTTTATCGAACCGGAACCAGCCTGTTCCACCCAGCATCCGATCACGCCTTTGAGGAGGGTGTTTTGCAAAAACGCCTGCCGCACGCGCGAAATCACATCCGGCTCGTACCAGCAGTCGTCATCCGGAAAAGCCAGAATCTCGTGTCGCGCCTCGGCAATCCCAAGATTGCGCGCGCCTGACAGGCTAGGCTGCGCCATGCGCAGATGCCGCACTTCTATGCCGTCCGCGAGCGCC
>JACAED010000029.1 GCA_013389025.1 Hydrogenophilaceae bacterium
ATGTGCGCGGCGTTCACTTCGCCGCAGGTATGTGTACGCATCATGATGGCTTTGTTTTCAGATGATGTTGTTGGAGTTCATTGATTGCCGGCGAATCTGGATCGCAAAGTCGACGGCTTGGCATCGGACGTCGCGACCCCCATGGACACGATGGCTTTCAACGCCTGATCGACCGACATGTTGAGTTCGATCACTTCCGATTTCCTTACGAAAAAATAGAAACCGTTCACCGGGCTGGGTGTTGTGGGGATGAACACGGCAACGTGTTCCTCGGGCAATTTTGCAGCCACCTCGTCAGGCACGTTGGTCTGGAAAGCAATGGAGCGCGCCTCGGGATGCGGATAGGGCACCAGCAGGACCTTGCGGAAGGCATTGCCGCTGCTGGAAAAAAGCGTGTCGGAAACCTGCTTGACGCTGTTGTAGATGGATTTGACCACCGGAATCCGCAGCAGCATGGACTCCCAGAAATCCACCAGCCGCTGTCCGATGATGTTGGCGGTGGCCAGCCCGGTCAGAAAGATCACCAGCAGGGTCAGAATCACCCCCAGGCCTGGAATGCGGAATCCGATCCAGGTAATCGGCTGCCACGAATCCGGCAACAGGAGCAGTGTCTGATCCATGGTGCCGATCAACAAATCCAGCACCCACAGGGTAATGCCCAATGGCACCCAGATGAGAAGGCCGGTAATGAAATAGCGTTTCATAAACAAGTCGGGCGGCTACAGCCGCCCGCTCAAGCTCGTCTTCAGGGTTTTCACGAACAGGCCGTGCAACCACCCGTACCGCAGGCATGGGACGGCGCTTCTTCCTTTTTATCGGCCGCCTTGTTCCCACTCTTGAAATCCGTAGCATACCAGCCACTACCCTTGAGCGCGAAACCCGCGGCAGTCACCTGCTTTGAGAAAGATTCCTCCCCGCATTTCGGGCAAGTGGACAAAGGCAAATCCGACATTTTCTGCATGACGTCCTCGGCATACCCGCAGGATGAACAGGAATACGCATAGATAGGCATATTGAACTCCGCTGAATCAATAAGTTGCTGAATTATAACCCGATATTGCGGCAAATCGGGAGTGTTCAAGAGGCTGGGCGTTCCTTACCAGTCAAGCCCAAGGCTGATGTAGGCTCGTCGATCAAACTCGTTCTGAACACGGAACTCGGTATAGCGATCGCCACCCAGATTCTGGCCCACCAGTGCGAAATCAAGTTTGTGTCCGCGCCATTTCCAATGGCGAGCAATTCGGGCGTCTATGCGTGTATAGGCCTGGGTGGTATCACCGTCATCCAGCCACTCCAAGTAACCGACACGGTAGACGGAGGCACTCGCTTCCCACCCTTTCGGTAACCGGAAAATACCCAAGGCCGAAAAATTATTCCAAGGCGCCGAATTCGAAATGTCATTGTCGTTCGAATCGATGTTCACACGCGCGTATGACAGGATCAGATCAACGCGTGGATCGGGCTGCCATCTGGCCTGAATATCGGCTCCACGTATGTCCGCGAAACTGGAGTTGCTGAAAATATAGGGCCCCGTGCTGTCATCGCTCCCGATCAGGTTACTGACCCTGTCATCGAAAAGCCGCGCATCGACTCTCAAATCCAGCGGCTTAAAATGCCCGACATAGCCAATTTCGCGTGACAGGATTTTCTCCGGACGCAGGTTTCCTGCTGGTGCGAAGATTTGCCCCCAATCAAAGCCTGTTGGCGAAACCAGTCTTGCATCGCCTTCCACCTCGAAAAAAGTGGGTGATCGATAGCCCTGGCCTATGGACGCTCGCAGAGCATGATCGTTGGATATCATGTAATTGATGGCAAGGCGAGGTGAAAAATCCAGCCCCGTGTAGTAATGATGTTCTGCCATCAGCCCGGTATTGATCACCCATTGTTCCGACAGCAGCCACTCCAGGTTGCCAAACAGTCGGTACATCGATCCCGTGCGATCATCCATCTGGTAAAAATAGCCATTCGACTCCGCGCCTTCCCAACGGGCCTCCGCCCCCCACGCCAGTCTAAGCTGCCTTGCCGGGCTGGTTACCATCTGGAATTCAATATCCTCCCGCCACTGGGTATAACCCAGATCCGCTGCAATCGGTCCGAGTGGAATGCTTGTCTCATCGAATACAAAATCATCATCCTTGTGCAAACGGAAGTGATAGAACTGCAAGGTCCACTCGGTAGCCGGATCGATCACCCGCCGGAAGCGGGCCTGAAAATGCTCGCTGCCGGTATCGACCGAGCGTAACGGATCATCTTCCCTGTCCCTGCCCTGCCGCCAATCCCCACGGCTCAGTGCAAGATTGACAGTCAATTCATTCGAATTGGAAATCCGGTAATCGCTACGGAAATCCAGATGGCGCGTAGTGGTTTTTTCTGTCTGCGTATCAAACCGATCCCTGCGCTGGTCAGACAGGGACAGGCGATAACGAAAGTCGCTGCCACCTCCTCCGCCGTACCTGAACAAGGCGCCGCGCATGCCCTGTTCGCCCACTTGCAGGGATGATCTCCCGCCCTGCACCTCCAGCGGGTCTTTGGTTATGATGTTGATGACACCGAAGAAGGCATTGGCTCCGTAGGCCGCAGCGTTGGGACCACGCACCACCTCGATACGCTGAATGTCTTCGATAGAGAGAGGCAGGGATGCCCAGGGGACCTCGCCAAAACCAGGCGTATAGACAGAACGCCCGTCGATCAGCACCTGCATGCGACGGGAAAAGGCATCGGCCAGGCCATGGTAACCCACGCCCCAGGTATTGTCCCGCGTGTAAGCCACATTGAATCCCGGAACCAGCCTGAACAGATCGGGAACATCCCGGAATCCCGAGGCACGTATCATGTCCTGATCGATCACGGTCACCGCTGCAGGAGCCCGTGACAAGGGTTGAGACAGCCTCGATGCTGACAGCACCACCGGTATCTCCCCGAAGAAATCTTCTTCGGTAAGGGGATCGGCACCCGCCTGTAATGAAAGCGCGGCCGATGCCGTCAACAACAGAAGATAACGCTGGTACATGAAATCTAGAACGGGATGTCGTCTTCCAGATCGTCGAATGCCCCCCCGGCAGGCGCTTTTGCAGGCGCCGGGGCACCTCCGCCGGACCGGCTGGAAGAAGCAGACGGCGCACTGTCCATGTCGCCCGTTCCGCCCGACATGCCGCGGCCACCGAGCATTTTCATTTCGCTGGCCTTGATTTCGGTCGCGTATTTTTCAACCCCGTCCTTGTCGGTGTATTTGCGGGTTTCGATGCGGCCTTCTATATAGACCTGGCTGCCCTTCTTCAGGTATTCGCCGGCAATTTCGGCCAACCTGCCAAACATGGAAACACGGTGCCACTCGGTCTTTTCCTGCTTCTGACCGCTCTTGTCCTTCCACGTTTCCGTGGTGGCGATGTTCAGGCTCGCCACCGCGTCGCCGCTTGGCAGATAGCGGATTTCCGGGTCGCGTCCCAGATTGCCGATCAACAAGACCTTGTTCAACGATGCCATTTACGCTTCCCCCTTGATTAGTTGCATTGCGGTGGCTTCATCCCAGCCGCTTTTGGCGACTTTCAGCACAGCCATGCCTTCATCCGCCAGGACTGCAGCTTCCTTCACCCCTGCCAGCGCAGCGAGCTCCTTTCTGAGCAATGCGGCACTGGCCTCATCCAGGCCTTCCACTCGGAACATGCGGGTACGAACGGCCGGGGGCGTACGCATACCCAGGGCCAGAAGCAGCCAGACGAGCATCAACACGCCACAGAAGGCAAAAACAGCTGCAAATCCATGATACTGCGCCAGCCAGCCGCCCGCCGCACCGCCGGCAAACAGACCGAGCGCCTGAGCGGTATTGTAAACCCCCATTGCGGTCCCCTTGGCGCTGGCCGGTGCCAGCTTGGAGATCAATGAAGGCAGGCTGGCTTCCAGTACATTGAATGCCACAAAATATGCCAGCAATGCCCCGGCAAGTCCCCAAAGCGAATCCTGAACGCCAGTCAGTGAAAGCTGCGCCCCCAGCATCAATGCCACCGCGCCAACGAACACCGGCTTAAGCTTGTCCCGTTTTTCACCCACGATGATGGCAGGCAGCATCAGCACAAACGACAGCAGCAGCACTGGAAGGTAAACCCACCAGTGGTGGTCGGATTCAAGACCCGCCCCCTCAAGCAACATCACCGGCACCACCACGAACATGGCCATTTGCGCGGCATGCAGGGCAAAAATGCCGTAGTTGAGGCGAAGAAGCTGCGTGTCCCGCAACACATCGCTCAACCTTGCCGGATTGGCTTCGGCGTCGGCATGGAAATGCGATTGCGCCGGATCGGGGACGTAAGATTTGATGACCCAGATGGCCAGTAGCGCCAGCACGCCGGTCAGCGCGAAAATGCCCGGCACGCCGATGGCGCGATCCAGCACCGGCCCCAGTACAAGCGATACGGCGAAAGTGAGTCCGATGCTCATGCCGATGACGGCCATGGCCTTGGTACGGTGTTCCTCGCGGGTCAGATCGGCCAGCATCGCGGTCACGGCGGCGGAAATCGCGCCCGCTCCCTGGATCACACGACCGGCGATCACCCAGTAGATATCCGTCGCTACAGCCGCTATAAAGCTGCCGATGGCAAAAACCACCAGCCCGGACACAATCACCTTCTTTCGTCCGATCCGATCAGACAACATCCCGAACGGTAACTGCAACAGGCCCTGGGTCAATCCATAGGCGCCCAGCGCCATACCGACCAGGAAGTGGTCATCGCCGCCCGGCAGGGTCGGTGCATAAAGGGCGAACACCGGCAAAATCAGGAACATGCCCAGCATGCGCAGACCGAAAATCGAGGCCAGTCCGATCGTGGCGCGTTTCTCGGCGGAAGTGAGTCGGTCCGGGTTTTCCAAAGCAGGAGCGAATTCGTGAAATGCCGTATATTAACAGGTTGCCCAAACTGCTTTGGCCGTCCACATGGATTACATACGCGTGCGGGGTGCCCGCACCCATAACCTCAAGAACATCAACCTCGACATTCCCCGGAATCAATTGGTGGTCATCACCGGGCTTTCGGGTTCTGGTAAGTCCTCACTCGCGTTTGACACCCTGTATGCCGAGGGACAACGCCGCTACGTCGAGTCGCTTTCCGCCTACGCCCGGCAGTTTTTGCAGATGATGGAAAAACCCGATGTCGACCTGATCGAAGGCCTGTCCCCGGCCATTTCAATCGAGCAGAAAGCCACCAGCCACAACCCGCGTTCCACCGTCGGCACCGTCACCGAAATTCACGACTACCTGCGTCTGTTGTATGCCCGCGCGGGGGATCCCCGCTGCCCCGAGCATGACCTGCCGCTCGCCGCGCAAACCGTGTCGCAAATGGTGGATCAAGTGCTTGAGTTGCCTGAAGGCACCAAGCTGATGATCCTGGCCCCGCTGATCATCGGCCGCAAAGGCGAAAACCTCGACCTGTTTATCGAGTTGCAGGCACAAGGCTTCGTGCGCGTTCGGGTCGATGGTAAGGTACACGAGCTGGGCGATGTACCCAAACTCGAAAAAAACAAAAAACACACCATTGAAGCCGTCATCGACCGCCTGAAAATCCGCCCCGACATCAAGCAGCGGCTGGCCGAGTCATTTGAAACCGCACTGCGCCACGCCGACGGCAAGGCATTGGCGGTGGAAATGGACAGCGGCAAGGAACACCTCTTCTCCGCGAAATTTTCCTGCCCGGTATGCGACTACGCCCTGCCCGAACTGGAGCCGCGCCTGTTTTCCTTCAACAACCCGATGGGCG
>JACAED010000059.1 GCA_013389025.1 Hydrogenophilaceae bacterium
GAATACACCCTGGTCGGCGGTGCCGATGTCGCCACCGAACTCGACGCCAAGCGGGCGATCTGGCAGGCAACGGAGTTCGCGGTGGAGTACTGAACCTTAAGACCTCACCACAGAGACACAGAGACACAGAGAAAACCGGATTTCTTGTGTCTTTCCTCTGTGCCTCTGTGCCTCTGTGGTGGAAAAAAATGAGCAATACATTGCAAAGCATCCGCGGCATGAACGACATCCTGCCGCAGGACGCAGAGACGTGGCGGTTTTTCGAGGACACGGTACGCGATTGGCTGATATCGTATGGCTACCGTGAAATCCGCACGCCCATCCTCGAACATACGGCGCTATTCAAGCGCGCCATCGGCGAAGTGACGGATATTGTCGAGAAGGAGATGTACACCTTCATCGACGAACTCAATGGCGAATCGCTGACCCTGCGGCCTGAAGGCACGGCTTCCTGCGTGCGTTCGGTGGTGCAGAACAACCTGCTCTATGATGGCGGCAAGCGCCTGTGGTACATGGGGCCGATGTTCCGCCACGAGCGCCCGCAGAAAGGCCGCTACCGCCAGTTTCACCAGGTGGGTGTGGAAGCCATGGGGTTTGCCGGGCCGGATGTGGATGCCGAGCATATCCTGATGAGCGCGGATTTGTGGAAGCGGCTGGGGGTTGCCCCCGTGCTGGAGCTCAACACCCTGGGCGATGCCGAGGCACGACGCCGTCACCGTGAACGGCTGATCAAATATTTTGAGGCCAATGCCGACGCACTGGACGAGGATGCGCGGCGTCGCTTGCACACCAATCCGCTGCGCATACTGGATACCAAGAACCCGGCCATGCATGCGTTGGTCGAGGCCGCGCCGAAGCTGATGGATGATCTGGACGAGGCATCGCTGGCGCACTTTGAGGGTGTGCAAAAGCTGCTGCACGATCTGGGTATCGAGTATCGCATCAATACGCGGCTCGTGCGCGGGCTCGATTATTACAATCGCACGGTATTCGAATGGGTAACGGACAAGCTCGGCGCGCAGGGGACGGTATGCGCGGGGGGGCGCTTTGATGGGCTGGTCGAACAACTGGGTGGCAAACCTGCGCCGGCCTGCGGTTTTGCCATGGGCATCGAGCGGCTGCTGGCCTTGCTGGAGGCGGATGGTGTCAAACCTGAGCCATGCACACCGGATGTATATCTGGTATATGCGGGCGATAAGGCGACATCATGGGCTTGGCAGGTGGCGCGGGCCTTGCGCGAGAAGAATCTCTCCGTGGTGATGCATGCCGGTGGCGGCAGCTTCAAGTCGCAAATGAAAAAAGCGGATGGCAGTGGCGCGCGATTTGCCGCGATCATCGGCGACAATGAAGCAGCCGATGGAAAATTGAGTCTCAAGCCTTTGCGTGAGGAGGCGGAGCAGGCTGTTGTATCCATTGATGAGGCCGCGGATATTTTGCGGAAATGAATTTAAGGACAAAGAATGGCAGCATTTGATCTGGAAGAGCAGGAAAAGCTGGACGAGCTGAAAGCCTGGTGGAAACGCTGGGGCAATGCAGTCACCATCGGGGTGGCGGCGATTCTGTTTGCGGCGGCGGGATACGAGTACTGGAAGAACCATGCCGCCAGGCAGAACGACGAAGCGGCTGCCTATTTCAACCGGATGCGGCAGGCCCTGCAGGCGGGCGACAAGAAGCTGGCCAAGGATACTGGCGCGGTGCTGATCGACAAATTCTCTGGCACGGCTTATGCCACGCGTGCTGCCATGACATTGGCAACCCTGAACGCGCGTGACAAGGATGTCAAAAGTGCCAAAGCCCAGCTTGAGTGGACGATCGAACATACCAAGGAAGCCGCGCTCAGGGACGTATCGCGCCTGCGGCTGGCGGGATTGCTGCTGGATGAAAGGAAATACGACGAAGCCTTGGCGCAGCTCAATGCCGCGCATAGCGATGCCTATGCTCCGCGCTTCGATGACATGAAAGGCGATGTGTATCTGGCGCAAGGCAAGCATGAGGAGGCGCGCGCAGCCTATTCCGCTGCCTTTGCGAAGCTCAAGGAAACCAGCCCTTTGCGCGGGCTGGTGGAGATGAAGCTGGACAGTCTGGGAGGACCGAAGTCATGAATGTTGAGAATCTGCATCGCTCTTCCGCCCTGCTCAAGAAGGTTCTTGGCCGCAATATGGTGAAACTCGCTCCCATATTCCTGATGGCAAGCCTGATGGGTGGTTGCGGCATGTTCGGCAAGACTACCGATACCGTTTCCGGATGGTTTGGTTCCGGCAAGGCAAAGGGGCCACAGCCTGCAACACTGCCGGAAATCAGGGAAAGCGCATCCATCTCCAGAGTATGGTCGTCAACGACGTCCGAAGCGGGACGTTACGTATTCACTCCCGTGGTGGATGGTGAGGCTGTCTTTGTCGCCGGCGAATCCGGAAAGGTCGCACGCCTCAATTTGCAGAATGGCACGGAGGTATGGCGATTGGATGCCGGTAAATCGCTGTCTGCGGGCGTGGGGGCCGGGGCTGGACTGGTTCTGGTCGGCAGCAGGAAGGGTGAATTGATCGCGCTGGATGCCGCAACCGGAGCCAGGCGATGGGAAGTCATATTGTCCAGCGAAGTGACCGGCGCGCCGGTGGTGGAAGGCGGAAAGATCATCGTGCGAACCGGCGATGGCCGGATCGTTGGTTTGAATCCTGATGACGGCAGCCGCCAGTGGCTTTACGTTCGGCAGTTGCCGGCACTCTCGCTCCAGGGAACCGAAGGGCTCGCTGCCGGGGACGGTTCTGTCTACGCAGGATTTTCCGGTGGCAAGCTGACCGCGATTTCGGCATCCAACGGCGTCCAGTTCTGGGAATCCAGCGTCAGCATTCCGCGGGGTGCGACCGAACTCGAGCGTGTGACCGACGTGGTGGGCAAGCCGGTGCTCGATGGCAAGCGCGTTTGCGCGGTGACTTATCAGGGGCGCGTGGCCTGCTTCGATCGCAACAAGGGCACCCTGATCTGGGCGCGTGAAACCTCCAGCAGCGTGGGTCTGGGCATGGATGACCAGTATGTATATGTGACGGATGCGAGGGATGCCGTCACGGCATACGACAAGGAGTCCGGCCGTGCTGCATGGCGTCAGGATAAACTGGCCAACAGGCGCTTGACCGCGCCGCTGCCGCTGGGCAAATACGTCGTGACTGCCGATTTCGAGGGTTATGTGCATGTCCTGTCCAGGGAAGATGGAAGCTTTGTCACGCGAAGCAGAGCCGATGGAGGTGAAGCACGCGCCAGGCCGGTCGATATCGGCCCCGGTTTTGCCGTGCAGACTGCCAAGGGCGTGGTGACGGCGTTCAAATTGAATTGAAAAAAACCTGTACGCAGAAGCATAGAGACGCAAAGCAAGACCAGAAGAAATGAACCCCTGTTCTGCCAACCCATTCACACTGTTCCAAAATTGCTGACTGCCATGGACATGATCCCAATGCTTTTCTCGGCGTCTTTGCGTCTCTGCGTTCACCAAGGTTTTTAATCCTCTATGCTGCCCACCCTCGTGCTTGTCGGCCGGCCCAATGTCGGCAAGTCCACTCTTTTCAACCGCCTGACCAGGACACGCGATGCGCTCGTGCATGACCAGCCGGGCCTGACGCGCGACCGCCACTACGGACGTGGCCGCGTGGGGGACAAACCTTATCTGGTGGTGGATACCGGCGGGCTGGAGCCCGTGGCCAGGGACGGCATCCTGCACGAAATGGCGCGCCAGACCTTGCAAGCCATCGACGAAGCCGATGTGGTGGTGTTTCTGGTGGATGGCCGCCAGGGTCTGACCGCTCAGGACAAGGTGATTGCGCAAAAGCTGCGCCAGTCGCGCTGCCCGGTGCATCTGGTGGTCAACAAGGCCGAGGGCATGAACCCGGCGGTGGTGACGGCCGAATTTCACGAACTGGGGTTGGGCGAACCCTTGCCGATTTCCGGCGCGCATGGCGAAGGCGTGCGTGAACTGGTTGATCGGGCGCTTGCGCCTTTTGCCGGGCAAGTACCTGAAGAAACGCCTGCCAGCGGGCCGAAAATCGCGATCGTCGGGCGGCCCAATGCCGGCAAATCAACCCTTGTCAATGCGCTGCTTGGCGAGGAGCGGGTCATTGCCTTCGACCAGCCCGGTACCACGCGCGACTCGATTTATATCGATTTCGAGCGCAATGGCAAACATTACACACTCATCGACACGGCCGGTGTTCGCAAGCGCGGCAAAGTGTTCGAGGCAGTGGAAAAGTTTTCTGTCATCAAGACGCTGCAAGCGATCGGGGATGCCAATGTCGTCGTGCTGGTGCTGGATGCCCAAGCCGAGATATCCGAGCAGGACGCGCACATCGCCGGCTATATCCTTGAAGAAGGCCGGGCGCTGGTGGTGGCTGTCAACAAATGGGATGGTCTGGACGAATACCGGCGCAGCGAGATCAAGCGCGATATCGAACGCAAGCTCGCATTTCTATCATTTGCGCGGTTCAATTACATTTCCGCCCTGAAGGGGCAGGGACTGGCACCGCTCTTGAAGGATGTCGATGCCGCGTATGCCGCTGCCATGGCCAAGCTGTCCACGCCCAAACTCACGCGCACGCTGCTGGCGGCCACCGCACAGCACGCCCCGCCAAAAACCGGCCTGTTCCGGCCCAAGCTCAAGTTCGCGCACCAGGGCGGCAGCAATCCGCCGGTCATCGTCATCCACGGCAACGCCGTTGCCAATGTGCAGAACGACTACCGCCGCTATCTGGAAAATACCTTCCGCAAGGCGTTTGAATTGCAGGGCACGCCACTCAGGATCGAATTCAAGGATGGTTCGAATCCCTTCGAATCGCGCAAGCCCAAGCCGCTCACCGAGCGCGAAATGAACCGCGCCCGGCGCGAAAAGCGCTTTCGCCGTCGCAGATTCGGTGCGGATACCAAGGGCACACCTAGCTGAAACGGTCACCGTTTGAAATTGAAAACGATGCCGACCAGCCCGGGCGCTGGGGACGCTTCAGCCGGCGGGTATGCGACGGCGCCACCTGAACCGCATATCCTGAAAAAAGCGGGTTTTCCGCCTTATTTCCACCTCTAGAATCCATACCGCGGCTGATAGCCTGAAGGTATTCCATAACCAAGGAAGCCCAAATGTTGGAGCCTGCCCGTATTGAGACGCCTTCGCGCACGCTGGATTTCACGCTGGCGCGTCAACCCATCATCGACCGCAAGGGCAATACCGTTGCCTACGAGCTGCTGTTTCGCAAGGGAAACAGCCCGCAGAAGGTGGATGACCGCGCCGCGACAGCGCATGTGATTGCACACGCTTTCAATGAGCTGGGACTGGACAGTGTGCTGGGCGGGAAGCGCGCCTTCATCAATTTCGATGCCATGCTGCTGATGACGGATGTGATCGAATTCCTGCCGCCGGACAAGGTGGTGATCGAGCTTCTGGAGACCGTGAACATCACGCCGGCGATCGTGGCCCGGTGCAAGGACTTGAAACAGCTCGGATTCAGCATTGCGCTGGATGATGTGGAGGGAATCGACCCCGCGTACTGCCCGCTCATGCCGGTGCTCGATTACGTCAAGATCGATGTGCTTAAGGCACCACTGGACCAGCTTGCACCCATCGTGGAAAAAATGGCCAAACACAACGTGAAGCTGATTGCCGAAAAGGTGGACAACGAGGAAATGGCCGCGCGTTGCAACGAACTCGGATTCGAGCTTTTTCAGGGGTTCTATTACGCAAAGCCTGCCTTGCTGAATGGGAAACGCACTGACCCGTCCAGGCAGATCATGCTGCGCCTGATGCATCAACTGATGACGGATGCGGACAACGGCGACATCGAAAAGACTTTCAAGCAGGCACCGGAAATGAGTTACAAGCTGCTGCGTTTGGTCAACTCAGTGGGCGTTTCAGGTTCAGTGAATATCCAGACGCTGGCACAGGCCATTATGGTGCTGGGCCGGCGACAGTTGCAGCGTTGGCTTCAGCTTTTATTATTTGCGCAATACAGCCGGGGAGATTTTCCGAGTCCGCTGCTGACGCTTTCCAGCACACGTGGCAGGATGATGGAGGCGCTGGCACAGGAATTGTCCTATGACAAGGCAACGAGCGAGGAGGCCTTCATGGTGGGCATGTTCTCGCTGCTGGATGCCCTGCTTGGGTCACCCTTGCCAGAACTGCTGGAGGAGTTGTCGCTGTCCCCTGAAATTCGCGAAGCGATTCTGCAACACCAAGGCAGATTGGGGATTCTTCTCGAACTCATTCTTGCCATGGAACAGGATGAAGGAAGCAGGGTGGACGAGATTATCGCCATGCACCCGGAACTGCTGGGTGTTGACCTGATGAACCTGCAGATCGAGTCGATGATATGGGCGGACAGTATTACCCGCAATGCCGGGTAACGTCAGGGTAATCGAGCGGGTGAACCGGTTCTTCTCAAGGCTCCTGCTTCCATTCGGACTTCCCAGAACGGGTTGCCCCGAGCGTCAAGGCTCCTGACGGCAAGCATACGGTCGTCTCCATTGCCCTGTACGTTCAGCGTGCAGTAATTGCGCGCTTCGACCAGCGTGCCTTCAACCCGGGCCGGATGGTTGGCTTCCGTAGTCTCGACGGAGTGCGGACGAGAAGTCAGCGGGGAACAGGTCAGCTCAAACAGCGGGTAATTGCCGGGCCGTTCCTGTTTGAGCAATTCGGTATGGTGCCGGTCGCCGGACAGGAACAGCACGCCGCTGATGTTGTTCAGTTCGAGCCAGGACAGAAAATCCCTGCGCTCTTCGCGAAAATGATGCCAGCCTTCATGTCGGGACAGGTCGTTGAGAAACTGGCTGCCACCGGCAATGATCTTGAAGCGCGCCCGGGAAGCCATCAGGGCGTTCTTGAGCCAGTGCATCTGATCGACGCCGAACATCTTCCGGTTATCGGACTGGTCATGGTCGCTGTCGCGATTCCAGCGATTATCAAGGAGGAAGAAATCCATGTCGGCGACGGAAAACTGGGTATGGTTGCCCGGCATGTCGGGCAGGCCGGCACTGGGATTGGGCCAGTATTGACGAAAGAGGTCCAGGCTGGCCTGCTTGAAAACGAAACTCTGATTATGGTTGTTGGGACCGTAGTCGTGATCATCCCAGATGGCGTAATGCGGCAATGCGGGAAGCAGTTTCTGCATGGCAGCATGGCTTCTCACCTTGCGGTATCGGCTTGCCATGCCCGAAGGGTGTTCGTAGTCGTCTGGCCGCAGGTAGATATTGTCGCCCAGCCAGAGCATGAGGTTATGATGCGAGTCAGCCCCGGCCCTTGCGGCGATCTGGTCAAGAATCTCATAACCGCCGCTCCATTCCCTTGCGCCATCCGTGGACGGATCGTGAAGATGAGCACAGGATCCCAGATAGACCGTGATTTCGGGCAGTCCATCGGGGCCGGGTGAGGATTGGGTCTTGAAGTGATGTGCGGAGTCCAGCAGTTTTCCATTCCACACGATGCGGTAGCGATAGCGAGTGCCGGGAGCCAGACTGTCGAGGTCAAATCGGGCAATGTATCCGGCCTCGGCCTTTAACTGAACAGCCTGCGTGCGCCAGCCGGGCACCTTGTTGTCAGGCTGATCGATTTCCAGCGCGACCCTGTCCGGTTCCGATCCCTGTATCCAGACCGTGGCCGTATGCCTTGTTACCGGCCCCAGCATGGGTCCCGCCGAGGGACGGGCATTGGCGGCAAGGCTGGAAAGCACGGCAATAAACAGGATGAAGAAACGCATAAAAAGATTCTCGAACAGGTGATGCGAGAGACCCATTATGCTCCCAATGGATTCCATTTTTGAAAGCCTTGTATGAGCGAACAGGAAACACGCGAAATCCGTCTGAATCCCATCGTGCCGACCGAATCCGTCCTCGTCGCCACCGCGCGATCCATGCGGCCGAAGAAAGCCGAAGACCTGGCGCCGCGCGATACGCGCAAGCATGTGGAAACCTGCCCGTTCTGCCGGGGCAACGAGGCCAAGACGCCGCCGGAATTGTTCAGGATGGAAGCCGAGGACGGCAACTGGGCTGTGCGGCTGGTGCCCAATCTGTATCCGGTGCTGGGGGACGACCGGGAAAACACCAACTTCACCTTTGGCCTGCAGCAGACCATCGATGGGTACGGCCGTCATGAAGTCTTTGTCGATCATCCAGAACATGGCGCGGCCATCCACGAGATGAGCGTAAACCATCTGGAGAAGGTATTTCGCGCCTATCGCATGCGCATGGCGCAGTTGTATGAATCCGATCCACGCTTGAAATATGTGCTGGTGTTCAAGAATTTCGGCCCGGCCGCGGGTGCCTCGATTCCGCATACGCACAGCCAGATCATCGCCATGCCGGTGGTACCCGAGAACGTGCAGGCGGAGGTGATCAACAGCGCGGAATATTTCCGCAAGCATCACCGCTGCATTTTCTGCGCGCTGGTCGACGAGGCGTTGACATTTGAAGCCACAATCTATGACCGCGCTTCGGGTGAAATCCGCCGGAAAATCGATGTCGGCCAGTATGTGATCGAGCGCAGCCAGCATTTCATCGCCATCAAGCCCTTTGCCAGCCGGTTCGAATGGGAGGTGCATATTCTGCCGCTGGCTCATCAGGCGGATTTTCTCCAGACGCCCGACGACTGGCTGCCGGATCTTGGAAGCATCATGAAGCGCACCATGGCCCGGTTGGATGCGGTGATCGGCGGCGCGCAGTACAATTTCTTTCTTCACTCTGTGCCACATGGCGGCACAGCATCGAACACCGGCATGCCGCATGAGGGGACGGCGGAAGCACACGCCGCCAGTTATCACTGGCATCTGGAAATCTGTCCGCGTACGTCCATTCCAACGGGGTTCGAACTGGGTTCGGGGCTTTTCGTCAATACCATCAGCCCCGAGGCTGCAGCCAGAAAGCTCAGGGAGGCCGAGCTGGATGAATAAAAGTTACTAAAATTAGAATTGGTGATACTGCCAAGAGTTTATTCGATGATGGTGGACATGCAATCTGGCAAACCTTCTGCTTCAGCCAGCACAGCAAGGGGCGCGGATGTACGGTCAGAGAGACTGTACGTGTTGTGGAGCATTGCTACCCGTCGTCATCTAAGTGACGAAGAACGCATTCAGGCAATACTGGAAGAATCCTGCAGGGTGCTGGGCGTGGAGGTCGCACTTGTCGGGGAACTCAGGGAAGGCCAGTATCGAATCCACTATGCCTTCGATGAAATGGGCAGATTTCCGGTGGGCATGGAAATGCCGCTTGCTTCCACCCCGTGTCAGCGCGTGGTCGAGTCGGGCTGTTCCGTTTATTTGCCGGACATGCCTGACGATCCCGCAATGAAGGATTTGCCTGCGGTCACGCTGATGAACCTCAGGGTTTATGTTGGCACCCCCATCTGGCTTGGCAGCCAGTTCTGGGGGGTATTGGCATTTGCCGGCGCACAGTCACACGGCGAAGACCGTACGCAGGAAAATCTCTCCTTCATCGAACTGATTGCCAGCTGGATCGGCTCCTCCCTCCTGCAAGCCCGGCAGCGGTTCAACTTGGAAAAGCTTGCGCTGACCGATGCACTGACCAACCTGCCAAACAGGCGGGCCGCCGAGACACGTCTGAAAGAGGAGATATCCCATGCCCGGCGGCATGGTGTGTCCTTCATCCTCGGATTGATCGACCTGGATCATTTCAAACTCATCAATGATCGCTATGGCCATGCCGTGGGCGATGAAATGCTGATCGGTTTTGCCGATGCGTTGAAGTCATATCTTAGGATGGAAGACTGGGTTGCACGTTGGGGCGGCGAGGAATTCATTGTTTGCCTGCATACGGGCGATATGGACCAGGCTGAACTGATTCTCGATCGGCTGCGTTCGGAAATTGGTCAAAAAGCCTTCCAGACCTCGGTCGGCGACATTCACCTGACCCTGAGCATCGGCCTCAGCCGGTTTGACCCCGCGTCCTGTACCCAGGATACGGTGCTGGCTGACCTTGACAATACGCTTTACGAAGCCAAAGCCAGCGGACGTGACCGTATCGTATCGGACAGAAAAAGCCGTGGCATATTGCATACCGCCACTTTGCTGAAAACCGCAGTCAGCGAGAATCGCATCCATGCCGCTTACCAGACAATTTTCAGCCTGGGGACTTTGCAACCGGTGGCGGATGAGGCTTTGGCGCGTTTGATCACACCTCAGGGTGAAATCGTTCCGGCTGCCGAATTCATCGAGGCGGCCGAGGGCCTGGGGCTGATGGCGGACATAGACGATATCGTGGCCAGCCAGACCTTGCGCCGATGTGCCAGGAATCTGGCTTCGGGAGTGACCACGCGGAATTTCGTGCATTTCATTAACTTGTCCCCCCAGTTTCTTGCACGCCATGATCTGGTAGGAAAATTGCTGACCAATGCCCAGAATTATTGCAGCCAGTGCGGAATCGAAATGGACAAGTTCAAGCCGGTGGTGTTTGAAATCACCGAGCGACAGGCTATCCAGAATCTGGATACGCTGGAACACGATTTGAGGTACTTGCTCGATTTCGGGTTCAGGCTGGCCCTGGATGACTTCGGCAGCGGTTATTCTTCGTTCATCTATCTGGCGCGGTTGCCTATCAGCTTTCTCAAGATCGAGGGCTGGATGGTACAAAACATGCAAAGCAACTCCAAGGTGCTGGATCTGGTCAAGTCTCTGGTGGCGTTTTCCAGAAACCAGGGGATTGTCACCATTGCCGAGTGCGTCGAGGATGCCACGACGCTGAAGCAATTGCAGGAAGTTGGCGTGGATTGGGCGCAGGGATACCATTTCAGCCGTCCAGCACTGGATTTGGGCCAGTCACCACCCGTTTCTCAAATTCCGGCTTCCTTGTCCTGATTTGGGCTAGAATAAGTCTTGGCAGCCGGTAATGGGGCTTGAAATACTGTCTGCCAGCCCAATAACATTTCGAATGTTAATAAGGAGAGCCAAATGGCCGGAAAACCACAACTCTTGCAGGATCCGTTTTTGAATGCACTGCGCAAGGAACATGTCCCCGTGTCAATTTACCTTGTGAATGGCATCAAGCTCCAGGGGCAGGTGGATTCGTTCGATCAGTATGTGGTCCTGCTGAAAAACTCGGTTACGCAGATGGTATACAAGCATGCCATCTCCACGGTGGTTCCTTCACGTGCGGTCAATTGGCATAGCGGACTTGAAGAAGAAGCTTCCTGAACCGGGCAGCATCATTGGCTGACTGTCCATGTTGATCTGTTTGCGAAATACTCTTGTGATTCCCATGCGTGACACAGGCAAAATCGGGGTTGCTCCGCTTTCTGGTCACATGCCTCGATTCTCTGGCTTGGGTTCATCTATTCTCCTTTTTTCAAATCCGGTAATCCCTTCTGTTTGAACGTCATGCGGGTGGCGAACGCGCGCTGCTCGTTTCTCTCGATTTCGATTCCCCGGACTATGTGGAAAACACTGCGGAGTTTCAGCTGCTTGCTGAATCGGCCGGGCTGCAAGTTTGCGGCTTGATCAAGGGAAGACGCGTCAAGCCTGACCCGAGATTTTTTGCCGGTAGCGGAAAGGCCGATGAAATTGCAGCTGCCGTTGCTGACAATCAGGCAGAAGTCGTGTTGTTCAATCACGAATTGTCTCCTGCCCAGGAAAGAAACCTCGAACGACATTTTCACTGTCGGGTGGTGGATCGGGTCAGCCTGATACTGGACATTTTTGCAAGCCGAGCGAAAAGTGCCGAAGGTAAATTACAGGTTGAGCTCGCCCAGCTGGAACATTTATCCACCAGGCTTGTCCGTGGATGGACGCACCTTGAGCGGCAAAAGGGCGGCATCGGGTTACGTGGCCCGGGTGAAACCCAACTGGAAACCGACCGCCGGCTTTTGGGGGATCGGGTCAAGATGCTGAAGTCCAGGCTGGAGAAGCTCGGCCGCCAGCGTGAAACGCAACGCCGGGCGCGTTCCCGCAACCGGATCAAAACACTGGCTCTTGTAGGCTACACCAATGCGGGCAAGTCTACCCTGTTCAATGCCCTTACCCGGGCCGGGGCATATGCAGCCGACCAGCTTTTTGCCACCCTGGACACCACCAGCCGAAGGCTTTATCTGGAGGGGGTGGGCGAAGTGATACTGTCTGATACGGTTGGCTTCATCAGCCGGTTGCCGCACGGTCTGATCGAGGCCTTTCGTGCTACGCTGGAGGCGACGGCACAGGCCGACCTGCTGTTGCATGTCGTGGATGGTGCCAGCCCCAGCCGAGACTTGCAGGTGCAAGAGGTGAACAAGGTTCTTGATGAAATCGGCGCAGCAGGGGTTCCGCAGATAATGGTGATCAACAAGATCGATCTCGCGAATGCCGGGCCCGGAGTGGTGGTGGACGAATATGGTAAACTCCAAGCCGTTCGAGTCTCTGCGAAAACGGGTGAAGGACTCGACCTGCTGAGGCAGTCCCTGGCCGCATTGCTGGCCGAAACCGCAATGTGCAACAGGACCGAAACCACCCAGCAGGCTGCTTGTAAATTGACGCACTAAATCACTTAACCTTAACTGACAACATGGCCTGGAACGATCCCCAATGGGGCAAGAAAAACAATTCGGGTCCACCTGACCTGGACGAGTTGTGGAAGCGCCTGAACGAGCGCCTGAACGCTATGTTCAGTGGCAAGGGTGGAGGCAGGAGTGGCGATGAACCAGGCGGAGCCATTGGCGGTCGTCCTCCGGCAGCCTTGGCTGGTCTGTTGATCGGCCTGGCTGTTCTGGTCTGGCTGGCTTCCGGCTTTTATATTGTTGACGCAGGCAAGAAGGGCGTGGTGCTGCGATTTGGCCAATATACGCAAACCACCAATCCCGGTGCCAATTGGCGGCTACCCTGGCCGTTCGAGTCACACAGGATTGTCAATGAGGCCGGCGTACGCACCATCGAAGTCGGCTATCGCGGGAAGTCCAAGAATCTGCAGGAATCCCTGATGCTGACGGACGATGAAAAC
Source organism: Hydrogenophilaceae bacterium (assembly GCA_013389025.1). Lineage (GTDB taxonomy): Bacteria > Pseudomonadota > Gammaproteobacteria > Burkholderiales > Thiobacillaceae > UBA6918. The sequence goes on from JACAED010000059.1 coordinate 12,937, forward strand.
ATCGTCGATCTGCAGTTCGCCGTTCAGTACAACCTCAAGAGTGCCGAGGATTTTCTGTTCGTCAATCGCTACGAGAATATCGAGGATGGCGATGATGTCGTGCGTCAGGTTGCTGAAACCGCCATGCGCGAAGTGGTGGGCAAGAGCAAGATGGATTTCGTTCTCAACATCGGTCGCACCGAAGTGGCGGCGAGGGCTCAGCAGCTGATGCAGGAAATACTGGATCGCTACAAGACAGGCATCAATGTCAGTCAGGTGACTTTGCAGAATGTGCAGGCTCCAGAGCAGGTGCTTGCGGCGTTTGAAGATGTGCAAAAGGCCAATCAGGATCGCGATCGCCTTAAAAATGAAGCGCAGGCCTATGCCAATGATGTGGTGCCTCGGGCACGCGGCGTGGCAGCCCGCCTGTTACAGGAATCCGAAGGCTACCGGCAGAAGGTAATCGCCAACGCGCAGGGTGAGGCAGCCCGCTTTTCACAAGTGCTGGCTGAATATCAGAAGGCACCTGCTGTCACGCGCGAGCGTTTGTACCTCGATACCATGGAACAGGTCATGAATCGGACCAGCAAGGTGATTGTGGATCAGAAGGGCGGGAACAACCTGATTTACCTACCGCTGGACAAGCTGCAGCAGATGGCAACCCAGCCCTACCCGGTTACGCCGGATGTAATGGCTCCGCCGGCTTCTTCTGCAGCGGGAAGTGCCTCGTCAAGCACCCGCAGGGATTTGCTTGATCGCGAGCGTGGAGACAGACCATGAATCGAGTTGGCGGGATGGTCATTGGCGCGCTGGTCGCGCTGCTTTTATTGAATTCGGTCATGTTTACTGTCGATCAGCGGCAGGCCGCACTGGTGAGGCAGTTTGGCGAGGTGGTCCAGGTTTACGCCGAACCTGGACTCAAGTTCAAGATCCCCCTGATCCAGAATGTGCTTTTCTTTGACCGCAGGATTCTGACCAATGATGCCAGGCAGGCGGAAAGCTTCCTGACGGCGGAAAAGAAAAACGTGCTGGTTGATTCGTTCATCAAGTGGCGGGTCATCAATGCGCAGCAATTCTACGTATCGGTGGGCGGGGATGAGGAACGTGCCGCGACCCGTATCCGGCAGGCCGTCAATGATGGTTTGAGAGCCGAGTTCGGCAAGCGCACCGTGCATGACGTGGTCTCGGGTCAGCGTGACCAGATCATGAAGCTGATCCAGCAGAAAGCCGATGTGGATGCACGCAAGATCGGTGTGGAGGTCGTTGACGTGCGCCTGAAACGGGTTGACCTATCTGATGAGGTCAGCGTATCCGTATATGGCCGTATGGAGGCCGAACGCAAGCGGGATGCGAATGACGCACGGGCAACCGGTGCAGCGGAGGCGGAAAAAATCAGGGCTGATGCGGACAAGCAGAAGGACATCATCATCGCTGAAGCCTATCGCGAAGCCGAACGGATAAAGGGTGAAGGCGATGCCCAGGCCTCTGCAATCTATGCCGCGGCCTATGGCAGGAATCCGGAGTTCTATGCGTTTTATCGTTCGATGCAGGCGTATCGCGAGAGCTTTCGCAACAAGAACGATCTCATGGTGCTGGAACCCAGCTCGGATTTCTTCAAGTACATGAAGAATCCGCGCGCATCCGGCGGGAAGTAAGCATGACCGCTGCCGACCTGATGCTCGCGATCGCCCTGCTTTTGCTGATGGAAGGGCTGCTGCCTTTCGCTGCTCCGGCCTTGTGGCGTGACGCCTTCAGGCGAGCCATTGAACTGACTGACGGGCAATTGCGCTTTCTCGGCGCGGTTTCCATGCTTGGCGGCTTGCTGCTTCTGCTATTGATGCTTTGAACATGCGCGCCTGGCTGCTTCCCGAAAACATCGAAGACGTTTTACCAGCCAAGGCTTGGCGCATGGAGGAGATCAGGCGCGCCATGCTGGATCTGTTCCGCTTGCGTGGCTATGAGCTGGTCATTCCTCCATTGATCGAGTTTGTCGACTCCCTCCTGACAGGCACTGGCTCCGACCTTGATCTCAAGACCTTCAAGCTGGTCGATCAGCATTCGGGCAGGCTGATGGGGGTGCGCGCAGACATCACGCCCCAGGTTGCACGCATTGACGCGCATCTGCTCGGCAATAATCCAGTCAATCGTCTCTGTTATGTCGGAAGTGTGCTTCATGCCAAGCCTGACGGGGTGTATCACTCGCGCGAGCCGATACAACTTGGCGCAGAGCTTTTCGGGATGTCCGGGACGGAGGCGGATGTCGAGATTCTTCGCTTGATGCTGGCCGCCTTGAATGCCATTGGACTCAATCAGGTACAACTGGATATCGGCCATGTCGGCATCTACCGGGCATTGGCGACGGAAGCAGAACTTACCGGGGATGCCGAACAATCGATGTTTGAGGCATTGCAATCCAAGGCCGGCGATCAGGTCGAAATCCTGGCAAAGGGATTGCGACCCCATGTGCGCGATGCATTGATGGCCTTGACGGATTTATATGGTGATGCCGGTATCCTGGCTGAAGCGAGCAGATGCCTGCCACCACTTCCCGATATAGGGCTGGCGCTGGATACTCTGGAGACACTGGCCAAAGAGCTGGCAGGTGAAGGAGTCGACATGGCCTTTGATCTTGCTGAATTGCGTGGCTATGGCTACCACAGTGGCGTTGTCTTTGCGGCATACGCAGGCGGTCGCAGCAGGGCCGTCGCGCTGGGGGGCCGCTATGACGAAATTGGCAAGGTTTTCGGGCGGGCACGATCGGCGACCGGATTCAGTCTGGAGTTGAGGGAACTCATTGAACTGATCCCGGCCTGACGCCAAAGGCCAGAAGTGTGTTGATCAGAAGAAACCGATTACAACAGGGAGTATGAAGCATGGCTAAGAACGTGGTCGTCATCGGCACCCAGTGGGGCGATGAGGGCAAGGGAAAAATTGTCGACTGGCTGACTGATCGCGCACAGGGTGTTGTGAGGTTCCAGGGCGGACACAATGCGGGTCACACCCTGGTCGTCAACGGCAAGAAAACCGTTCTGCACCTCATTCCATCCGGCATCCTGCGTGACAACGTCACCTGCTACATTGGCAATGGCGTAGTGCTTGCGCCTGATGCGCTGCTGGAAGAGATGGACATGCTGGCCGCAGCCGGCGTCAGTGTCGAAGGCCGACTGAAAATATCCGAAGCCACACCGCTGATTCTTCCCCATCACGTTGCGCTGGACAAGGCGCGCGAGCTTGCCAAGGGCGCGGGCAAGATCGGCACCACCGGTCGCGGCATCGGCCCCGCTTATGAGGACAAGGTTGCGCGCCGCGCCATTCGCGTGCAGGACCTGTTCCACCGCGAGCGTTTCGCCGCCAAGCTGGGCGAGGTGCTCGATCACCATAACTTCATGCTCAAGCATTACTTCAAGACCGACATCGTCGATTTCAACAAGACGCTCGATGATGCCATGCGAATGGCCGAGCGGATCATGCCGCTGGTGGCGGACGTGCCACGCGCACTGTATGACGCCAACCGGAATGGAGACAATCTGTTATTTGAAGGTGCCCAGGGCACCTTGCTTGACATCGATCATGGCACCTATCCCTTCGTGACCTCTTCCAACTGCACGGCGGGTGGCGCTTCCACCGGAACCGGCATGGGGCCGTCCTCCATGCACTATGTGCTGGGCATCACCAAGGCTTACACCACCCGCGTGGGTTCCGGCCCGTTTCCAACAGAACTGTTCGACGACGTGGGCAAATACCTCGGCGAGAAGGGCCACGAATTCGGTGCCACGACCGGCCGTGCGCGCCGCTGCGGCTGGTTTGATGCCGCCGCGCTCAAGCGTTCAATTCAGATCAACGGCATTTCGGGTTTGTGCGTCACCAAGCTTGACGTCCTCGATGGCCTGGAGACCTTGCGTATTTGCGTCGGCTACAACATCAACGGGGTCAAGAGCGATATCCTGCCAGTGGGTGCGGAAACCCTGGCCAACTGTGAGCCGATTTACGAAGAATTGCCGGGCTGGAAAGATTCCACAGTCGGCGTGAAAACCCTCGATGGCCTGCCTGCCAGTGCACGAGCCTACCTGGACCGCATGCAGCAATTGTGCGGAGTGCCCATTGACATCATTTCCACCGGCCCGGATCGCGAGGAAACCATCGTCAGGCGCCATCCGTTCGAGTGAGATGTGTGCACTGGAAATAAAAAAAGCCGGGTTTGTTACCCGGCTTTTTTGTTGGTTCTTTGACCTCTTCAGCAGTTCGTCTGAGTGCTGGTCTTCCCGCCAATCACGGGCAACTGGCCGCCGCACTCAACGATGTCTTCCGGCAGCTTGTAGATCCACATCTGATACATAGAGGTGAACCACTGGGTGGCAAAGGACACACCCATCAGCGCGCCACTGCCAATGACGAGCCATGCAAAGCCGGGCCACAGCTTGGTCAGATACCAGGACGTGATGTCCATCAGGATTGTCAGGAATGGCACGACAATCACCACGCATTTCAGCCACAGCGGACGCATGTAGGCATGCGCGAAAATCGAGCTGACGATGAAGAAGATGAAGGTGATGCCGAACAGGTGAATGTGCGACACGCGAACCAGCGTGCCGATGCTCATGCCCTCATCCTTGGCGACTAGCTTGCTGACATCGTCATAGTTGGTCAGATTGGGTTGATGCGGATTGGAGCCGTTATGGCATGCAATGCAGCGGGTATCCATGATGGCCTTGACCTGATTGTCATAGCCTTCCTTGGCGCCGCCTTCGTGTGCCCATTTCAGAATGACCTGACGTTCTTCGTTCGGCAACATGCCTTGCATGGGGCCATTGAGGGCTGATTCGAGGCGGGTACCGCCCTCCTTGCCGCTATACGCGATGCGCAGATCGTCCGCGGACAAGGAAGGGTTGCCGTCACGTCCGGCGTGTACCGTGAATACCTGGATCATGGCAAAAAGATAACCCGTGCCAAGCACCAGCAGCGTCATGGTGAAAACCATGCGCATGGATAGCGGCAAAAAACTGAAATGAAGAAAGCGGTTCCCGTTCATGATGAAAATCCTGCTAAGTTTGAATTACTGTTCCTTGGCGCCCTGATCGATCCAGTCCTTGATCTTGTTGATCGTTTCATCGGGCAAGGGTGCCTTGTCGTGAGGCATGCGCAAGGAAGGGTCGGCCTGTCCGCTGATCAGTCGGTAGAGAGTGCTGTTGATGGATTGTCCTGGAATAACCACCGGTCCAAATCGGGTGCCGCGCATGGTGGCGGCGTAGGTATCCAACAGCAGGCCGGATTTTTGAGTGCCTTCGGCGCCTTCCTTGTGGCACTCGACACAATGCTGATCAAGAATGGACTTGATGTCAGCCTGATAGGTCAAGGTCTTGGGAGCCTCCTTTTCACATCCTGTTAGCCCGAAGGCAACGAAAAGACCCGCCGTGGCAATAATGGTATGTTTAATTCTGGTGGACATATTTAACTCCATAATATGTTTGTCTATTAGTAATGGCTAATATATTGTAAGGTTTTAGGATGAGCAAGTCTTTTTGTCAAAAAAGATACAAAAATGCCCTATGTGTTGCTTTATAACAATAACCTTGTTGACGAACTTAAGTCACTGATCTGGCGTGGCATAATGCACGTCAGCAAAGAAAAAGGCAGCACGAAGCTGCCTCTTGATCTCATTCGGTGGTGCCCAGAAGAGGACTCGAACCTCCACGGTTTTACCCGCTAGTACCTGAAACTAGTGCGTCTACCAATTCCGCCATCTGGGCGCGGAAGCCGCGTATTTTAAGGAAAGCACACAAATTGTCAACGAAGAAATCCGGCCGCGGTCGCGGCAAGGGAACTGAATTCAAAGGGTTGCGTGCCCAGGATCCTTATCTGGAACGCGAAAAAGCGAAATACGGCCAACCGCTCCCCTCCCGCGAGTTTATTCGCCAAGTTCTGGAAAAGGAGGGCAGGCCGCTTTCATTTGGTGCGCTTGTCGGTCTGTTGAGCATCAAGGAAGACGAACTTCCGTTGTTTCAGCGCCGTCTTGGCGCCATGGCGCGTGATGGCGACCTCATGCAAAACCGCCGTGAAGAGTGGTGCCTGCCCAGCAAGCTCGATTTGATACGGGGCAAGGTTCAGGGCCATCCAGATGGTTTTGGCTTTGTGGTGCCAGACGAGGGGGGAGACGACCTGTTCCTGTCGCCCAAGGAAATGCACCAAGTGCTGCACGGCGACAGGGTGTTGGCGCGCATTTCCGGCATTGACCGCCGGGGCCGGCCCGAGGGCAAGATCGTGGAAATCTTGGAGCGTGGCCTGAATAAGGTCGTGGGCCGCTATTACCAGGAACATGGTGTCGGCTTTCTCGTCGCCGAAAACCGGCGCATCAACCAGGACATTCTCATCCCACGCGAGAATGCCGCCCATGCAAAGCCGGGACAGGTGGTAACCGTGGAAATTGTCAGTTGGCCTAGCAAACACACCGAGGCAGTGGGAAAAGTGGTCGAGGTGCTGGGAGACTTTACTGGCCCGGGCATGGAAATCGAGATCGCATTGAGAAAACATGAGTTACCGCATGTATTTCCGCCAGAAGCCGAGGCGCTGGCCAAAAAACTGCCAAAGAAGGTTCTAAAAAAGGATTGGAAAGGCCGCGAGGACCTGACTCAATTACCGCTCGTCACGATTGATGGCGAAACCGCGAAAGATTTTGACGATGCCGTTTATTGCGAGAAAAAAGGACGTGGCTGGCGGTTGGTGGTGGCGATTGCCGACGTCTCGCATTATGTGAAACCAGGTGACGCGCTGGATACCGAGGGGTACTCAAGAGGCAATTCGGTGTACTTTCCCAGACGCGTCATCCCCATGCTGCCGGAGGAGCTGTCCAATGGGCTGTGTTCGCTCAACCCGCAGGTCGAGCGGCTGTGCATGGTGAGTGACATCGAAATCGACGCGCAAGGCAATCTCAAGGACTACCGGTTTTATCCTGCCGTGATGTTTTCGCATGCGCGGCTAACCTATGAGCAGGTCTGGAGCTGGCTGTCGGGCGAAGCCAAGCCGGGCAAGGAGCACAAGGCCCTGCTGCCGCATTTGCAGAATCTGGAAAAACTGTTTCATCTGCTCCTGAAAAACCGCCAGAAACGCGGTGCGATCGATTTCGAGAGCGTGGAGACACGCATGTTCTTTGATGATGCGGGCAAGATCACCCGCATCGAACCCGTTCAGCGCAACGATGCGCACAAGCTGATCGAGGAATGCATGCTTGCCGCCAACACCTGCGCTGCAGATTTTCTGCTCAAGAACCATATTCCAGGGCTTTACCGGATTCACGAAGGACCGACGCCGGAGAAATTGCAGGCGTTGCGCGGATTCATGGGTGAATTCGGCTTGCAGCTGGGCGGCGGGGAAGACCCTCAGGCCAGGGACTATGCTGTCTTGCTGGAGAAAATCAAGTCGCGGCCGGATGCGCAACTGCTGCAAACCGTGATGCTGCGCTCGCTCAAGCAGGCCATGTACAGCCCTGACAATGCCGGGCATTTCGGTCTGGCCTATGATCACTATACCCACTTCACCTCGCCCATCCGGCGCTATCCGGACTTGCTGGTGCACCGTGCCATCAAGGCAGGTCTGAGAAAAGAAAAACCGCTCAAACAACCGCTGGCCGAAATCGGCATGCATTGTTCGGCAACCGAACGTCGCGCCGACGAAGCCACGCGCGATGTGGAAGCCTGGCTCAAAACCTATTACATGCGCGACCACATCGGCAATGTTTACGCGGGGACGGTATCTTCAGTCACCAGCTTTGGCATCTTTGTCGCGCTGGATGACGTCTTCGTCGAAGGTCTGGTTCACGTAACCGAGCTGGGCCAGGACTATTTCCACTACGATCAGACCAAGCACTGGCTGATCGGCGAGCGCACCGGCAAACGTTTCCGGCTGGGCGACCGCGTGACGGTGAAAGTGGTGCGGGCCGATATCGAGACCAGCAAGATCGATTTCACGCTGGTGGAGAAGCCGCAGCATATCAAGCCGGTACAAAAGGCGGAGAAGCGGCCGCGCAGAAAGAAGACCGGTTGAGAAACATCGTAAAAACGGATGGATAAGTTTTTACTTTTAACTAAAATTCAGCCATGAACATTGTTCTGGCGGATGACCACACCTTATTCAGGAACGGGCTCTCGCTGTTGTTGAGTCAGCAGTGCGAGGACTGCACCATCTGGGAAGGGGACAGTCTGGAAGCCGCGTTGGCTCAGGCGACGGCCCATCCAGAAACGGATATTGCGCTGCTTGACTTGCATATGCCTGGCATGAATGGTGCACAGGGCATTCGACGCTTCATTGAAACCCAGCCGTCCATCCCGTTGGTGATTTTGACAGGGGCGGATGAGCCGCAGAAGATTCAAGAAGCTTTAACCGCTGGCGCCGCAGGCTTCATTCCCAAGAGTTCAACGCCATCCGTCATGGTGTCCGCCATTCAACTGGTTCTATCGGGCGGTACTTACATTCCGCCACAGCTTATCTCAGGCGTGACGGCTTCCTTCACGACTGCCGCTGCTCACGACGACAAAAACCGTGGCAATACCACCCTCACCGAACGGCAAATACAGGTGTTGCGTCTGATTGCCGAAGGCAAGCCAAACAAGGCGATCTGCCGGGAACTGAATATCGAGGAAGGCACCGTCAAGGCCCACATCGCCACCATCTTTAGAGTTCTGGATGTCAACAACCGAACGCAGGCAGCCACCGCAGCCAGGAATTGCGGCCTGCTGGATTAGCGTTAACAGGCCCTAGATTGCCAGCTTTCTCGTTGAATGAAGCACCTCGCTTTGTTTTGAAACGAGGTGCCTGGACGACCATAAATCAAACCCATCATTCCCCAGCTCTGGGATCGGTGAACCCCAATTCGCCATCAGCATCACTCCTCAAGGAAGTACCTACATAACCGCCAACGGAATAATCGCTATCACCGGCCTTGGGGTCTACAAAGCCGAGCCCGTCATTACCATCTGTCCTCAGGGATGTGCCCAAGTAGCCCTGAGAAGCGCCTGCTTCAGTAATGTCCCAGCCATGATTGTCATGGGCAAACCGATCCATGCCGGAATCTGAAAATGCTGGCGCTGACATTAAAATCATGCCCAGAAAAACCGCTCCTGGCGCTGCGAATTCGAACTTGATACTTTTCATGATGAACTCCTTGTCTAAAACGGGCAGTACAAGCTTTTGCTTTGCCCAGATCAAACACTTGCAGCCCTTCGGTATCTGTTGATCACATCCTCGGGATGTTCTCGGTATGCCTTGGGGCATCTGGATCAAGAGCGTCATGTTCTTGATACTGAAAGATTAGTTCGCCAAACCCACAGCGCATCAGACGAACGGTTTATATACTTCAGACTAGTCTGGGAAATATTTTGCGGCAGTGGTCTATAAATCAGAGCAAGAACGCTCCGATGGAGTGAGGTTAAGAATGCGTTTAATGCCATATCAAGACACACAAACAGGTTTTGCCGGTGGTTTGATCATGTTCTTCGCGCTGCTTTGCGCGACTTCATTGACCAGTGCCGATGCGGACGAAAACCCTGCCTGGTCTGCCTGGGTGTCCAAAATTGAGGTGGAGCGTCTTGATGGCACAAAAGAGATCGGATCAGGTGTCAATATTGGCAACGAACGAGTTGTCACCAATTGCCATGTGATCAGGGAAGCCTCCAGGATACGTGTCATTCAGGGCGGCTCCATCTGGCAAGCCAGCATAGATGCGGGAGATGTCTACCGTGACCTGTGTTTTCTGACCGTGCCCGGCTTCAATGGCAACTCCCCCGCTGTTGCCGAGGCAGAAAACGTAACGGTTGGCCTTGCATCCGTGGCGGTGGGTTATTCAGCGGGCTTGTTCAGAATCAGCAGGGGACATGTCAAGGGCCTATTTAATTGCGCGTGTGATGGCGGAAAAGTCATACAGACATCATCGCAATTTGACCCGGGTGCAAGCGGCGGTGGCCTGTTCAATGACAGGGGTGAACTGATCGGAATTCTGACATTCAAGTCCAGCGTGGGGGGCGATTATCACTTTGCCTTGCCAGTGGGATGGATGAAGCTGCTTTCTTCCAGGCCGCTTCCGAGCATTTCCGGAAAAACAACGTTCTGGGAAAGCGCCACTCGTAACAGTGGCTATTTTCTCGCCGCATGCGATCTGGGCGCAAAAAAGAACTGGCACGGTTTGCTGGCGCTGTCGCGCGACTGGATCAAGGAGGAGTCAAGCAATCCCGAAGCCTGGATGGCTTGGGGCCGCTCAAATCTCAGGCTGGGAAATCTTGATGACGCGGTCAAGGGGTTCCAGAAAACTTTGTTGCTGGATTCCACCCACGCCGAGGCATGGTGGGAGCTGCAAAAACTGGAAATTGATCTCGACAAACCTCTCGTCACGCTCTGACCTGCCAAGGTATCAATCCCGATTAGAATGTGACGACGCGTCCTTGCAGCAAGTGATCCATGACTGATGCCATGCCAAGTATATCCACGCCGTTCCGCCGCACAAGCGCTCTTTCAAGTTGACTGGGGGCATGACAAAGGGTGTGATTGCATGTCGAACATACGGCCAGGTTTCCACCCAGATCGATAAAATTGTCGAACAACTCTGTCAATGCGGGAAAGCCGATAGTTTGTATTCCATCGGCATGGCCTTCGTAGGCCCAGTAACTGCCCTCGCCTATCATGAAGACCAGTGTGGGCAATCCCATGGAAAGCGCGGTGCAAGCCATCGACAGTGCTATGGTTGCCCGCTTGCCGCCGTCTGCCGGGCCTGAGGCCAGAATAATTGTATAGCTGTTCTCCAAGGTTTTGATCAGCTGACTTCCGGCTCCCCCGGTATCATAAGCGATCCCGGCTGGTGATACGGATGCCGGCATGAGATTGTCTCCAAAATGTTTCGGAGCCAATCCGATGGACGAATCCGGAACTTCGGCCGGGTGAATTAAAAGCGCACTGGTTTCCATCATTTTTCCTTTATTCCGAGTATGACGTTAATGACGGCTTGTTCACGATTGATAATCTACCCATGCCTGCCATGGCATCAAAGCAGGTTTACTCCGTGCACCCACCCGATTCAGTAACTGCGTTCCCTTTCTCATCACGCTGGATGTCGCCAGTTGGAAGGGTCTTGATCGTGCCCATGAACATCATGTTCTCGATGCGGTCGAAGTGCCTGTCCAGAGCATGATCAACCTCCTTGTCGGTCAGACCATCGTAGATGTAAATGCCGCCGGCGATTTCCTGCGCACGCTCGCGTTCGGTGGGTTGATTCAGCCTGCGCAATTGCCATTGATGCAGGTTGGTCTGGGCGGCGTTTTCGCCTCCTGCGATTACCGGAGCGGCCAGAACTGCCATGGGCAATGCAAGAAGAAGGAATAAAAAAAGCTGGCAACAGCCCATAGGGCTGACGCGCCAGCAACCAGTCCCGGAGGAGACTATCTCTGGGGGAGATTGGCAAGAAGGTTTTATGAACATTTTCAACTCCATAAAAAAATTGCATGTGACTAGCCGCTAGCAGCCTGCCGTCAATGAATAGTTGATGTGACGGCTTCTGGTTTTGAGTAATTCCTTGTGCCCGCCAAGCAGGTTGTAGACATGCTTGAAACCATTCTTTTCAAGAAGAATGGCCGCTTCGGCGGAGCGGTAACCACTATGGCAAATGACCAGCACGTAGTCGTCACGGGCTATCTGCTGACTGACCTGTTCAATAAACCCGGAATTGATCTCCGAATTTTCGGCATACCAGACAATCAGATTAATGCTCCTCATCCAGGTGCGTGTTTCGTGTTCGTGCGTGGAGCACACATCCAGAACCTTGGCTTGGGGGTTGTGCCTTAAAAAATCGAAGATTCCTTCCACCGTTAAATGCGTCATCTTGTAACCCGATCATGTGTTATTTCAATGTCATGAGTCTGATTGGAGTCTGGCGCACTTCCCTTTTATATGAATCGGCCTGTTTATCTAATCCGGCGGATAACAAATGGCTTAATCCATACTGGCGGATTAGGCCATTTGGCCTATGCATAATGATGACAGCCTTGAATAAGCTTCGGAAATACAGGGGGATATCAGGATGAATAGGCGGCATCTTGGAGTAATGGCTTATCTGTTCGCTGCCGTGGCATGTGCGAATCCAACAGATACGCTGACTGAAGCAGACTATTTTTCGGAACAGCCGGTGGTACTGTCTGCTTCCAGGCTGCCCCAGCCGGTTAATCGAACGCCTGCAGCGGTCACGGTTATCACGCGGGAGATGATCGAGGCATCAGGCTTCCGGCATCTGGTTGATGTACTGCGCCTGGTGCCTGGTTTTGTGGTGGGCTGGTCGGGTGGCAACATGCCGGCTGCAACCTATCTCGGGTTGGCCGATCCTTTTCCGCACTGGATGCAGGTCATGGTGGATGGCAGAAGTGTCTACAATCCAGCGTATGGCCACATTACCTGGCGAGGCATTCCGCTGACACTGGATGACGTCGACCGCATCGAAGTCGTGCGTGGTCCCAATGCGGCGAACGACGGCCTTAATTCCATGCTGGGTACCGTACATATCTATACGCGACATTCGACCATGACGCTGGGTGGAATGAGCGAGGTTACGGCGGGCGACAAAAACTACAAGGAAGCAAACCTGCGCTACGGCGCCGAGACCAATAAGGGCAGCTGGCGGCTCGGGTTGCTCGCGCGTGAAGATGAGAGACATGGTGTCGCGCAGGATCATGCGACCGATCTCCAGCTGAGCTTTCGCGGCGATTTCCAGCCCACGCGCCAGGATGGTCTCATGCTGCAGCTGGGAATCTCCCGCAACTTCTGGGAGGGGACCAACGTAGGACAGCTTTTTTTCGACGACCAGCATGCTTACTACCTGAGTGGCCATGCCAATCTTCTGTGGAAGCATGCCTTGAGCGAAAATCGTGAATGGTCGCTGCAGGCGCACCATACATTTCACCAGAACAAGGAAAACATTCTACCGTCACTAAGCGGCGATTACAGAACAAGCGGCAGCGGCATCCAGTTCACGTACCTGGACATTTCAGCGTCGGAGTGGCGCACCAGTTTGTCAGGGGAATACCGGCTTAACCGGGTATATTTGCCTGCCCTCCTGGGAACCGACGAGTATCTTGAGGATCACATCTTCCGTCTGTCAGGCGGTACGGAATGGAGCCCATCCCGCGATTGGGTACTGCACGCAGCTGCCATGCTGGAGCATCACACCGACACGGACAAGCTTCACCTCTCACCACGGCTTGCCTTGAACTGGCTACCATCTGGCGAGCATTCCTTTCGATTGGGAGTTTCACAAGGCCAGTCGGCGCTGGGAATCTACGCAAGTAACACCGATATCAAGATCATCAACGGTGGTGATATTGATCAGCTCAACTTGAGCACATCAAAACTGGATGCCGAAAAAATTAACAGCATTGAGCTTGGTTACCTATTGAACAAACCTGAATGGGGTCTCAACCTAGATGTGCGTGCCTATCAAAACAGAATTTACGATATCGTTGACACGCAGGCGATCCTGGTTCCTTTTGATACCGTTGATGGCAAGGCTGATACCTATATCAACAGACCTGAAGTGAGACAGCGTGGCCTGGAATACCATTTGCAGTGGCGCCCCAGTTCGCGCGGGTGGCTGATACTGTCCCAATCCTGGATTGATACGGATTCGGCTCAGGAAACATGGTGGTATCCACTTTCCGTTCCACCCTATACGCTTTCATTGCTGACTGGAACCCGAATCAAGGGCCTTGATTTCAGTCTGGGGTATTACCATACCGGCAATTTCATATGGGATACAGGTGACGATGTAAATGTCAGTAAATATAACCGGCTCGACCTGCGCCTGGCTAAAAGCTGGAAGACATCAGACGGACAGATCGAGTTAATCTTGACACTTCAAGGCCTTCTGGAGGGCGAGCTTGAATATATGGCCGAGTATCTTTACAAGAGGCAGGAATTTGGGCGGCATGGCTATCTCAGTCTGAAATATGAGTTTTGATAAAGTTTGCTGATGCTTGACATCCAGCCTCTATTTCGATTGAACCAGACGAGCTGAAATGCTCAATCCGTTTTTCCGTAAGGCCTATCTTGTCTGCGCTGCCCTGACTAGCAGCCTGCTCTGGCAGGCGTTTGCATGTGCTGCGCCAACAATCAACATTTTTCTTTCCGATCCATCTGGCATCTATCAGGAGGCTGCGGACAGTCTCACCAACGGGTTACATGAGCATGGTCTGTGGACCGTGAATACCTATACCCTTGATCGTCTTCCACCAACAGGTAGTACGCTGACTGTGGCCATTGGCACCAAGGCGCTAACTGCAGCCCTGGCTGCATCAGAGGACAGTCCGGTGCTTTCGCTGCTTGTGCCCCAGGCCACATACGAACGCCTGGCCTCAGGTTCGCATCAAACAAGCGCTTTGTACCTTGATCAACCACTCGTTCGCCAGTTGCGATTGCTCAATCTGGCACTGCCCAATCTGAAACAGGCAGGTGTGCCGCTTGGCCCATCCAGCCGGGGATTTCAGAGCAGTCTGGAGCGTGCCTCCAGGGGAAGCGGTGTTTCTGTTAAAAGCGTGGTCGTTAGTCAGGGTTCGGAGTTGCTGTCCGCGCTAAGCGATCTGGCGGAAAACAGCCAGGCTTTTGTGCTGCTGCCCGATCCGGTAGTAGCGCAACGCGGCACGCTGCAGAGCTTCTTGTTGCACACCTACCGCCTGCGCAAGCCGGTGCTGGCGTATTCCGCGCCGCTGGTGCAAAGCGGCGCATTGCTGGGCCTGTATGCCAGTCCCGCGCAACTGGGTGAGGAGGCTGCGCGCTGGATCAGCGAAAGCTGGATACGGGGCGAATTCCGCTTGGGCCCACCACGCCATCCAAAAAGCTTCACCGTTAGCGTTAACCGAACCGTGGCGCGTTCCCTTGATATTTCCTTGCCCAGCGAAGAGCGCTTGACCAGTCAGTTGGAGGCAATGAAATGAGAATCCGCACCCGCGCCTTTCTGCTGGGCCTGCTGCCAGCACTCCTGCTGGCGACGGTACTGACGGCCTATCATGCCTACAGTCGCCTGACTGAACTGGAAGACACGGTCAATCAGCAAGGCATGGCCCTGGCCCGTCATCTTGCAGCCTCTGCCGAATATGGTGTTCTGAGCGGTAATAGGAAAGATCTGCTTAAGCTGCTCGACGATGCCATCAACGAACCTGGTGTAAAAAGCACACTATTAGTCTGGCCGGATGGAACACGCCTTGCGCGTGGCGAACCTGCAGGGAAAATGCCGCCCCTTAACCAGGCCGGCCTGTGGCAAACAGGCGAGCGTTCCTGGTTTGCGTATCCGGTAATGCTC
>JACAED010000023.1 GCA_013389025.1 Hydrogenophilaceae bacterium
CCGCTACGCTACCTGATGAACCTGAGGAAATACCGCTGGCCATCGTTTCGAGGATCCGGCCATTCTGGTGATCAACAAGCCTGCCGGTCTGGTGGTCCATCCCGGTAGCGGCAATCACAAGGGCACCTTGCTGAATGCGCTGCTGAATCACCACCGGGGTGCGGCGGATCTGCCGCGTGCAGGAATCGTACACAGACTTGACAAGGATACCTCAGGACTGATGGTTGTGGCCAAAACCCTCAAAGCGCACACCGATCTTGTGCGTCAGATGCAGGGCCGTACGGTCAAGCGTGAATACCTGGCCCTGGTACAGGGCGAAATGGACAGGCCGGGTACGGTTGATGCGCCATTGGCACGCGACCCCATCCATCGCACAAAACGCGCGGTGCACCCCATGGGAAAGCAGGCTGTCACACACTACACCATCGAGGAGCGCTTCCCCAGCGCGACTTTGTTGCGGTGCAGCCTTGAAACCGGCCGCACGCATCAGATTCGCGTACACATGAAACATATCGGTCATCCCCTGGTGGGTGACAAGACCTATTCCAATGTCCGGCGAGGCCGCGCCATGAATTTTCCCCGTCAGGCCCTTCATGCCACGAAGCTGGCGCTGAACCATCCCTATACTGGCGAGAGAATGGAGTGGAGCGTTCCCTTGCCGCAGGATATGGAGGCGCTGCTGGAAGTGATGAGAGCTGGCGGTACCTGGGGCGGCTGACAAGGCATTGCAAGGCTGCTGCAAAAGCGTGATGCTGCTTTGAAAACCGGCCTGAAATACTCGTGTATTTTTTTATGATCTCCGATTCCTCGCCTGTTTCCTGATTCTGGCCACACCGACACCCGCCCCGGTAGGCTGTTTGCGAGGCTCGATTTTCCTGCCTTACACCTTCTCGTGGCGATTTCCATACCTTGTACGGCTGGGTATTATCCCGGACATGCAATTCATTCACCCTGCTTGGCCTGCGCCGTTCAATGTCCATTCAATGGTCACCACCCGCATGGGCGGTATCAGTCAGCCTCCCTTTGACAGTTTTAATCTGGCTGGCCACGTTGGAGATGTACCCGAATTCGTGGCGGCCAACCGTGCGCTGCTGAGAAAGCATTGCCCCGCCGAGCCGATGTGGCTCAACCAGGTTCACGGCAATATCGTGGCGCTGGCAGATGATATTGACTCACTCGTTGATGCCGATGCCAGTGTTTCCTTCAAGCCTGGTACCGTCTGCGTTGTCCTGACAGCGGACTGCCTGCCGGTTCTGTTTTGTGATCGCAAGGGAACCCGCGTGGCTGCGGCACATGCCGGTTGGCGTGGGTTGGCTGCGGGCGTGCTGGAAGCCAGCATCAATGCCATGCAATGTGAACCTTGCGACATTCTTGCGTGGATGGGGCCCGCGATCGGACAGAAGGCTTTCGAGGTCGGCGATGATGTGCGCGATGTTTTCATCAGGGACCTGGCTGAAAGCGAGGCTGCATTCTTGCCGGCACAGCCTGGAAAATGGGTGGCGGACATCTATCAGCTTGCCAGGTTGCGGATGAAGCGAGCGGGGGTGGTCAATGTGTACGGTGACGGGTTTTGCACGTACACCGACAGCAAACGGTTCTTTTCCTTTCGACGCGAGGGCAAGACGGGTCGCATGGCGACATTGATCTGGCGGGATTGACCAGGCGAATCCCTTATAATGCCCCGTTTGTCACGCTGCTCAAACCCATGACCAATTTGAACTGGATACTGCTATCGACAACTGCTGGCGGTCTGTTGAGCGTGGTGCTTGCCAGTATCTTTGCATTCGCTGCACACCCGGCGTGGGTGCCGCGTCTGGTGAGTTTTGCAGTGGGAACTTTGTTGGGCGCGGTGTTTCTTGAAGTGCTTCCTCATGCGCTGGAACATGGCGATGCGAACCGGATTGCTGCAACCGTGCTGGGCGGGGTGCTGGCTTTTTTCATTCTGGAAAAACTGGTGCTATGGCGACACTGCCATCATGAAACCTGCGAGGTACATGGACTGGAGCAGGAGCTTCGCGGGCATGATCATCAACATCATGAAAACCACCGTGCTGGCACGATGATTCTGGTGGGCGATACGTTTCATAATTTTGTCGATGGAGTGCTGATTGCGGGAGCTTTTGTGGCAGACACCCAGTTGGGTTTCGTCACTGCGCTGGCCATCATTGCTCATGAACTACCCCAGGAAGTAGGCGACTTCCTGGTGTTGCTGCATTCCGGTTACAGCAAGGCTCGTGCGCTATATTTCAATCTGCTCAGCAGTGCCGCCATGATCGCGGGAGGTGTTCTGGGCTATGTCGCTCTTGAAGATATGCGGGAATTGACACCTTACCTGCTTGGCGTGGCCGCGGCCAGCATGATTTATGTGGCCGTGGCAGACCTGATTCCCGGTTTGCACAAGCGACCTGAATTGTCGGCCACACTTGAACAGGTGTTACTGATTGCTGGCGGCATCGGACTGATTGGCCTCATCGGCCATGCGTCGTGAGCGAAGGCGACGGGGCGTGTCAAGCAGGTAATAAGCCAGCGCGATCAAGGCGCTGCCGATGAGGAAAATCAAGATTCCCTTGAAAAGCGATTCCGCCGTCACCACCATCATGAGCAGAATATAAAGCAGTGCAATCAGGATTACATACATGAGCGGCAGCATTCCAAAAGTCGGTTTCGTTTCCCTCGGTTGCCCCAAGGCAACCGTGGACTCGGAACGCATTCTGACCCAGTTGCGCGCCGAGGGCTACCTGATTTCGAATTCCTATCAGGACGCGGATGTCGTGGTGGTCAATACCTGCGGTTTTATCGACTCGGCTGTCGAGGAGTCGCTGGATGCGATTGGTGAAGCCTTGTCTGAAAACGGCCGGGTCATCGTCACCGGATGCCTGGGTGCGAAGGGCGATATCGTGCGCGAGGCTCACCCTTCGGTGCTGGCGGTCACAGGACCGCATGCGACAGAGGAAGTGATGGCCGCCGTTCATGCACAATTGCCCAAACCGCATGATCCCTACACCGATCTCATCCCTGAGCAGGGCGTGAGGTTAACGCCCAAACATTATGCTTACCTGAAGATTTCAGAAGGCTGCAATCACCGCTGTACGTTTTGCATCATTCCCTCGCTGCGCGGCGACCTGATTTCGCGTCCGATAGGCGAGGTCATGAACGAAGCCGAATCCCTGGTCAAGTCCGGCGTGAAGGAATTGCTGGTGATTTCGCAGGATACCAGTGCTTATGGGATGGACATGAAATACCGCACCGGCTTC
This sequence comes from Hydrogenophilaceae bacterium, assembly GCA_013389025.1. Lineage (GTDB taxonomy): Bacteria > Pseudomonadota > Gammaproteobacteria > Burkholderiales > Thiobacillaceae > UBA6918. The sequence continues at coordinate 3,255 of JACAED010000023.1, forward strand.
TGGAATGGCAGGCCGCTCAAGACGCGCATGACCGAACTGGTTGACGCATTGGGCGATCTGGGCGTCTGGGTCAGATTGCATTACGTGTACCCGTATCCGCATGTGGACGAGATCATCCCATTGATGGCCGAAGGCAAGGTGCTGCCCTATCTCGACATTCCGTTACAGCATGCCAGCGAACGCATCCTGAAACTGATGAAGCGTCCGGCGGCGGCCGAAAAAACGCTGGATCGCATTCGTGCATGGCGCGAAGCCTGCCCCGATCTGACCCTTCGATCGACCTTCATTGTCGGCTTCCCGGGCGAAACCGAGGCAGAATTCGAGGAGTTGCTGGATTATCTGGACGAGGCGCAGCTCGACCGTGTGGGCTGCTTCCCCTACTCGAATGTCGAGGGCGCAGTCGCCAATTCATTGCCCGACGCCGTGCCCGATGAAATCAAGGAAGAACGGTTTGCGCGTTTCATGGAAAAACAGGCGGGTATTTCCGCACGCCGGCTGGAGGATAAAATTGGCAGGGAAATGACCGTGCTGGTGGATGAAATCGATGCGGAAGGGGATGTCATTGCTCGATCCATGGGGGATTCCCCGGAGATTGACGGTCTCGTCTTCATTGAGAATGTCGA
>JACAED010000030.1 GCA_013389025.1 Hydrogenophilaceae bacterium
AGCTGGAACACGTCGATGGCCAGCGGTAGGCCGCTGATTTCGTCGGCCGACATCCAGCGTGCCGACAGCCAGGTATTCTTGTACAAACCGTACGATCCGCCAATGAAGAAGCCCTTGGCGTTTGTGCCGCCCAGGTGGAAGTCGGAATCGGTGAAGGCGTCGAGCACGGCGTCGCGTTCCAGATACCGGTAGCCCAGGAAAACCTGCCACTTCTCGAATTCGTTCAAATTGGGGTAGCCGAAGGTGAGCTTGGCCTGGTAGCCGTCGATTTCCGGTTCGATGTCCTGGCCGGTACGCGCGAGAATCTCGCCACGGTCGAAGCCGACGTTACGCGCCCAGTCGAAGCTGCCGATCACGTGCAGCGGCTCCTGCCAGGCATAGTCGCCGACCAGGGTAAGGTTGACGATGCGGTAGTCGGCCGCCAGCGCCCACAGGTTGGTCGCGGGGTTGCCATCGTTGTCAATGTTGAAGAGGCTGTTGCCCTTCTGGCGGAATTGCGGCGCGGTCTTGTCGTAAAAGGTATTGCCCAGCGCGGGATTGGGTATGCCGGCAACATTGCGGTAGTCGTAGTAGCTCAGCCCGATTTTCACCCGTTTGGTCAGATCGGGCATCCATTCCGCTCCGCCCTGCAAGCCATACAGCCACTTGTCCTCGGCACGTACGTCGACGCCGTTCTCGTCGATTTCCTGCAGCGGAAATATGCCTGCCGTCACGTAGGGCCGCCACACGCGCTCTGCGCTGGGCCATGGACGCCAGGTCGCGGCGACCCCCTCGAAAGCAAGGTCGTCATCCCACACCAGATCGGTACCGAAGAAGGGGTTGGGGATGCGTCCGCCGCTCACGGTCAGCTCTTCCAGCGGCGTGAGCTTGAGAAACGCTCGATCCAGAACCACTGAATATTTGTTGCCGGTATTGCCAAGCGTCTGGTTGGTCGAAACCGGATCGGACGTGTTGCCGGTGGTGATGCGGATGCCCGCATCCACGCCGGACACCACGTTGGCGTTGAGCCCGAGCCGCAGGCGCACGCGTTCGCGATGGCGTGTTTCGGTGGTGTTGTCGATGTCTTGGCCGATGCTCTGGAAAGTCGCCGCAGGTGCGTTGCCATCGCCGAACAGGTCGGCCTGGTAACGCAGGCGGATATCGCCTTCCCACTTCAGCCGGTCCAGCCATTCTGGCACGGCGTTGATGTCGCCCCAGCGTTCCTGCTTGGCCTGCGCAACGACTTTCTCGCGAATTTGCTCGCGGATTTCGTTGCGCACGTGCTCGGGAATGTAGGTGACTCGCACCACCCCCTTCACTGCTTCCGTTTCGGCGGCCTTCTGCTGCGCGACCTTATCGGCGGCCTGCTGTTGAGCCTTGGCCAGCATGGCGTCGGCCGCTTCCTGCTTGAGCACGCCCTGCTCCACCAGCAGCCGGATGAGGCTGAGCGTGGTTTCGTGCAATTCCTCGATCCGGGCCCGATCATCGCTGGCTGCGAATGCAGTGCCGTATTGAATTGCAGACAATGCGACAACAAGTAATTTTTTCTTCAAGGTCATTTCAATTTCCAATTCGTCTCATCAGTCCTCGACGGAATCACCGGCAAGGAATTGATCAAATCAAGCTCTCGAGGTGACGCGTATCTTCACGGGCTGGGGCATGTCGTTTGGCGGCCCCTCTCGAAGGGGGCGCATTTCACGCAATGCTTCCTTCAGCACTTCGTCGGCCTGCGTGTCACCCGTGCTGTCGACCAGAAAGGCACGCGTGACCTTGCCTGCCTCGTCAATCCATACCTTGACGACCACCTTGTAGTTCTTGTCCTTGAGGGCTTGTTCCCGGGCCAAGGCTTGCTGAAAAGCCGAGTTGACCGCGGCATTCAGCATCGAGTCATACCAGGCCCATGGGTTGCTCCCACTGCCTTTGGAAGGGCCTATGGTCGTGATATCCCTGCCACCTTTCCTCGCAGCCAGGCCGAACCCATCCCCCGATCCACTGCCGTCGGAATCCAGCCCGAGCTGTTCTCCCGGCGGGGGTGCATCGCTGGCCGGCTGATCAGGCGGCGGCGGCTCATCGAGCTGCACTTCCTCCTGTTTGGGCTGGTCCTGCGGCTCGATTTTTTCCGGTTCTGGCGGCTTTTCCTCCGGTTTGGGCGGGGGTGGTTTAACCAGTGAAATCTTCTGGACCTTTGTCTTTTCAGGTGGTTCGGAATTCTCGATAAATCCCTTGACCATCCAGATGACCGCTGCAGTGAAAAGCGCCAGAAAAGCGGCGCCCAGGATCACCGGCAGACGGCTTCGTATGGACCTTTTCTTTGCCGGCATGACTACTTGACCAGCTTTTGTGTCACTAATCCCAACTGGGTGATATCCAACCTTCCACACAAATCCATAACTTCGATGACTTTTTCGTATTGAATCCTTGCATCGCCCTTGATCACCACCGGCAGATCCGGCGTGATGGCCTTGAAACCGCGCAGGCGGGTCTCCAGCTCGTTCATGGTGACCGGATACGTATCAAGGTAGACCTGACCATTGGCATCGATGGTGACGGCCTTGGTCTTGGGCTTTGCCAGGCTCGGCGTATTGCTTGCCTTGGGCAGGTTGACCTGTATGCCCTGCACTGTCGCCGTGGTCATGATGATGAAGATGACAAGCAGCACGTAAGCCAGATCAAGCATGGGCGTGATGTTGATGTCGTCATACGGCTCGTTGTCTTCGCGAAGTTCCGCCATGGCCCCCTCTTAACGGCTGTAGGTCTCGGCGATCTTGGCAATGTATTCGTCGACGAACACATGCATGTCAGCGCCGATCGTCTTGATGCGCGAGCCCAGGTAGTTGTATCCGAACAGCGAGGGAATCGCCACGGCCAGACCCGCGACGGTTGCCACCAGCGCGGCGGCGATGCCGGGCGCGATGGCCGCCACGTTCACGTCGCCGGTGGCGGCAATGGCCGCGAAGGTAATCATCACCCCCACCACCGTGCCCAGCAGCCCCAGGAAAGGCCCCCCCGAAATGGCGATGGTCAGCAGCACCATCAGGTTGTTGAGCTTCTGGTTTTCGCGCACCAGGGTGCCATCCAGCGTCGCACGGATGGCGTTCAATGCC
>JACAED010000037.1 GCA_013389025.1 Hydrogenophilaceae bacterium
CGAGGTGGGCCGGTACATCAGCCTGGAGCGCCTGGTCGAGCAGAACAAGGATCGCTACTACGAGACGCTGGAGAAGAGCTCGCAGGGCTGGCATGAGGGCAAGCACGACCCCTGGCCCTATATCAACTACGTTCTGTTCATCCTGAAGACGGCCTACAAGGAATTTGCCGAGCGGGTGGGCGAAACCAAGGCACCGCGTGGCGCAAAGACCGATCAGGTGAATTCGGCCATCGAGCAGTTCGCCGGAGAGTTCTCCGTCGCGCAACTGGAACTGCGGTGCCCGGGTGTCAGCCGCGACATGGTGCGCCGGGTGCTGCGCGAACAGCAGGCGGCCGGCAAGGTCGAGTGCCAAGGACGCGGGCCGGCGGCGAAGTGGCGGAAGAAAGGGTAATTACCCTTTAGTAAGGGTAATAGAGAGGGTAATAGAGCGCGATGGCTAGGAAAGGTAACGCCCCCACCTGGACCGACGTCAAAACCAAACTGGCCGATTTCGACCGTGCCGGCCTGCTCGGACTGGTGCAAGACCTCTACGCTGCCAGCAAGGGCAACAAGGCATTCCTGCACGCTCGCTTTGGTCTTGGCGATGATCCGCTGGAACCTTATAAGGATGTGATCATCCGTTGGATCAATCCCCCTGACTTTCGCAACCCGATTTCGGTTAGCAAGGCAAAAAAAGCCATCAGCGATTACAAGAAAGCACTGGGCCAGCCCGAGGGCCTGGCCGAACTCACAGTGTTCTACTGTGAGGAAGTTTTCGACTTTCTGGCCGGCTGTGGCATGGATGACGAAGGCTATTACGACGCGCTGGTGCGGATGTTCGAGCAAGCGTTGAAATACGTGCGAGCCTTGCCCGCCGCGCAACAGGCCGCATTCCTCGCCCGGCTGGATCGGGTGCGGCAACTGGGGCAGAACGTCGGTTGGGGTGTGGGCGATGACTTCGATCATTTCTGGTCGGAGGCTGGACTGGCTGGGGCGGAATGAATATGAGCAAACTTCCTATCAACCTCAACGATCTGCTGCGCCAGCGAACGATCGAGGGCGACCGCATCGAGTACAAGGCCGGATGGAACCCAGACCCGATCATCCGCACCGTATGTGCCTTTGCCAACGACATCGAAAACCTCGGCGGCGGTTAGGTGGTGATCGGGCAGGATTGCGACGCCAATGGCCAGCCGGTATTCCCGCCGGTGGGGCTGGCCGACAACCAACTGGACAAAATCCAGCGTGAACTGCTTGCGCACTGCCAGTTGATCCAGCCGCCGTATTTCCCGGTGCTGAGCGTTGAGGAAGTTGATGAACGCAAACTGATCGTGCTGTGGGCGCCGGGCGGCCAGAACCGTCCCTACAAGGCGCCGGAGTCGGTCACGGCCAAACACAAGGTGTGGCGTTATTACATCCGCCGGTACAGCAGCACGGTGGAGGCAAAGGGTGAGTTCGAGCAGGAATTGTTGAGCCTGGCGGCCAAGGTGCCATTCGACGACCGCTACAACCAGTCGGCACGGATTGACGACCTGTCCAAACCCCTGATGCAGGCATTTTTGCAGGAGGTGGGCAGTGCATTGGCGGCGGACGCCCCCGGATTATCGGTCGAGGCACTGGCACGGCAGATGAACGTGGCGGGCGGGCCCACCGAGTCACCGTGGCCCAAGAATGTGGGCCTGCTGTTTTTCAATGAGACGCCGGAGCAATTTTTCCCCGGCGTGCAGATCGATGTGGTCTGGTTTCCCGAAGGCGCGGGCGGGGATCGTTTCGAGGAAAAGATCTTCAAGGGCCCACTGGCGCGGATGACGCGCGAGGCCTTGAGCTACATCCAGCGCAACTACCTGCGCGAGACGGTCATCAAGCATCCCGACCGCGCCGAGGCCACGCGGGTCTGGAACTTTCCCTACGCCGCCATCGAGGAAGCCTTGGTCAACGCGGTCTACCACCGGTCTTACGAAGAGCGCGAGCCCATCGAGGTGCGCATCAGCAACGAAGAACTGGTCATCTTGAGCTTCCCTGGCCCGGATCGGTCGATCCGGCTGGAAGACTTTCAGGCCGGGCGTATTGTCAGCCGCCGCTACCGCAACCGGCGGATTGGGGAGTTCCTGAAGGAACTGGAGATGACCGAAGGGCGATCCACCGGCATCCCGAAAATCCTGAAGGAAATGGCGGCCAACGGCTCACCCCCGCCGCTGTTCGAGACGGACGACGACCGCCTCTCGTTTGTGATCAGGCTTCCGCGCCATCCCTTGTCTCTTGTCCCGACAGTTGGTGGCAGGGAAGTCACAGGGGAAGTCACAGGGGAAGTCGGACGCCTATTGCGCGCCGTGGTTGGCGAGATGACTCGGCAGCAAATCCAGTCTGCGCTTGGTCTGAAAGGAGAAGAGCACTTTCGTACAGCCTACCTCAAGCCGGCTTTGGAGATCAGGATGGTCGAGATGACGCTGCCTGACAAACCAACTAGCCGCAACCAGCGCTACCGCCTGACTGCCCTTGGGCAGCACTGGCTGGATACGCATCCCGGTGGCGGCGCAGGCTAAAAATCCAAGGAATCAGCCATGGCCGTTGAGTCGCTTCCTAATTTCACCCGCCCCGCCCGCCAGCGCTGGGAGTCGATTGCGGGGGAAATCCGCCAGCGCCTGCTGGCCAATGTCTGGTGCATGCAATGCCGCCACGAGGTGACGATCACCAATTTCAGCGGAACCATCAAGGGTGGCAACTTGCTGCTGGTGGGTAAATGCGCCGAGTGTCACGGCGACGTGGCGCGAGTGATCGAGGGCTCGTGAGCACGTTGCCGCAGCAACCCGCGCCGGTGCTCATTGGCCCCAATAGCGCGTAGTTCGGTTGTAAACTACGCACCACCAATTCCAAAAGCCCGAACCCGTTTCGGGCTTTTTCACGTCTGCCCGGAACGCCAGTTCTGGCGGGGCATCGCGGATTTGCCTCGCGAGCGTCATCCCTCCCGCGGGGGCATTTTTCGCCCTCCACGGCCTCTCTGTTCTCCATTTTTATCTGTCTGCCTCGCGAGCGTGCGCGAGGGCACTTCCTGTATTGGCGCGGGTTTGGAGGCAGTAGGTTGTTGCTGACAACTCCTAGGCGAAGGCGACTCAGTATGGACGGTATGAGTATCGCTGCGTCGCAGGCAGCTTCCGGCTATCAGCCAGAGAATGTGCGCAGCAGATTTGCCAGCTTTGAGAGACCGACGTCAGCCTCACACTCGCTGGCATGGCTGAAGTTCAGACGTAGCTTCCCGCTGCTGGCTACCGGCACGGGATGGAACGGCTCTCCGGGCATGAAAGCAACACCGGCATCGATGGCCAGCGGCAGCAACTGGCGCGTATCGATGCTGCGATGCAAAGTCAGCCAGAAAAACAAGCCACCAGATGGCTTGTCCCAGTAAGCCAGGTTGCCGAAGTGGCGACGCAGTGCGGCCTCGAAGGCATCACGGCGCTGTCGGTAGCGGTCGACGAGTTCGAGCAGCCGCTGCTGCTGCAACGGATCGTTTAACTGCTGAAGCACCAGCCATTGACTGATCCGATTACTGTGAAGGTCGGCGGCCTGCTTGAGCCGGGTCAGCAAGGGCAGAAGTTCGGGCGACGCAACGAGGTAGCCAAGTCGAAGCCCTGGGGCCAGACTCTTGGAAAACGATCCCTGATACACCCATGCTGCATGTTTGAGCCCCGCGCACACCGGCGTGCGCTCGCACAGATCGTAGGCAAGATCCCGATAAGGATCGTCTTCGAATAGCGGAACACCAGTTGCATCACACGCCGCAGCCAACGCGCTTCGTTGAACCGCATCGAGACAGCGGCCACTGGGATTCTGGAAGGTCGGAGTAACGTAGGCGAAAGCTGGTTTGTCGTATTGCCACTCGGCCGGATCGGGCTTCTCGGCGCGGCAATTGACGAAGCGCGCACCGAAGAATCGAAACACCTGTAGTGCCGCCAGATAGGTAGGAGATTCGACAGCCACGGCGGTGCCAGGATCAATGAACAGCTTACCGACCAGATCAATGCCTTGCTGCGACCCGGACAGAATAAGAACCTGATCGGCGGCACATGGCAGGCCGCGCTCGCACAATTCCTCAGCTATCCGCTGACGTAACTCCGGATCGCCCTCGCTCGGGCCGTATTGCAACATCTCCTTAGGCATGCGGGCGAGATCGAACTTGGGGAAACTATCCTCAACTGATCCCACACGTCGTTGAGCCGTCCCATTGCCATTACCGTGGTGGCCTCGTCGACCTGTCCGCCGTTGCGCTGGATGTGACGAACCACCGAGGCAATGGATTCCGGGCTGGTCAGCACCGTGCGGATTTGGGCGACCACCGCTGCCTCGATCTCCGGTGCGGGCAGGCGCTCGTAGCTCTTGCCCGGCGCGCCGAAGCGGCTTTCTGACTTGGACACGTAATAGTGATACTTGTGTCCCTTCTTGTTCGAGTAGGTCGGGTACATGCGTTCGCCCGAGGGGGCGTAGAGCAGGCCACGCAGCAAGGCGTCAGTACGTGACCGGATCTTGGTTTCCACCGACCGGGCATGGCCGCCCTTGGCCAGCACCGCGTGAACCTTGTCCCAAAGCGCCTGCTCGATGATCGGCGGATGCGCGCCGGGGTACCAGTTTCCCTTGTGCGACAGCTCGCCCAGATAGATGCGGTTGCGCAGCAGCTTGTGCAGATACTTCTTGTCGATGCGGGTGCCGCTGCGGGTCTGGCCCTCCTGTGTCGTCCAGGCCTTGGTGGTGATGCCTTCGGCAGTCAAGTTGGCGGCGATCTGGGTCGGCGACCCGATGGTCAGCATCTCCTCGAAGATGCGGCGCACCACTGCCGCCTCGGCTTCGTTGATGACCAGCTGGCGGTTCACGACGTCGTAGCCGATGGATGGCACTCCACCCATCCACATTCCCTTGCGCTTGGCAGCCGCGATCTTGTCGCGGATACGCTCGCCGGTGACCTCGCGTTCGAACTGGGCAAAGGAAAGAAGGACGTTCAGCATTAGCCGTCCCATCGGGGTGGTGGTGTTGAATTGCTGGGTGACCGATACGAAGGACACCTCGTTGCGTTCGAACACCTCGACCATCTTGGAGAAATCGGCAAGGCTGCGCGTCAGGCGGTCGATCTTGTAGACCACCACGATGTCGATTTTCCCGGCCTCGATGTCGGCGATCAAGCGACGCAGGGCGGGACGCTCCATGCTGCCGCCGGAGTAGCCGGGGTCGTCGTAATCGTCCGCGACCGAAATCCAGCCCTCGGTTCGCTGGCTGGCGATGTACGCGTGGCCAGCTTCCTTCTGGGCATCGATGGAGTTGAACTCCTGGTCGAGACGTTCGTCCGTGGATACCCGGCAGTAGACGGCGCAGCGCTTGCGGGCGCGGGTAGCGGCGATTTCGTTCATCGCGTACCTCCCTTGCCGAAGCCGAAGAACAGTGGCCCGCTCCAGTGCTGGCCGGTGATGTGCCGAGCCACCGCCGTCAAGCTCTTGAAGCTGTGGCCCTCGTACTCGAAACGACCCTCGGCGTTGACCGTCACCCGGTGCTCGCGCTCGCCCCATTCGCGCAAAATTACCGTGCCCGGCGCGAAATTGAACTCACGTGGCTTGGCGCGCAGCTTGATCTTGGAGTGCTTCGCACCGATGGCTTCCAACCGCTGCTTTGTCTCGGGGGCGAGGCCGCCGAAGGCTTCCTCCTGCAGCTTGTAGGCAATGCGCGACTCGACGTGCGTGCGATTCGGATAATCGGGGCGGCGGGGAAAGTACCGATCCCAGAGCGACCAGAGTTCGGACATCGGCAGGCAGGCCAGCTCGGAGATCCGGGCGGCGACGGATGCTTGTTTCTCGTTCATCACAACTTCTCCTGTTGATAGGGGGTTGTATGAACGCTGGTCGGGTAGGAAGCCAAGTCCAACTTCTCTCTGTTTTTGATCGTCGCCGGCGAGCGTGCGGACGATGGCGGCCGCAAGGATGGTGGTGATTTCGCCAGCACGGGCGCAGGCGGACATCTCCGTGGGTGATGCGAGTTCGAGGTTCTTCATGACGGCTCCAGGGAATTGCAACCGTCATGGATAATATGTCCTATCTTCTCGACTGGATGGCAACGTAGGGTAATGGCGGGTAATCGACGGATCGTTTCCCGGAGACGGTCGGCCAGGATCATGCGCGGGGCTTGCCTGGTGTCGTTCAATGAACTACACTCCGCGCATGTATTTCGAGTGGGATGAAGCCAAGAGCGAGGCGTGTTTCCGGGAGCGTGGCTTTGATTTCGCCTACGCGGCCTCAGCCTTCGCCGACCCGAACCGGATCGTCCGGCAGGACGTCCGCTTCGGCTACGGTGAAGATCGCTACCAGTTGATCGGTCGCATCGGCAGTCGCCTGTTCGTGGTGATCTATACGCCGCGTCACGATGCCATCCGGATCATCTCCGCCCGAAAAGCCAATGCACGAGAGGTGAAACGCTATGAAAACCGTTCGCAAGAAGATTGATGTCCAGAACCCCAAGGCCAGGCCGGTCGGCCGGATCGACGCCCGGCGGGTCGATGCCACGACCGAGGCGGACATCGCCCGGCACAAGGCGGCCGACGATGCCGAGGCGATGCTCGATGCCGCGAAGTTCGCGCGTCGTGTGCGGCGGCGCCTGGGCTTCAGCCAGGCAGAGTTTGCCGAGCGCATCGACGTTTCCCTGGACACCATCCGCAACTGGGAACAGGGCAAGCGCTGCCCGACAGGTGCGGCAAAGGCGCTGCTCAAGGTACTGGACAAGGCCCCGGAGGCGGCGCTGGCGGCGTTGAATTAGCGGGTGGCCGGAATTGCCGGAGTACCGTCACCGCTTCAACCAATGCCTCGATCCGGCAGTATCACCGAGCCCATCTCATTCAGCTCGGCGCGCTACACGCTCTGCAGCGCACGACGTAGCGACGCCGACACTTCCCACACGTGAGATCGGCCGCCGAGGGACTTCGATACCTTGATGTAGCCGTTGCTCTCCATCAGGTTCAGCACGAAATCCACGAAGGGCACGGGCTTGTTGACTCGGACAGCCAACTCCTCGTTCACGAGTGGCGCGGCGATCTGATTCACCGTTCCCTGGTAGTCATCGACGTACGCCTCAGCGAACTTCAGAAATCCGAGGTCGGCCAGTACGACGTGCGAGAGCGGTGCCCCGAGGACCTTGCCGACCTTGATGAAGTAGTGCTGCTCAAGGATCTCAAGCGAATCGAGCAGCTCTTGCAGCGGAACGCCCTGCAAGGACGGCTCGGCCTTCATCTTCTCCCATTCCACCAAGCCTGCGTTTTCGTCGATCTGCATCCGAGCGATGACTAGCAGAATCAGATCGTCAACACGCGACAGCCCGGCAATCAACGGCGCTGGACCAGCGAAGCGTGCTGGAGGCGCGCTGATCGTGGGCTTGCCGGTAACGTCGAAGATCACCGAAAAGTTCCGCTGCAGGCCTGCGTCGTAGCTGTTCAGATCATCAATCTTCTGCCAGATCGTCGATCGGAGCGCCTCCGGCACTTCGCAGTTGTCGGGTCTGGCGCAGGGTTCGACAGCCGGATTTCCCAAATGCTCGTTTCGTACAGGTGGGCACCTACAATGGGGCTACTTTCGTATCTGGTTCAGATGACGGACGCGGGTTCGGTTCCGTGTACCGCCACCAATCACCACAATAAGGGCACGTTTTCGTGCCTTTTTCTTTTTTCAAAAAACTCCATTCATTATCATGGCCTTAGAGTCGTATCGCCAGCATTGATCCAATCAAGCTGAAGGCGGCAAATCATAAAAAATGTTTAAGAAAACAAGGATTAGCGCCGAAATTGCATTAACTTGATAACCACTTTTTTATGCTGACTTAGAGCAGCCAATTTCGACTTTGAACAAAGACTCTAACCCCGTCCGGGAGACGCCAGAAGTCATTCCCATCGACAAGGCTGGCTCGGGCCCGTTTGTGCATGCCGTATCACTGGCAAAGGAGACGGATTCGCTGCTGGAGTGTTTGCTGGTGGTCGTTCAGACACACGGCGGCATGTTGAGCCGGCAGGCGGCGGTAGATGGCCTGCCGCTGGTCAAGAACCGTCTGACGCCCTCGCTGTTCCGGCGCGCGGCCAAGCGAGCGGGCTTTACCAGCAATATTGTCAAAAAGCCGCTGGAAGCCCTGAATACCGCGCTTTTCCCGGCAATCCTCCTGTTGGACGGGGAAGAGGCCTGCGTGTTGCTGGGCTGGGCCGACCATGGCAAAAGCGCGCGTGTGGTCTTTCCTGAACTGGGCGAATCGGAAGTCACGCTAAACAAGGAAGTACTGGCCAAACGTTACACTGGCCATGCGATTTTCGCGCGGCCCGAGTTCCGCTTCGACGCGCGGACGCCGGAGGTCGGCCGGGTTCATCATCGCCACTGGTTCTGGGGTACGCTGGCCGATAATGCGCCGCTGTATCGGGATGTCATGCTGGCGGCGTTCATGATCAATCTGTTCGCCATTGCCATGCCGCTGTTCACCATGAATGTGTACGACCGCGTGGTGCCCAACCATGCCACCGACACGTTGTGGATGCTGTCGCTGGGCGTGGTGATCGTGCTGGTGGCGGATGCGGCATTGCGCACCATGCGCGGCTATTTTCTCGACCTGGCTGGCAGCCGGGTGGATGTGCGGCTTTCGGCCTACATCATGGAGCGGGTGCTCGGCATCCGGCTGGAACACCGGCCCCTGTCGGCAGGTTCGTTCGCGGCCAACCTGCGTTCGTTCGAAAC
>JACAED010000013.1 GCA_013389025.1 Hydrogenophilaceae bacterium
ATGCCGCACCCCTCAGCCATGGAGTTTTTGCTCGACAACCTGCTGGCCACCAGGAATAACGACTGGTTGCCTGATTCCAGTCGTTTCGCGAAGCAATGGCTAATTCTTGTTGAGCCGGGTGAACTTCGATCCTTCCAGGGTCAGGTTGTACATCAAGCCCTTCTGGCCAAACACAAACCCGACAATCGGGTTTTGCAGGGTTTGCGATGAAAGCTCCTTGCCCAGCCCCATGTCCACAATTGCAATGGAGCCATCAACGCCGACTTTCCAGCCCTCGCTTTCGCGAAACTTGCGCAAGGCTTCATCCTGCATGAACAGGATCACGATGCTTTTGGCCTGGGCGCCAAGCTGAAAGCCGAACGAGGCCGCCATCGTGCTGTAATAGTCAACGGGCTGACCGCCGACAAGCAGAGCGCCTTCACCATATTCGGCCCCTATGCCGATTCCAGCCTTGTAAACGGTTGGGAAAACCAGCACTCCCCTTGCCGCCTGTATGTAAGCACTGGCTCCGCCGATTTCCCTTGTGAATCTCGCCAAGGTTTCCCTGACCTCGGTATTGATTTCGGAAGCACTGGCCGCACTTGCCGGGCGGGAAAGCGGGATTACCAACAGGGAGATCAGAACGGTGGTAAGTTGCAGAAGCATGGGGAATTTTTTCATGGCGGTTCCATCACATAGTCAAAAAGCAGTTCAACATATTGCTAACGGAAAAATTGTTGAAAATATACAGACTTGAATAACATCATGATTTCCTTTATATTGTTTAGCCCTTTCGCGTACTCGCCGCGAGATTGAGACAATTGAGAAGGAAATTCCATGAAAGCTGATATCCATCCCCAATACAATGAAATCGACGTCGTTTGCTCTTGCGGCAACACGTTCAAGACCGGCTCCACGCTGGGCAAGAATCTAAACGTCGAAGTTTGCTCCGAGTGTCATCCGTTCTACACGGGCAAACAAAAGATCGTGGACACCGCCGGGCGTGTTGAGAAATTCCGTCAGCGCTACGCAAAAAAATAATTGTTCGCATGCCCGCGATCGCAGCGGCATCAAATAAAGGCAGCTCAAGGCTGCCTTTTTTGATGTGCGGGACTGAACGAATGTAAACACAGCAAGTCGGGTTCCGCCAGCAAAGGCCGGGCGAGTATCATAGGCATTGCGTTATTGATGGTTGAGGTCTGAAATGAGTTTGGCTGCCAGAAATCGAGTTGTCCGTCGAATTGCCATTGCTGTTGCGGGCGCACTTTTGTTGACCCATTGCGCCAAGAATCCCGTGTCGGGTGACAAGGATTTTGTCCTGATGTCGGAACAGCAGGAAATCCAGATGGGCGCACAGGCGCACAAAGACGTGCTGCAGGAATACGGTGTACTGGATAATCCGCAGCTGCAAGCTTATGTGACGCGGGTTGGCAAGGCGCTGGCGGCGAAGAGCCATCGCCCCCATCTGGACTGGCATTTCACTGTGGTGGATAGCCCCGAAGTCAATGCTTTTGCGCTGCCCGGCGGTTATATCTACATCACTCGTGGCATCATGGCCTATCTCAATTCCGAGGCAGAACTGGCGGGAGTTATGGGACATGAAATCGGCCATGTCACTGCGCGGCATGGCGTGCGTCAGCAAAGTGCGGCGACGGCTGCCGGATTGGGGGCCATCCTGGGTTCGATCCTGATCCCGGGGATGGACAATCAGGCCGGTGCAACGCTCCTGCAGCAGTTGACTCAGTCACTGGTGGCGGGTTATGGCCGCGAACACGAACTGGAATCGGACCGCCTTGGTGCGGAGTATCTGGCCAAGACCGCGTACAACCCGCAGGCGATGGTGGAGGTTATTGGTGTCCTGAAGAACCAGGAGCTTTATGACATCGAGCTGGCCAAAAAGGAAGGCCGAGAGCCCCGCCGATATCATGGCCTGTTCGATACACATCCCAGCAATGACACTCGTTTGAAGCAGGTCGTCGGCGAGGCCAACAAATACAAGGTGGCCAACCCAAGGGAAGGACGCGAGGAATTCATTCAGGCCATGAATGGCGTCTATTTTGGCGACAGCCCCGATCAGGGCGTGATTCGAAGCAATGCCCTGCTGCACGAAAAACTGGGAATTGCCGTACAGTTCCCACAGGGCTGGCGGGTGCAGAATCAGTCCGACCGTGTCGTGGCGATCAATCCGCAGAGTACGGCAATGGTGGAGCTCAAACAGGGCCCCAAAAATGCCCAACCGATCGATACACTGCAAAAAAACCTGAAGCTGGATAAGGGGGCGCGCTATGAGGAGGGCAGCATCAATGGCAATCCCGCGGCCTTTGCTGCCGGCGCCAAGCAAGGCAAGCCCGTACTGGTTGCCGCGATCAATTTCAACAATGCCCAGTATCTGCTTGCGGGCATGGCAAAGGATGGGGCGACATATAACCAGAACCGCAACGCCATGAAGAGTTCCATCAACAGCTTTCGGGCGCTATCGCAACAGGAAAGAAACCTGGCAAGGCCCCATGTGATCCGCGTTATCCAGGCACAGCCTGGCATGACCATGGCCAGCCTGGCCATGCAGTCACCGCTTGGGGCAAGCGCAGAGCCTCAACTGCGACTGATGAACGATTTGTATCCCAGCGGAGAGCCGAAGCCCGGGCAACTGATAAAAATCGTTCAGTGATCCGCATCCCGACAACCTACTGGTATCTTGCTCTTTGCGCTGCCTGGCTTCTGCCAGGGTTGTTGGGACACTCGCCCTGGAAAGGCCCCGAATCCGAGACCTTTGCGCAACTGCTGGCAGCACGCCAGCAGTCGGATTGGCTGTTTCCGGTATCGTCATACGGCGCAGGCGTTTTTCCTCTTCCCTTTGTCTGGCTGGCAGGCGTCCTGGGCAATCTGTTCGCGCCGCTTATGCCGCTGCATGACGCCGCACGTTTGACAAGCGGCATTTTCGCCGGGCTGTCTCTTTGGCTGACAGCCCTGACCGCTCGCAGACTGTATGGCGAACAGTCGGGCTGGATGGCGGCCCTGGCCTTGCTGGGCTGCATGGGCCTGCTGGTTCCCGTGCATGAAATCAATGCCTACACGGTACAGCTAGCAGCGGCCGCCTTGTTTGCCTACGGGCTTGCGCGCATGCTGGAAGAAACCCTCGTCGGCGGCGGCCTGGCGGGGCTGGGGCTGGCCGGGCTGTTCATGTCGGGGGCATGGCTTGTTGCAGCGGGACTGTCAATTTCCCTGTTGCTGCTGCCTGCCCTGTTTCCGAGTTGGCGCTCGTCTGCCCGTGTTGGCGGTTCCTGGTTTGCCTTGACGGTCGGACTGGCTTTGATTGGTGCCTGGCTTCTGGCAGCAGGAAGCCGACACCCTGATCGTCTGGTGCAATGGTGGCAGCAGGGCGCAATGGGACATCTCGTTTTCCTGGCAATGGAAAACGCGAGGTACAACCCTTTTTATTTCCTCTATGCGCTGACATGGTTTGCATGGCCTGCCTGGCCACTTGCCGCCTGGGCGGTGTATCGGCTCAAGCGTGGGGGTTGGGATTCGTTTCGCCTGTGGATGCCGCTGGGAATATTTCTTGTGTCATTGCTGGCAATCAGTCTGCAGACCGGAACCGAGCAATTGCAATCCATCGTTCTCTTGCCGGCATTGGCCATGCTTGCCGGTGCAGGGCTGGGTGACTTGCGCCGGGGTGCGGCCAATGCACTGCTCTGGTTTTCACTCATGGTGTTCAGTTTTTTCGCACTGGTTTTCTGGGTGTACTGGAGTGCTTTTGATCTGGGCTGGCCATCGCAGCTCGCAAGGCGGGTCGCCAAGCTGGGCCTGAAAAGTGAGGGCATTCGTCCCCTTTCGCTCCTGCTGGGTGTGGCAGTTACCGCAATCTGGACAGGCTGGCTGATCTGGCTGAAGCGCCAGCAGCGAACACCACAGAGACCTTTGCTTGTCTGGGGTGCCGGAATTGCGTTCGTATGGTGCCTGCTGATGGCGCTTTTCCAGCGGCCACTGGATGACCGTCTGAGTCTGGTGCGCGTGGCTGAGCAAATCAAGGCCCATGCAGGGGATGCGATTTGTGTCAAAACAGTCAACCTTAACCAAACCCAACGACTTCTGCTTGCCTACCATACCGGTCTGGAGTTCCGTTCCCTCAATTCCGACTCGTGCGGCTGGCTGCTGGGCTATCGCAAAAGCCGCAAGGAAGTGCCACCGGGCGAGGGCTGGATAAAGCGCTGGGACGGTGCCAGGCCGGGTGAAAAGAGCGAGCGTTACTGGTTGTATGAAAGAAAGTGAACGGGAAATTGCTCATCACGGGGCTGATTCTGGCGGGGGGACAGGGCAGGCGCATGGGCGGACAGGACAAGGGACTGGCCGTCCATGCCGGTAAATGTCTGGTGGACCGGGTCATCGAGCGCATGGCTCCCCAGGTCGATGAGCTGCTTATCTCCGCCAACCGCAATCTCGAACTCTATGCGGCACGCGGCTACCCGGTAGTGACGGATGCACTGCCTGGTTTTCAGGGACCGCTGGCCGGCATTCTCGCCGGGTTGAATGCGGCAACGCATGACTGGATGTTGACCATTCCCTGCGATATACCGTATCTTCCCCTTGATCTTGCATCACGCCTGGCAAGGGGCGCATCGGGCAGAGTTGCGGTTTTTGCGCGGGATGCGGAGAGAGATCACCCAGCCATCCTTTTACTGAACAAGGCTTGTCTTCCCGAACTGATCGATTACCTCGAAAAGGGTGAGCGCAGCATCAAGGGTTTTCTGAAGAAGCTGGATGCCGGGTCGGTGGGTTTCTCTGATGCTGCCGCTTTCAGAAACATCAATGAATCCAGACAACTCGATAATTAAAAGTCTTATTCTTCTGTTCATGCCCGCAATCCTGTCCATGGCAGTATCAACTGCCGCGGTTGCGGGCAAATCAGGGAAATCGCCGCCAAAGCCCTTACCAGTGGAAACCTATGCGGGGCGCATCGAAGCCACCGTTTTTGCCGAGGAAATGGCGGCGCGCGGTGTGGATCCGAAGTGGGTGCTGGAGACCCTGAGTCAGGCCAGAAAACTGGAAACCGTCAGGCGGGCGGCAAAACCTGTTCCGCCCGGACAAAGAAAGAACTGGCGGGTTTATCGCGACCGTTATGTAGAGCCCATTCGTACCCGGACGGGCAGGGAGTTTCTGCAAAAGCACGCGGCCGCGCTGAATCAGGCCAGCCAGCAGTTTGGCGTGCCGGTTGAAGTCATGCTGGGCATTCTGGGCGTGGAAACCAATTATGGACGTGACACCGGGCGGTATCGCGTGGTGGACGCGCTGGCCACGCTCGCCTTCGATTTCCCCGTCGCCGAAGGCAGGGATCGATCAGACTATTTTCGCGAACAGCTTGCG
This sequence comes from Hydrogenophilaceae bacterium, assembly GCA_013389025.1. Classification (GTDB taxonomy): domain Bacteria; phylum Pseudomonadota; class Gammaproteobacteria; order Burkholderiales; family Thiobacillaceae; genus UBA6918. Next base: position 5,341 of record JACAED010000013.1, read on the forward strand.
CAATTTTTCATCTGGTGCGACAAGGAATTGTGCGAGCCGCTCTCGGTAAAGGGTTCCCATGCCGGTGCGATCGGCATGCCGCAATTCATGCCGGAAAACATCCATCGGTTCGGCAGCGACTTCAATCGCGATGGACGCATCGACCTGCATGATCCGGTGGATGCCATTGGCTCGGTGGCGCGTTTTCTCGCCCTGCATGGCTGGGTGAGACAGCTCGTGCCTGCCGTTTCGGTGGAATTGGTGAATGCACAATTGGAGCCGCTGCTGACGCCCGACATCGTGCCCACGTTCACGCAGCCGCAACTGTTCTACCATGGCGCCAGGCCTACGAGTCCGTTGCCTGTGTGGGAGAAGTTCGCGCTGGTTGAATTGCAGAACGGCGATGCGGAAAGCGAGTACGTCCTCGGCAGCCGTAATTTCTACGTGCTGACCCGCTACAACCGGTCGTCCCTTTACGCCATGGCCGTGCTCATGCTCGGCTGGAATGTTCTTGCCACGGATGCCACGCTGGCGGATTCCATTTCCACAAACGGGAAAACGGAAATTGCCGCAAGTACGTCTCGGGAAACCTGTACTGTCTGCTAGTCCGAATTTCACCCGCCCACATCCCGCGATCAGATCAAATATCCGGGCTAGAGCAGTTCCACCCAGTGCCTGACCGGAATGGGTGTTCCACTCTGAAGATGAGTGAGGCACCCGATATTGGCGGTGGCAATGACATCGGGTTGCGGCGCCGACAGGTGACCGAGTTTGCGGTCGCGCAGCTTGGAGGAAATATCAGGTTCCAGCAGTGAATAGGTGCCGGCGGAACCGCAGCAGAGGTTCGATTCGCTCACAGGCATGATAGTGTGGCCCGCGACGGTCAACAGGGCTTCTACCACCCCGGTGATTTTTTGCCCGTGCTGGAGCGTGCAGGGCGCATGAAAACTGACACGACTGCTTTCACGGGGACCGCGCCGCGCCAGCCAGCCGCGCAAGGCGGCTTCTTCACTCAGAAGCACTTCTGACACGTCCCGGGTGAGCGCGGAAATCCTGGCCGCTTTTTCCGCATAACGTGAATCGTGTCGCAAGTGGTGGCCATACTCCTTGACCGTGACACCGCAGCCGGAAGCCGTCATCATGATGGCTTCCGCGCCTGCTTGAACATGGGGCCACCAGGCGTCGATGTTGCGGCGCATGGCCTCGAGGCCTTGTTCCTGAAAATTGAGATGGAAGCTGAGCGCGCCGCAACAACCTGCGTTTTCCGCTTCGATCAATGAAATGCCAATCCCGTCAAGAACGCGTGTTGCGGCTTCATTGATTTGCGGCGCCAGCGCGGGCTGCACGCAGCCGGCGAGCACAAGCATTTTCCTGGCGTGAGGCGTTATAGCCTCTCTCCCTTGACGGGAGAGGGGTGAGGGTGGAATCTTGAGACTCAGCGTTGCCGGCAGGAACGGCTTTGCCATGCGGCCGAGTTTGAGCAGCCCGCCGAACAGTTTCTTTTGCGGAAGCATGGTCGCCAGAGCCTTGCGCTGAAGCTGTTGTGAGAGCGGCCGTGCAACCTTGCTTTCCGCCAGCTTGCGGCCGATGTCCAGCAATTTGCCGTATTCCACGCCGGAGGGGCAGGTGGTTTCGCAGTTGCGGCAGGTCAGGCAGCGATCCAGATGTGTCAAAGTCCTGTTCGTGACGGCTGCGCCTTCGAGCATTTGTTTCATCAGATAAATGCGTCCGCGCGGCGAGTCAAGCTCGTCCCCCAGTATTTGGTATGTGGGGCAGGTGGCAAGACAGAATCCGCAATGCACGCAGGTGCGCAGGATGCGGTCGGCTTCCCGGCCTTCCGGTGTGTCCTTGAGCGAGTCGGCGAGTTGCGTTTGCATTCAGAAGTCCGGGTACATCCGGCCGCGATTCAACATGCCGCGGGGATCGAACTGTCCCTTTAGCCGCAGGTGGTATTTCATCAGCGCGCGTGGCAACGGATGGAATGCGCCAGCGGCTTTGTGCCCGCCCATGAACAGCGTTGCATGTCCGCCATGTGCAGCAGCCCAGGCGCGAATTTCAGCCGCATCGGCATCTGTCTTGAGCCAGCGTTCCGCGCCACCCCAGGTGATGATCTGCTTTCCGGCAAGACTCGACGGTGGTGCGGAAGGTGGTAGCGAGAGCCGCCACAAGGGCAGATCGCCACTGAAAAAAGCGGTCTCATGGTCGCGATGCTGCCGCCAGAAATCCGGTCCGTTCAAATGATGATCACCACCCAGCTTCGCTTGCGCCCGCATGATCGCGCTGCTGGCGCCCGATAGCCGCAGGGATAGAATTCCTGATTGCCACAGGCTGGCTGAAACGGGCAAGGGCTGGCCTGACCACTCGTTCATGCGCTTCAGCGCCGTGGTCTCATCCAGCTCGAATTGCAGCGTCAATTCCGACTGTGGCTTCGGCAACACCTTGAGCGAAGCCTGCACCAGCACACCCAGTGTACCCAGCGAGCCTACCATCAGGCGCGAGGCATCGTAGCCGGCGACATTCTTGATGACCTGCCCGCCAAACTTGAGATGCTGTCCCGTGCCGTCGAGGATTTCCATGCCCAGAACGAAGTCGCGCGCCGAGCCGGCATGCGGGCGGCGCGGGCCGGAAAGGCCGCAGGCCAGCGTGCCGCCAAGTGTCGAGGCCGTGCCAAAATGCGGGGGTTCAAACCCCAGCATCTGGCCATGCCGGTCAAGCAGCGCTTCGATTTCGGCAAGCGGGGTGCCGCACTTTGCCGTCAGCACCAGTTCGCCAGGCTCGTAGCTGACAATGCCGCGATGGCCGGACACGTCGAGGATGTCTCCCTCAATCTGCTGACCATAAAAATCCTTGCTGCCGCCTGCGCGGATGACGAGCGGTGTTTGCGTGGCGCGAATGCGTTCGCCGAGCGCTTCAATCATTTTTTACTGACCTGCCAAGACGCAAAGAGCGCAAAGCATGACTTGCGGTTTTCTTTGTGTTCTTGGCGTCTTTGCGGTTGAAAGCATTTCAAAACCTCGGCAATTCCGCAAACGGTAACTTGCCGCCGCGCACATGCATGGCGCCATATTCAGCGCAGCGGTGCAGGGTTGGCACGGCCTTGCCGGGATTCAATAGTCCATCCGGGTCAAAGCAGGCCTTGATGCCATGAAAGGCCCCCAATTCGGCGCTGCCAAACTGTACGCACATCTGGTTGATTTTTTCGATGCCCACGCCGTGCTCGCCGGTGATGCTGCCGCCGTGCGCCACGCACAACTCAAGAATGTCCGCTCCGAATCGCTCGGCCTTTTCCCATTCCCCGGGCCTGTTTGCGTCATAAAGTATCAGCGGATGCAGATTGCCGTCGCCGGCATGGAAGACATTGGCAACAGGCAAGGCGTGCTGTTCCGATAACGCGGCCATGCGTTTCAGAACGTCGGGCAGGGATTTTCGCGGGATAGTGCCGTCCATGCAGTAATAGTCTGGCGCCAGCCGGCCGACGGCTGGAAAGGCCGCTTTGCGGCCGGCCCAGAATTTTTTCTGCTCGGCTTCGTCGCGCGCGGTGCGCACTTCGGTGGCGCCGGCCGCGAGCAGGATCTCGCGCACGCGCATGACATCCTCGGAGACTTCTTCCTGCGTGCCGTCGACTTCCACCAGCAGGATGGCCTTGGCATTGAGCGGATAGCCGGCGTGTGCATAGGCTTCGGCGGCCTCGACGGCCAGCCTGTCCATCATTTCCAGTCCGGCGGGCAACACGCCGCCGGCAATCACCGCACCCACTGCCGCCCCCCCCTTGCCGATGTCGTCGAAGGCTGCCAGCACCACTTGTGTGCGCTCGGGTTTGGGCAACAGCTTGACGGTGACTTCGAGCGTGACAGCGAGCATGCCTTCGGAACCGGTCAGAAGCGCCAGCAGATCGTATCCTGGAGAATCGAGTGCCTCGGAGCCAATGACAAGCTCATCGCCCTCTATGGTAAGCACGCGTATCGATAGCACGTTGTGCACGGTCAGCCCATATTTCAGGCAGTGCACGCCCCCGGAATTCTCTGCCACATTGCCGCCAATGGTGCAGGCGATCTGCGAGGAAGGGTCGGGCGCGTAGTAAAGATTGAATGGCGCGGCGGCTTCTGAAATCGCCAGGTTGCGCACGCCGGGCTGCACCCGCGCGAGCCTGGCAAGCGGATCGATCGAAAGAATTCGGTTGAACCTGGTCATGGCCAGCAGTACCGCACCGTCCACCGGCAGCGCGCCACCGGAAACACCTGTGCCCGCGCCGCGAAATACGATCGGCGTGCCGCTTTCGTGACAGATGCGCAGGATGGATTTCACCTGATTCTCGGTCTCCGGCAGGGCGACGACATCGGGTATGTTGCGGAAAGCGGTCAGCCCATCGGTTTCAAAGGGCTTCAGGTCTTCCGTGGCCAGCAGCAGGCAATCCGGCGGTAATACGGATTGCAGGCGGCGAATGATTTTAGGCGCGATCATGTCGTCATTTTAAGCGAAGCGGCCTGCTAGAATCGTGCGAACGAGGAGGAAGGCAATGGTGGTAAATGCCACGAAACATGAGTGGGCCGCATGGGGGCTGATGGCCGCCGCGCTTGTATTCACGCTCAAGGCCAGGCTGCTTCCGGCGCTGCTGGCCGGGCTGCTGGTTTACGAGCTGGTTGCATTGCTGGCGCCAAAATTTGTCGGTGGCCGCCTGTCGCACAGCCGGGCAAAGATCATCGTGGTCGCGCTGATTTCCGCCACGGTTCTGGCCATCCTGATCGGTGCGGTGGTGGGAGCGGTGGCGTACTACAAGGCTGAAGGCGGCAGCTACGCTGCACTGCTGGCCAAGATGGCCGAGGTGATCGAAAACTCGCGTGCGCTTTTGCCATCCTGGCTGGCTGCGTACCTGCCGCAAGGGGACGAATCGCAGATTCGCGCAGCGCTGGTCGAGTGGCTTCGCGAACATGCCCAGGAGATAAAAACCTTTGGCGGCAGCGCCGGCCACGCGCTGGCCATGGTGATCATCGGCCTGATCATCGGTTCGTTTGTCGCACTCAATGAAGGCCGCGAACATCACATGCTCGGACCGCTGGCGCAGGCCATGTCTGCCCGCGTGCTTCATCTTGGCCAGGCTTTCCGCAAGGTGGTTTTTGCGCAGGTTCGTATTTCCCTGCTCAACACTTTCCTGACCGGGCTGTACCTTGGCGTGGTGCTGCCATCCTTTGGCGTCGAGTTGCCGTTTGTCAAAACCATGATCGTCATCACTTTCGTTGCCGGCCTCATGCCGGTACTGGGCAACCTGATTTCCAATACCGTCATTACCATCATCTCCTTCAATTATTCCCTGCAAGTGGCCTTCGCCTCGCTGGCATTTCTGGTCATCATCCACAAGCTGGAATATTTCGTTAACGCACGCATCATCGGCGGTCAGATCAAGGCTTACACCTGGGAGCTTCTTACGGCCATGCTGGTGATGGAAGCGGCCTTCGGCGTGGCGGGCGTAATTGCCGCACCCGTTTTCTATGCCTATCTCAAGCGCGAGCTGTCAGAGAGGAATCTGATCTGATTGCCGCCTCGCCCACGTCCGGCGACAGTGTGCGGAAAACCCTTGCGAGGGTTTTTTCATCGCCGACATTGCCGGGAAATATCACGACGGGCATGTTCGGGAAGCGTGCATGATCCCCGGGGCATTTCACCACCGAGCAGCCGGGCGCAATCTGCCCCAGTACGCGCGACAACCTCAGTTCGAGCCCGCTGGAAAGCACGTCATTGGAAGTGATGCCGCCCTTGCTGATCAGAAATCCGAGCGTTTCCGGCAATTGACGCACGATGTCCATCAGCGTGGCGGAAACCCGCGTGCCAAAATCGATCCGTTCGCGCTCGGTGGCAAACGGCCTCTCGATACGGCTGGTGAATATCACCGGTGTCAAGCCCGTATCGTGCAGGTGACAGGCTGCTGCCACGGTTTCCTTGACCAGGGCGTCACGTTCAATCGATACACGATCCACGTCGATTTCCAGTGGCGCGGTGCCGGATTCGCGCAACAGGCTTTCGAGCTGTAGTGTGGTTTTGTTGACGTGCGAGCCGATGATGACCGCGCCGGGTTTGCCGTTCCTCACGAATCGTGACATGTGTTCCGTCGCTACCGGTTGTGGCGGCAGGTCGGCAAATGCAGTCAGCAGCGAGGCTGCGCTGCGGAAAAGGAAACGTTTGCCCTGTGCGGCGGCGGCTTTCAACTGGGCGGCGAAACGGTCCAGATCGATCTGGTATTCCGCATCGACGACGCAACATGTGTTGGCCCGCAGTGCCAACAGTCGCGGCAGACAATTCCCGCGCACTTCGTCCAGCAAGAACCTCTGCACATCTTCGGCCCGGATGCGTCCGCGTGTTTTCTCTTCGACATAATCCGGCAGGTAACCATGTCGGTAGCCGAAGACCGAATCGCAGGCGAATTCGGTTTCGTGTACCGGGACGGGCCTGCCTTCAACCATGAGAAAATGCGTGCTGTCGCGTGTGATGCGCCCGCCCTCGAAAAAGGCAGGCACGAGAAAATGCGCATCGAACGGACCCAGCGTGTCCGCGATGATGTCGGTCTCGACCGGATAATGGCCACGCAGGGTCGAGTCGGAGCGGCTGACGATGATCGGCTGGATGTTCTGGCCTTGCGAGGCATGCAGGCTCAATGCCGCCCGCAGATTGCCGCAGATTTCCCGGGTCACACGCGCGGCATCGCCGGGATCCATTCCGCGCGTGTTGGAAAGGATGAAGAACAGCGGTGAATCATCGCGTAGGCCTTCGAGCAGTGTATCGGCATTCCAGCGTGTCAGCAGCAGACAGCCGTGCACCGTCTGCGATCCGGTGGGATCGTCGTCAATGACGATGATCTTGGTGTTCATGATCAGCCCAGCAGGGCGCGGGCCCGCGAGGCAATCCCGCTTGCCGACAGGCCGTTGAATTCCATGATTTCGGCGGGGCTGGCGGTAGTCTCACCGCGTTTCCAGCTCATCATGTCGCGGCGGGTGACGTGGCTGCGGATCAGGACTGGCTCCAGCGTGGCGCTGGGGCCGCCGGAGATCGCCAGCAGGGACCTGCCGCTGAAGAGCGCATGGAAATCGGTTTCGCTCATGAACCGGTTGTCCGGTTCGGAAACCGTTTCCCAGGCCACGTCGGTGGCGCGGTAGAGACGGCGCGGGTTGACCACGCTGACGATGCGCACGCGCCTGCCTTCCTTCTCCAGTGCATCCTTCGCTTCGAAGATTGGCATCAGGATCATGTCGCCCGTTGCGGCGAACACGATGTCGGCTTCGCCCTTGCCCTCGGTTTCGTACAAGGTGATGGCGCCCTTCTCGACGCCTTCCCGTGCCAGCTCCATCGTCGTAAGAATCGGCAGCGCGGATTTCGACGCGAAAATCGCGATGCCCTTGTTGTGGCTGCCGAGCGCCCATTCGTAGGCCGCCTGAATGACATTGGCATCCGTGGGGAACAGCGCATAGACGTTGCCGTTTTTCATTTGCGCCGTGACGTAGTTTTCGATTTCCGGGCGCTGGTGCGTCCAGCCGTTGCGGCCCTGTTCGAGCGCACCCGCGGTGAACATGCACACTGCGGAAGGCGTCTTGCGGCGCAGTTCGGCCATGGCCTGGGCCACGGTCTGGAAAACTGGCCAGCCGTTGATGGCGAAGCTCTCATAGCTCAGCCAGATGCTGCGACTGCCGAACAGGGCAAGCGCCGAGGCGAATCCGGCGCAGGCGTCTTCATTCAGGGGCTCATACACCTGCCCTTCAGGTTTCTGGTGATACAGAGCGTCTTCGGAAGGATGGCGGATTTTCAGGGCTTCGTTGATGTTGGCCATGCCGGAGGCTTCGTTACCGTCGGCATTGGTCACGACAAGGCGCGGATCGGTCTTGCCCACGGCGGCGATCAGATTGCCCAGCGCGGTAGAGGGCACGACTTTTTCGCCAAGGTTGAATGCCCTGATGGGCAGATTGTCGATCGGTGCCAGCATGAGTTCGCTTTCCGTCACGGCAACCTTTGCGGCCGGGCCGCCGCCCGCGCGCATGCACAGAGTGCGCACCAGCTCCCAGGCTTCGGGTGCCAGCGCGCGGCGTTCCAGCGCATCCTTGATGTGCGGGGCGTCCAGGGTATCGGCGGGATACAGGTTGTGTGCCTTGGCGCCATTCCTGTGCGCACCCGCGCCTTTCAATTGCTTGATGATGAAGGCAGTCGGCGTCCCGGACATCGCGGACATCGCGGCTTCATTGACTTTTTGCAGCACGGTGGAGGCAAAGGCCATGCGCTGTTCAAACGAGAACAGGGTCGAATCGACATAGGCACCCGGCTGATCCTGGTCGTCGAAATCCCTTGCATCGACCAGGATCACGCGCTGAAAGCCATGCGCTCGCCAGTAACGGGTCATGCCCTCGTTATCAAACATCGACACCATGGAGTGATGCTCCTGGCTGTAGCCGTTCCACACCAGCACAGGCAGGAAGTTGGTGACCTCGGGGTAAGCGGTGATGAAATGCAGGAAGGACGACAGCACATAGGGTTCGCCCATGCCGCCATCGCCGATGGTGACGGGAAAAAGCCTGTCGCGATGCAGATAGGCGCCGGCCATGGCGAAATGCTGGCCCTGGCCCAGCGGGCCGGCCGGAGCCAGCAATCCGGGAATGGCGCCCGAAAGATGGCCGAGCAGACCATGGCGTTCGCGGAAGCGTTCGCGCATTTGTCGCACCGACGAAATGCCCATGGCTTCCAGCGAGGTGTCGAGGAACATGGCGCTGTAATAGCCCGGCGCGTGATGGCCGACTTCGGTGGTGAGGTTTTTATGGCCCAGCAGGGTCAATGCCGCAACGGCTTCGGCGCTTGAGGCGAAGCCGCCGGGATGGCCGGAGGCTTTCGAGCCTGTGATCTGCAGGGTGAGATAGCGTAGCGCATCGGCGGTCAGCAGGGTCTGGTAAGCAGCACATGGATCAGTGGCATCGCCGATGGCGATCTGGCTTTCGCCAATGACAGGCGTGGTGCCCAGCGTGTCGAACTCGGGCCAGGCGGGTCCGAAATAATCAATACCGTCTAGATAGGCGGGATAGGCCGGGCTGGCAGGATTGGGCTGGGCGGACATGGCAGATTCCTTGAGTAAAGTTGCAATGTCCTTACCTTAGTGAAATACTCAACATTTCACAATATAGAATCGTTTTCATATTATGAAAAATGCGGATTCTCCTATCCAGGTGCTGGATCGTGCCGTGTCGCTCCTGGATGCACTGTCACGCTATGGTGAGCCGGTTTCGCTCAAGTTCCTGACAGCGGACACCGGCCTGCACGCTTCGACGGCTTTTCGCATCCTGTCCGCGCTTGCGATTCACGGTTTTGTGGAGCGCACCGATAACGGGCTTTATGTACTGGGTACGCGTTTGCTGCAGCTCGGACATCGCGTGCGTGCAGGCACCGATGTACGTCGCGAGGCGCGAGGCGTCATGGAATGGCTGCGCGACCAGGTCGGCGAATCGGTGAACCTCACACTTCGAGAAGGCGACGAAGTGGTGTATGTCGAGCGCGTCACGCCCGCAAGGTCGATACGCGTCGAGCAGGTGATCGGTTCACGCGCGCCCTTGCATGTCACCGCGGTTGGCAAACTCATGCTGGGCGGGATGGATGCTGTGGCACTGGAGAATTACGCCAGGCGTACCGGACTGGAGCAATACACCCGCCATACACTGGCCGATCTTGAGTTGCTGGAAGCCGAAGTCAGAAAGGACGCCGCACAAGGATACGCCCTGGACAATGAAGAAGCGGAGCTGGGTGTGGGCTGCATCGGTGTATTGATCCGGGATGGCGCCGGCAACGTGGTCGCCGGGTTGTCCGTCTCGGCGCCGATTGAGCGACGCAAGAATGAGTGGATTCCCTTGGTGCAGGAAGCAGGCAGAAAAATTTCGGCGAGATTGGGCTTTAGCGAGCCATCAAACGCTCCAGCGCCAGGATGATGGCTGATGAATCCAGTTCGCCATCACTGGCTTCCATCAAGGACGCAATTTGCCGTGCGACGACTTCTGTTCCGGGTATCGGGCTGTGATGCTCCCGGGCATTGTCGATGACGATGCACATGTCCTTGTGATGCAGCTTGACCTTGAAGCCGGCCTTGTAATTGGCATCCAGCATGCGCTGGCCATGCACTTCAAGAATCCGGCTGCTGGCGTAACCCCCCAATAGCGCTTCGCGCATCTTTGCCGGATCGACATCGTTGTTGCGCGCGAGCAGGATGGCCTCGGCCACACCTTCCAGTGTCAGGCTGACCACGATCTGGTTGCAGGCCTTCACCACCTGGCCGGCGCCATGGTCACCGACGTGCACGATGTGCTTGCCCAGCACCTCGAACAGCGGCTTCACGCGTTTAAATATCTCGGCCTTGCCACCAACCATGATGGACAACGTGCCCTGTGTGGCCCCCGCCTGCCCGCCGGATATCGGCGCATCCAGCATGTGCACGTTCCTTTCACCCAATAGGCCGGCAATGCGGCGCGTGGCCGACGGGGAAATCGTGCTCATGTCCACGATCACACTGCCCGGTATGGCGCCGTGGATCAGGCCGCGTTCACCCAGGATCACCTGTTCCACATCCGCCGTCCCCGAGACCACGGTAAAGCAGATCTCGGCGCTGGCAGCGACTTCCGCAGGCGTGCCCTTGCCTATCGCACCGGCAACCAGCAGCGGCTCGACCGTATCAAAACGCCGACCCCAGGTAAACAGTTCGTGTCCGGACTTGATGAGGTTGACCGCCATGGGCCGGCCCATGATGCCGGTACCGATGAAGCCGATTTTCATGTTCTTCCCTCCCGTTTTGACTGATCGAATATTAGGGCCTGTTAACACAATTTTCGCAGGCGTGAAAATAGTTTTATCGAACCCTGATTCTCCTACCGCCAGCCTGGTAGGGGCATGATCGAGCTTGACCACAAGTTTGTGGCAAGCAGGAAATGATTCGGCCAGGGCGACCTAAAATAAGATTATGGTAATTCACTTATAAAGGAGCAGAACATGACGAGCCTGCGCAAACAAAAAGGCGAGGCGCTTGCTGGGGCCCTGTTACTGGGTGCGGTGTTGACCATGGGCGGCATGAAGGTCGGTGCACCTCACATGATGATGCATGAATCCGAAAGCCCTTATGACGTCAACAAGACAGTTGAAGTGATTTCGGACAATGCGAAACAGCAAGGCTGGAAAGTGCCCAAGGTTTATGATTTTCAGGAAACCATCCGCAAGGAAGCGGGTGCGGATGTGGGGCCCATGAAAGTGGTCGAGCTGTGTCATCCGAAACTGGCCGC
>JACAED010000042.1 GCA_013389025.1 Hydrogenophilaceae bacterium
CAGCGGAATGAACAGGAACAGGTAGACCGGGATGAAGATGATGAACATGCCGAACCAGGCGTCGTAGACCCAGAAATACTGCACGGGGATGGCGGCGTAGGCCCAGAACAGCACACGCCGGTCGGCGCGGCGGGTGGGGATGATGCTGAAGTATTCTTTCAACGCGAGGAAGCTCACCAGGGCGAAGAAGACGATGGACAGCGCACGGTCCACCGCGATGGCCGTCACGAAGAGCCCGGCCATGATCCACCAGGAGCGCATGCGCAGCCAGAGTTCGCGGTCGCCCGGCCCGGGTTTCAGCCATTTCTTCAGCCCGATGATGACCGTGCCCAGCACCAGCAGGCCGAGGATGCCGTAAAGGGCGAGTTTCAGGTTATGCGGCATGGGTTTCTTTCAACGCGGCGCGCGCGCGGTTGATGATGGTGAGAACGAGCAGCACGAGCATCATGCCGAGCAGCCCATTGATCCAGTTGCCGGGCGCCACACCCAGCCCCAATGCCAGACCCAGGGCGCCGAACCAAAAAGCGCGGTCGCTCTTGCCCATCGGCCCCTGGTACTGGCGCTTGGCTCCGATCTGCACGGCGACGACACCGGTCATTTCGGAAATCACCGCCAGCACGACCACCCCTTCAATCAGCGGCACCCAGACAAAGGGCACCCAGGCGAGCGGCAGATAAAGCGCGGCATCCGACAGCACATCGCCAAGTTCGTTGAGAATCGCGCCCAGTTTCGACTGCTGGCCGAATTCGCGCGCCAGCATGCCGTCAATGGCGTTGAGGCCCATGCGCAGAAAGAGCACCAGCGGCAACAACAGCAGCGGCCAGGCCTCGAACGGCCGCCAGGCGATGAGCCCGCCGCCTAAAACCGACAGCACGACAGCAGCAATCGTCACCTGATTGGCGGTAACACCGGCGGCGGCGAGCCGCGAGACCAGCGGACGCAACAGGCGCTGAAATTTTGGTTTGAGATCGTAGATGGAAGCCATGCGATTTTCATGGTTATGTTTTGCCGCAGTATATCGCCCAATGCCGTAAAATGCGGTTTTGAAAGCGTTTTTCACCTGTTTCATGAATCGCCTGCGCGAGATTCCCTACAACTACACCTCGTTTTCCGACCGCGAGATCGTCATCCGCCTGCTGGGCGAGGAAGCGTGGGCCACGCTCAATACCTTACGCAGCGAGCGCAAAACTGGACGCTCGGCGCGCATGCTGTTCGAGGTGCTGGGCGACATCTGGGTCGTCGACCGCAATCCCTATCTGCAGGACGACCTGCTCAATAATCCAAAACGCCGCACGGCATTGATCGAGGCGCTCAATCACCGTTTGCGTGAAATCGAAGCCCGCCGCCAGGGCAATGAACAGGTTGCCAAATTGCTGTCAGCCGCCCATGCGGCCGTCGAAAAATTCTCCTCGCAGTTCGAGCGTACCGCGAAACTTCGCCGCGACACCTTGCGTTTGCTGTCCCGTTGCACGCGCCGCGACAACATCCGCTTTGACGGCCTGTCGCGCGTATCGCATGTCACCGACGCCACCGACTGGCGCGTGGAATATCCGTTTGTCGTGCTCACCCCGGACACCGAACAGGAAATCGCCGATCTGGTGGCAGGCTGCATCGAACTGGGTCTGACCGTGATTCCGCGCGGCGGCGGCACCGGCTACACCGGCGGCGCGATTCCGCTGACCGACCTGTCCGCCGTCATCAACACGGAAAAACTCGAGCAGATTTCCGGTATCGAGCCACTGAAACTGCCGGGGCTCGACAGCGACGTGCCCACCCTCCACTGCGGCGCGGGTGTCGTCACCCGCCGGGTGATGGATGCCGCGGAAGCCGCAGGGCTGGTCTTTGCAGTGGACCCCACCTCTGCGGATGCCTCCACCATTGGCGGCAACGTCGCCATGAACGCCGGCGGCAAAAAAGCCGTGTTGTGGGGCACGGCGCTGGACAATCTGGTGTCGTGGAAAATGGTCACGCCGGACGCCACCTGGCTGGAAGTCAGGCGGCTCGATCACAACCTGGGCAAGATTCACGACGCCCCGCTGGCGCGATTCGAAATCCGCCGCTACGCGCGCGACGGCAAAACCGAAATCGTGCCGCCGGAAATTCTGGAAATCCCCGGCGAGCATTTCCGAAAAGCGGGCCTGGGCAAGGACGTCACCGACAAATTCCTTTCCGGTTTGCCGGGCATCCAGAAAGAAGGCTGCGACGGGCTGATTACCTCGGCGCGATTCGTCCTGCACCGCCTGCCCGCCCACACGCGCACGGTCTGCCTGGAATTTTTTGGCCAGGTTCGCAGCGCGGTGCCCGCCATCGTCGAGGTCAAGGACTATCTCGACAAGCATCCTTCCGCCATCCTCGCCGGGCTGGAACATCTGGATGCCCGTTATGTCAAGGCAGTCGGCTATGCCACCAAGGCCAACCGCAACCAGCGTCCGACCATGGTACTGCTGGCCGACATCGTGTCGGATGACGAAAACGCCGCGATGGAGGCCGCCTCGCACATCGTGCGCCTGGCCAATGCCCGCGACGGCGAAGGCTTCATCGCCGTCAGCCCGGAAACGCGCAGGAAATTCTGGCTCGACCGCGCGCGCACCGCAGCCATTGCCGCGCACACCAACGCCTTCAAGATCAACGAGGACGTGGTCATTCCGCTCTCGCGGCTGGCGGATTATTCCGACGGCATCGAGCGCATCAACATCGAGCTGTCCATCCAGAACAAGCTGGCGCTCATCGACCGGCTGAATGCATTCTTCTCCAGCACGTTGCCGCTGGTCGAGGATGAGGAAACCCTCGCCGATGCGGACATGACCGAAGAGCGCCGCAAGCGCGCCTTCATGCTGCTGGACAAGGTGCGCGCGCGCTGGACGTGGCTTTTGGACAACCTCGACGCCTCGCCCGCCAGCGCCGAACTTGCCATTGCCACCACCGACATGGTCTCGGCCAGCAAGCACCCCAGCGTGTTTCACGCGCTTCAGGATCACACGCTGCGGGTATCCTGGAAGCGCGAGGTGCGCAAGCCCCTGCACGAAATCTTCGTCGGCCGCGAATATCAAAAAGTGCTGGCCGAATGCGACCGCATTCACAAGGAGGTACTGAAATCGCGCGTGTTCGTCGCCCTGCACATGCACGCGGGCGATGGCAACGTGCACACCAACATCCCCGTCAATTCGGATGACTACGCCATGCTGCAAACCGCCAATGCGGCGGTATCGCGCATCATGCGGCTCGCTGAAGATCTGGGCGGCGTCATCTCCGGTGAGCACGGCATTGGCCTCACCAAGCTGGAATTCCTGTCGAAAGAGGCGATCGGCATTTTTGCCGAGTACAAGGCCCGCGTCGATCCCAAGGGCCATTTCAACAAGGGCAAGCTGCTCGAAGGCGCCGATCTGCGCAATGCCTACACGCCGTCCTTCTCGCTGCTGGAACTGGAGTCGCTCATCATGGAGCAGTCGGAAATCGGCGCCATCGCCGATTCCATCGCCGACTGCCTGCGCTGCGGCAAGTGCAAGCCGGTATGCAATACCCACATCCCGCGCGCCAATCTGCTGTATTCGCCACGCAACAAGATCCTCGCCACCTCGCTGCTGATCGAAGCCTTCCTGTACGAAGAACAAACCCGGCGCGGGATTTCGCTGGCGCATTTCGACGAGTTCAACGATGTGGCCGACCACTGCACGGTGTGCCACAAGTGCCTGAACCCGTGTCCCGTAAACATCGACTTTGGCGATGTGTCGATTGCCATGAGAAATTTTCTGCGCGCGCAAGGCAAGAAAAAATTCAACCCTGGCTCGGCGCTGTCGATGTTCTTCCTCAACACGCAGGATGCGCGGGCCATCCAGTTTGCCCGCAAGGGCATGATCGAGTGGGGCTATGCGGCCCAGCGCTGGGCGCATGGCATGGGCAAAAAACTTGGTTTGATCCAGTCGCAAACCAAGGCGCCCCCGGCTACTACCGGGAATCCATCGATTCCCGCGCAGGTGATCCACTTCATCAACAAGCCCATGCCCGGCAACCTGCCCAAGAAAACCTCGCGCGCGCTGCTGGGCCTGGAAGACCCGCGCATCGTGCCGGTGATCCGCAATCCCGCCAAGGTGAATGAGGATTCCGACGCCGTGTTCTACTTTCCCGGCTGCGGCTCGGAACGGCTGTTCTCGCAGGTCGGCCTGGCCACGCAGGCCATGCTCTTCGAGCTGGGCGCGCAAACCGTATTGCCGCCGGGCTACCTGTGTTGCGGTTATCCGCAGACATCGAGCGGCCGTGCCGATGTGGGCGACGCCATCACCGTGCAAAACCGCGTGCTGTTCCACCGTGTCGCCAACACGCTGAATTATCTCGACATCAAGACTGTCATCGTATCCTGCGGCACCTGCATGGATCAGTTGCTGAAATACCAGTTCGATAAAATCTTTCCCGGCTGCCGCCTGCTCGATATTCACGAATACCTGATGGAAAAAGGCGTGAAACTGGACGACGTGGGGGGCGAAACATACCTCTATCACGACCCCTGTCACACGCCGATGAAAACCCATTCGCCCATCAAGGTCGCCAGCACATTGATGGGCCAGGCGGTCAAACTCTCCGACCGCTGCTGCGGTGAGTCCGGCACGCTGGCGGTCACCCGCCCCGACATCTCCACCCAAATCCGCTTCCGCAAGCAGGAAGAACTCCTGCGCGGCAAAGCTGCGCTCATTGAAAACAGCCCAGGCAAAGCGCCGTTGGGAGGAGACAAAGTCAAAATCCTCACCTCCTGTCCCTCCTGCCTGCAAGGTCTGTCGCGCTATCAGGCAGACACCGGCATCGAGCCGGATTACATCGTCGTGGCAATGGCAAAAAAAATCCTCGGCGAAAATTGGCTTGCCGAATATGTCAACAAGGCAACAAATGGTGGAATCGAACGCGTTCTACTGTAAAAGCCGTGCAAGCCAATTTCGGCGCAGGCTAGCCTGCTTGCAGGTTAAGCCGCAAAGCGGCGGACGGAGCCAAAACTGGATGACGGATTACATCACCCTGGCCAGTAACGGCGGCATCCAGCGGGTGTTGCTATGATCTGCCCATTATGCGAAACCAGCGGCGGGGTAATACTTTGGCAGGACGATTTCTGCCGCGTGGTTTACGTCACAGACACCCCCGACTATCCTGGCTTCTGCCGCGTGATCCTCAACCGCCACGTCAAGGAAATGACCGATCTCACGCTTGCAGAGCGCAACCGGCTGATGGAGGTCGTTTGGAAAACCGAGCAGGCCGTGCGTGAGCAGATGCAGCCCGACAAGATCAACCTGGCCTCATTGGGCAACATGGTGCCGCACCTGCACTGGCATGTGATACCACGCTTCGAGCATGACCGGCATTTTCCGAATCCGATCTGGGGAGAAGCAAAACGCGAGGGTGTGTTACAGGTTGATCCTGGCCTATCCGAGGCATTGCAGGCAGCAATTAACGCCAGCCGATAAATCCCCCCGCCCTTCGGGCGACCCCTTTATCAAGGAGGTAATTATCCGGCACTTCTCCATCATCCCCGGCGCTAGATTTTTTCGAGCGACTCCCAGCGCTCCAGGCATTTCAGCAATTCCTGCTCGATTGCTTCCAGCCGCGCATTCATGGCGGTGACATCGACGCCGACCTGCTGCCAGGTGGCAGGATCGGCGAGCTTGGCTTGCAGCGCAGACTGCTCCTGTTCCAACGCGCGGATTGTTTCTGGCATAGCGTCGAGTTCGCGCTGTTCCTTGTAGCTGAGCTTGCGTTTTTCGCGTCTGGGTTCGGCAGCAGGTCTGGCTTCCGGTGTTGCCTCGGGCCTGGCCGCGGTCTTTTGCGTTGCGCCCTCACGCGCCGCACGTTCGCGTTTCCAGTCTTCGTACCCGCCGGCGACATTGATAAGCTTGCCATCGCCCTCGAAGGCGATGGAGGTGGTCACGACGTTGTCGAGAAAGGTGCGGTCGTGCGACACCAGGATGACGGTGCCGGAATACTCTTGCAGCAGTTGTTCCAGCAACTCCAGCGTGTCGATGTCGAGGTCGTTGGTGGGCTCGTCCAGCACCAATACATTGGCAGGTCTCGCAAACAGTCTCGCCAGCAGCAGCCGGTTGCGTTCGCCGCCGGACAGTGCGGATACCTTGGCACGCGCGCGCTCTGGTGGAAACAGAAAATCTTCCAGATAACCGATGACGTGAGTCTTGCGGCCGCCGATTTCGACATAATCCGATCCGGGCGAGATGGTATCAACGAGCGTGGCATTGTCGTCAAGCACGTTGCGGAACTGGTCGAAGTACGCGACCTGCAGATTGGTGCCGCGCCTGATGATGCCGCTGTCAGGCTTCAGCTCTCCCAGAATGAGTTTGATCAGCGTGGTTTTGCCTGCGCCATTCGGCCCCAGCAATCCGATCTTGTCGCCGCGCAGGAGGGTGGTGGAAAAGTCTTTGATCAGACTCCTGCATGGCGTTGGCATCGCAGCTCGATCCAACTGATTC
This sequence comes from Hydrogenophilaceae bacterium, assembly GCA_013389025.1. GTDB lineage: Bacteria > Pseudomonadota > Gammaproteobacteria > Burkholderiales > Thiobacillaceae > UBA6918. The sequence continues at coordinate 6,462 of JACAED010000042.1, forward strand.
CCCTCTCCCCCACCCCTCTCCCACCGGGGGAGAGGGACCTGTTCGTTTTGCTGCTGGCCAGCCCCCTCTCCCTTGAGGGGTGAGGGTTGGGGTGAGGGTGGTATTGTGTAGCAGACGTCGATCAATTCCGCCACGATCTTGCCGGAGCGTTCTCCCGCATCGAGGTTGAATCCCACCTGCCCCAGTTGATGGCGCCGCGCTTCGCGTTGGCGGCGCAAGGCTTCTAGCCGGCGCACACGGCCCTCGTTGCGGGTACGGCGGGCTTCGATGCCCTTGCGTATCCAGGCTTCTTCCTGCTTCCAGAACTTGTCGAACTTGCGGTTTTGCGCGGCTTCGACTTCCAGTTGTTCGGCTTTCTTCGTCTGATACGCGCTGAAGTTGCCTGCGTATTCGCGTAGCTGCCCACGATCAAGTTCGACGATGCGGTTGGCCACGGCATCGAGAAATTTCCGGTCGTGGGTAATGAAAAACAGACCGCCGGAAAAATCGCGGAGCAACGTTTCCATCCATTCGATGGCGGCAAAATCCAGATGGTTGGTCGGCTCATCGAGCAGCAGCAGTTCGGGGTCGCCCGCCAGCGCACGGCCCAGCGCCACACGCTTTTTCTGCCCGCCGGAGAGATTTTCAATCCACGCATCGGCAGGCAGTTCAAGCCGCGCCAGCACCTCTTCCACTTTCTGGTTCAGACGCCAGGCGTCGTGCACTTCCAGTTCGTGACTCAGCCGCGAAAATTCCTCATGCACCCGCTCGTCGCCTTCGGTCAGGCGATGTGCGATTTCATGATACGCCGTCAACAGTGCCTGCGCTTCGCCCACGCCTTCGGCCACGGCCTCATACACCGTGTGCCCGGGCGAAAACTGTGGCTCCTGCGGCACATAGGCCAGCCGTAGGCCCGGCTTTTTCCACACTTCGCCTGCATCCGGCTTGATCTCGCCAGAGACGATTTTCATCAGGCTGGATTTACCGGTACCGTTGCGGCCAATGAGGCCGATGCGCTCGCCCGCGTCGATGACCAGCGAGGCGCCATCGAGCAGCGGCCAGTGGCCGTAGGCGAGTTCGAGTTTGTCGAGAATTGTTAAAGGCATATTGAAGGCAGAGGCGCGGAGAAAAGCAAAACCATGGACAGGGAGGAACAAAAGGTTAAGGGAGTAAAACGATCTTTTGCCTCCCGTACCTCTCTTACCTCTCTTTTGATCGTCTTTCTCTGTGTCTTTGCGGCGAAGGTTTATTTTACCAGCGCGAGCCGCGGCTTCTGGTCATCGGCCGGGGCGGGAATCAGCCGCTCGGCGGGGAAGATGGCTGAGAACGTACTGCCCTTGCCCGGCGTGCTCTGGATGTCGAGCCTGGCGCCGTGGCGGGTAAGGATATGCTTGACAATGGCCAGCCCCAAGCCAGTGCCGCCGGTTTCGCGCGAGCGCGAACGATCCACGCGGTAAAAACGCTCGGTCAGCCGCGGAATATGTTCGGAAGCGATCCCCTCACCCGTATCGATGACGGAAAACACCGGCTGGCCTTCCTGCTCGAACCAGCGCAGGATAATCTGCCCGCCATCCGGCGTATAGCGCACGGCATTGGACACCAGATTGGAAAATGCGCTTTGCAGTTCCTGCAAGCTGCCCAACAGCCAGGACTGAGATTGAATTTCGACACGAACCACATGCTTGTTGCGACTCAGGGATTCAGCTTCGCGGGCCAGTTCGCGAACCAGATCCGGCACCTGTATCTGTTCTTCGGTAATGGCGTTGTCAGCGGACTCCAGCCGCGAGAGCGTCAGCAAGTCATCCAGCAGCCGCTGCATGCGTTTGGTGTGGGCGTGCATGATGCCGAAGTAATGCTTCAAGTCGACATCGGCCAACCTGTCCATCTCACCCAGGGTTTCGACAAAGCCACCGACCACAGTCAGCGGCGTACGCAGTTCATGCGACACATTGGCCACGAAATCCCTTCTCATGGCATCGACGCGTTCCAGTTCGGTAATGTCTCTGGCAATCAGCAACTTCTGCTCTGAGCCGAACGGAACCAGCTGCAGGGAAAGCAGCAGATCGCGGTTGACCGGGGAACGGCAATTCAGCCATCTCGAATAATCACGCTCGCTCAGGAAGTTGACGAATTGTGTCTGCCGCAAGAGGTAATGAATGAACTGGCCCTTGTCGCGTGTACAGTCCAGGCCCAGATAACGCTTCGACGCGGGATTGCACCATTCAATCTGGTCTTGCTGGTTAAGGATGGCAATACCATCCGGCACGGCTTCGGCCGCATGCTTGAACTGCCCCAGCGCAGTGACCAGTTCGGAATTGCTCTGATTCTGGCGTTTTTGCAGTTTTTCCAGACGGTAGAAGATGTCACCCCACGCTCCGGTATCCAGAGGGGCGGGCGTGGTGCCATTCTTTTCCAGCCAGCGGAAAAGCCGGTTTTCCTGCCAAAACTGGCGAAACAGATAGAACAACAGCGCAAGCGAGAGAAACCCGAGCGCCATCAAGGCACTGCCACCCACCCATACCAGCAATGCGATCAGCCCGATGCCAAACAGCGAAGCGATTGGCCGCCACCAGAAACCCATTTTCTGCCCGTTGCGCTGACTTGATGGGCAGATTATCTACTGTTGAGCTGAAAAACGGTAGCCTGA
>JACAED010000031.1 GCA_013389025.1 Hydrogenophilaceae bacterium
CAGCAGCGGTCGATGACCTCCTGCGCGCGGCGCTGCATTTCCGGATTGCCGCGCTGCACCGAATCAAAATCCAGATTGGCCGCATTCGCACCGGTTGCCATGGACGATGCCGCACCGCCGCCCAGCCCGATCAGCATGCCGGGGCCGCCCAGCTGAATCAGCAAGGCGCCTTCGGGCAGCGGCTGTTTATGCACATGGTCCTCGCGGATGTTGCCCACGCCGCCCGCGAGCATGATGGGCTTGTGGTAACCGCGCCGCTCGCCATTCACCCAGGTTTCCAGCGTGCGGAAATAACCCGCCAGATTGGGGCGGCCGAATTCGTTGTTGAATGCCGCCGCGCCGATGGGGCCTTCGATCATGATGGAGAGCGGCGGCACGATGCGGTCCGGCCTGCCGTATGTTTGGTGAGGCGTGAGGGGTGAGGCGCTTTCCCCCCTTGATAAAGGGGGTGGCGAGTGAAACGAGCCGGGGGATTTCAAACCCTCAAATCCCCCCACCCCCCCTTTATCAAGGGGGGCGCTACCGCAGGTTTCCCAAGGCTGCTCAAACCCAGGGATGTTCAAATTGGAAACCGAAAATCCACACAGGCCCGCCTTTGGTTTGGAACCGCGCCCGGTGGCGCCCTCATCGCGAATCTCGCCGCCGCTGCCAGTGGCCGCGCCGGGAAAAGGCGAAATCGCCGTCGGGTGATTGTGCGTTTCCACCTTCATCAGGATATGCGTGGGCTCGGTATTGAAATCATATTTGCCGCCCGCACCGGGGTAAAAACGCTCGATCTTTCCCCCCTGCATCACCGCCGCATTGTATTCATAGGCAGACAGCGTGCCCTGCGGCGTTTTGGCATGCGTATCGCGGATCATGCCAAACAGGCTCTTGTCTTGCTGCTGACCATCGATCACCCAGTTGGCATTGAAAATCTTGTGGCGGCAATGCTCTGAGTTGGCCTGCGCGAACATCATCAGCTCGACATCCGTCGGATTGCGCCCGAGTCGGGTAAAGTTTTCCAGCAGATAATCGATCTCATCGCCCGACAACGCCAACCCCAGCCGGATATTGGCGTCGACGAGTGCCGTACGGCCACCCGTCAGCATATCGATGATTTCCAGTTCGCGCGGCGGCACATGCTGGAATAGTTGAGCCGCTTCATCCACTGAACCGAGGACGGCTTCCGTCATGCGATCGTGAATCAGCGGCAACACAACCGCCTTAATTTCCTCCGTCCACGGTTGCCCGTTCGCCAGCTCCACATGCCAGGCGATGCCCCGCTCGATGCGCCTGATTTTTGACAGGCCACAATTGTGCAGAATGTCCGTGGCCTTGGAAGACCACGGCGAGACCGTGCCAAAACGCGGTGTCACCAGAAAGAAGTGGCCGGTTTCTTCTTCTTTGGAGAAAGCATCGGCATAATCCAGCGCGGCATCGAGGACGGCTTGTTCGGGAGCAGTCAGCGCCTCCTCGATCTCGGCAAAATGCCAGTAGCGGCTGGTCAAACGGGCAATGACCACACCCGCCTTGCGGGCCGCGTCACGGATTTTTTCAATGCGAAAAGAAGACAGGGCTGCGCCGCCGCGCAGGTTCAGAATCTGGGACATCGGGGCTGGGAAACAACGGAAAAGTGCTATTTTACCCGAGCCCCGGTCTTACTATTGAGGCTGATGAACCGCCCTTCGCACCCGTCCTTCCCGTCGCCAGGCTTCCAGGCAATCCAGCCCGCAAAAATGGGCCACGTAATCGACGCCCTCCTCACGGATGGCCCCACTGGGCGGAAGCTCCAGCAGGCAGAAATCACAGGTCAGCAGGGTGCATTCGTGATCGTGTTCGCAATCCAGTACCGGCGCACCCAGCGGTGTCATATTTTCGGGTTTTTCCATTTGCCCCTCCTTAGTCCCCAGACGGGAACTATGATTGCAGTGTAGACAAGAAATCAGCCTATGGGATTCCCGCTGCTCCCCTCCCGTCCACCTGACAGCCACAAGGGTTTGTTTGGCCACATCGGCATCATCGGCGGCGCGCCCGGCATGGTGGGGGCGGCATTGCTGGCGGGCCGCGCAGCGCTCAAAAGCGGAGCCGGACTCGTCACCCTGGGCATGCTGGACGATACCATTCATGTCGATTTCAGTTCACCCGAGCTGATGTTCGCGCCGCCCAAAAAACTGGCGGCGGATCAGCGGCTGTCGGTACTGGCCATTGGCCCCGGCTTGGGGCAGACGCGGCTGACCGATGAATTGGTGGAGTCCTCTCTCCTTCACGCTGCGCCGCTGATCATCGACGCGGATGGTTTGAACGTGCTGGCCCGGCATAGAGAGCTGGCAAAAGCCTGCGCGCAACGCTCTTCCCACACTCTGTTGACCCCGCATCCGGGCGAGGCAGCTCGCCTACTGGAAACGAATGCCGCAGATATTCAGGCCAATCGCGAACAGGCTGCGAAGGCACTGGCTATGCGTTTCAAGGCTTTTGTTGCGCTGAAAGGTGCAGGGACTGTGCTGGCTGCGCCCGATGGAAAACTGGCAATCAATCCTACCGGCAACCCGGCCTTGAGTGCACCCGGTATGGGTGATGTGCTGACTGGCATCCTGGCGGCTTTTCTGGCGCGGCTGGAACCTTGGGATGCTTTGCAGCGTGCCGTCTGGCTGCATGGCCAGGCAGCGGATAATGCCGTGGGTGAAGGCCTGGGTCCGGAAGGGCTGACTGCTTCCGAATTGATCGCTTACGCCCGTCAGCGCCTCAACAAAAACGGTCTTTGAGATAGGCCGCGAATTCGTCGCTGACTTCGGGGTGCTTCATCGCATACTCGACCGTTGCCTGCAAATAACCCAGCTTGCTGCCACAGTCATAGCGAATGCCGTCAAACGCATAGGCCAGTACCTGCTGCTCCTGCAGCAAAGCGGAAATGGCGTCGGTCAATTGCAATTCACCGCCCGCGCCGGGCTTGAGATGCTCGATATGGTGAAAAATGCGCGGGGTCAGGATGTAGCGGCCCACCACGGCCAGCGTGGATGGCGCCACCTCCGGCTTCGGTTTCTCGACGATGGCATTCACGCGCGACACGCTATCCGCCAACGACGACACGTCCACGATACCGTAGGACGCCGTCTCCTCCCTTGCCACCTGCTGCACGCCCAGCACGGAACACTGATAATAGTTGTACTGATCAGTCATTTGCCTCATGACGGCGGGCTTTGCATCGATCAGGTCATCCGCCAAAATCACCGCGAAGGGTTCATTCCCCACTACCGGCCTGGCGCACAGCACGGCATGGCCCAGACCGAGCGCCTCGGCCTGACGGATATATATGAGGTTCACTCCCGCCGGACGAATGGATTGCACCAGCTCAAGCACCTTGTCCTTGCCGCGGCCCGCCAGTTCGGTTTCCAGCTCGTAGGCCTTGTCGAAATGGTCTTCAACCGTGCGCTTAGTGCGGCTGCTGATGAAGATGATGTCGGTAATGCCTGCTTCCAGGGCCTCTTCCACGGCATACTGGATGAGCGGCTTGTCGACGATGGGCAGCATTTCCTTGGGACTGGCCTTGGTGGCGGGCAAGAATCTTGTGCCCAGTCCTGCGACAGGAAAAACTGCCTTTCGAACTTTCTGCATTACATTTCTCCTTGGAAGCAGTTTTCAGTGCAGGCCAACTTGCGTAGCAAGTTAAGGCCGCAAAGCGGGCGGCCGAAACCAAATACCGCTTTTCGAACTTTTTGCATAACGTTTACCCGAGAATGTTCAATTCAAAAACTTTCGATCCGCGAAGGGCACGAAGGAACACGAAGAAAAGCCAAACATCTCGCGCAAGAGCGTTCTTCGCGGATAAAAAATCATGCCTCGCCCGATGCCAGCATGGCCATTAAGCCTGCCTCGTCGAGAATGGTAATGCCCAATTCTTGCGCCTTGGTTAATTTGCTGCCTGCCTCGGCGCCCACCACGACGTAATCGGTTTTCTTCGACACCGAGCCAGCCACCTTTCCGCCTGCGGCTTCGATCTTGTCCTTTGCTTCGTCCCGGGTCAGGTGTGGCAATGTACCCGTCAAAACAAAAGTCTTGCCCGCCAGCCCACCCTGTTGCTTCCTGCCTGGCGCCGACTCAGGCCAGCTTACCCCGGCTGCCCTGAGCTGCTCGACCACTTCACGGTTGTGCGGCTCGGCAAAAAACTGGGCAATGCTTTGAGCAACCACAGGTCCCACATCGGGCACTTCAACCAGTGCGGCCTCATCCGCATCCATCAGTGAATCGAGGCCGCCAAAGTGCTTGGCCAGATCCTTTGCTGTGGACTCTCCAACATTACGGATGCCGAGCGCAAAAATGAAGCGTGCCAGCGTGGTGTGCTTGCTTTTCTCGATGGCCGCGAGCAGATTGGATGCCGACTTTTCTGCCATGCGCTCGAGATTGGCGACCTTGGCGATGCCCAGTTTGTACAGGTCTGCCGGCGTATGAACGATGCCCTGATCCACCAGTTGATCGACCAGTTTTTCTCCAAGACCCTCGATGTCCATTGCCCGACGCGAGGCAAAATGAAGCAGCGCCTGTTTGCGCTGGGCCGGACAATACAGGCCTCCCGTGCAGCGGATGGCCGCCTCACCTTCCTGACGGGCCACATTCGAGCCACATACCGGGCAAACCGGATAACGTTCGAGAATTTCAAAGCGAGCGGGCTCGGGTCGGGGACGCCGGTCTTTGAGCACGGAGACCACTTCCGGAATGACATCGCCCGCGCGTCGCACAATGACCGTGTCCCCTTCGCGCACATCCAGCCGGTCGATTTCGTCCTGATTGTGCAGCGTGGCGTTGGACACCGTGACACCGCCCACGAATACCGGCTTGAGCCGCGCCACCGGTGTCAAAGCGCCAGTCCGTCCCACCTGCACCTCGATGGCTTCAACCGTGGTGAGCTCTTCCTGCGGGGGAAACTTGTGCGCGACCGCCCAGCGCGGCTCACGTGAAACAAAGCCAAGCCGCTCCTGCAAGTCGAGGCGGTTGACCTTGTATACCACACCATCGATATCGAACGGCAGGCTGTCGCGCCTTCTACCAATGTCATCGTGGAATTGCACCAGCCCCTGCGGCCCGTGCACCACAGCGCGTTCGTGGCTGACCGGAAAACCCATCTTCAGCAAGGCGTCGAGTATCTCGCCATGATGTTTCGGTATCTCCCAGCCGGCAACCTCGCCCAGGCCATAGGCATAAAAGGAAAGTGGACGCTGTGCTGCAATGGCCGGGTCAAGCTGGCGAATGCTGCCTGCCGCACCATTGCGAGGATTGACCAGAGGCGTGCCGCCGCTGGCGCGCTGTTTTTCGTTGAAGCGTTCAAAATCCGCGCGGCTCATGTACACCTCGCCGCGCACTTCCAGCACTTCCGGTGGCACATCGGCTGTCAATCGCAGTGGAATGCTGTGGATGGTCCGGACATTTTGCGTGACATCCTCACCGGTTTCGCCGTCGCCCCGTGTCGCGGCCTGCACCAGCAGGCCCTGTTCATAACGCAGATTGATCGCCAGTCCATCGAATTTCAGCTCACAGGCATATTCAATGGGCGGGTCATGTTCCTTGAGTTTCAGCTCGCGCCGGATGCGTGCATCGAAATTGTATGCGCCGCTTGACTCGATGTCCGTCTCGGTGCGAATTGAAAGCATGGGCACTCGATGGCGCACCTGGGCAAAGCCCTCCAGCGGGCGGCCACCAACGCGCTGTGTAGGCGAATCAGGCGTAACCAGTTCAGGATGCGCAACCTCCAGCGCCTGCAATTCCCTGAAAAGCCGATCGAACTCGGCGTCAGGTATTTCAGGATTGTCGAGAACGTAGTAGCGGTAATTGTGATAATTGATCTGATCGCGCAGAACCTGTGCCCGTTCAGCTATCGCTGTCGGCAGGGTCATGAAAACAGCTTGAGCGCCAGCCGTCCGCCCGCGGGAATGCCACGGGATTCCATCTTGTTGTATATCTGCGTGAGCTGCGCACGAATCTTCTCGATGCCTGCATCAGTCAGAGGACGCAGATTGTCGTCAACCAGCAGACCGCCTACTTCATGCGCCAGTTTGCGACCCAATGCCACCATGCTGTTGAAATTCTTGATACCGTCCGGAACCCGGGGCACATCGAACAACAGTGTTATGCCATGAGTTTCCAGTGTTTCCAGCCCTTCCGGCGAGAAAGGTGTGGATTCGTGATTGCATAAGGAATAAATCACTTCTCCGCGGCTGTCTGTAAGCTGGAATGTACCGTCGGAGGCCAGCATCATGCCTGCGTTACCGGCCTCGAGCCTGACCCTGGACATGGGCAGGGTTTCGTCTCCTCTGGCCACGACATTCAAACCGATGAGCACATCGACATCCACGCAAAACATGTCCAGCGAGCGTGCACGCTCAAGACTCTCGTCAATGTCATTGCAAAGCACCTTGATGCCATGCGGACTTGCGGCACTCCTGACAAGATTGCACAGCCCCGACAGCATTTCCTCGTTCACCGCACCATTGCGATCTGCCAGTTGCATGGCCACCAGCACTTCCTGGTAGTGCTTATCGCTCCAGGGAAGCAACTCTTCCCAAACATGGCTGCCAGATGGCAATCCCATCCAGCGAACTGGCTTTGTAAAAGCACGTGCCTGATTGATTGCATCATTGAATATGCCAGCCAGCATCCCCTCGCTTTTGAGCCGAATCTGGTACTCGATCAACTCATCATGTGGCGCAGAAACAATGGCGGCTGGACGCGTGACAGGGTCTGCAATGGCGTGAAGGGGACTTCGCGGCCGCATTGGATTGATGGGCAGTGGAGCGGCCTTCCCCTTGTGAACCGCTTGCGGATTCGATTGCTGGTCTGGATCAGGATTGGCAGCGGAGCCGGCTGCCATTGAATTTGCACCTTGGTGTGTAGCACCGATATCTGATGCTTCCAAAGCCGTTCCGAAATGGGGTTCACTGACACCAATACCTTCTTGCAGGATGGAGTCTGACACATCCTCTCCGGCCTCTCGTAATTCGGGCTCGACTCTTCGAGTAGGAGAAACAGGGTTCTCATCACCCATGAGTGCATCGCGATATGGCCGTGAAAACCCCGCCTCGGCCTGACGGCGAAATTTTCGCTCTTGAATGCGGTTGTAAACAAGAATTCCAGCAACCGCCACCACACCAATGACCACGAGTGCAACTTGTAACTCATTCATGTCTTATAGGCTCATTCCTTACAACTCCGGGTACCACCCTCATAAACAACTCATCTGGCCGTACCATGCCCAGTTCGCTGCGAGCACGCTCTTCGATGGCATCGCGTGCCTGCTTCAAATCCTGAACCTCGGCTGCCAGCGTCTCATTGCGGACCAGCAACTGATCGTTCAGGATTTGCTGCTTTCCAACCTCACTTGCATGGCTCCATACCCTGAACCAGCCACCCTCGCCAAACCACAACGGATATTGCAGCAGCACAATCAGGATGGCAAGCAGTGGCGTCAGCCAGCGCATACCATTCTGCTCCTTGTATCAGCCGATCTGATAAAAGGCATCGCGGCCCGGATAACCTGCCATGCTGCCCAGCTCCTCTTCAATGCGCAGCAGCTGATTGTATTTTGCCATGCGGTCTGAACGCGACAGCGAACCGGTCTTGATCTGCAGCGCATTGGTGGCCACAGCAAGATCGGCAATGGTGCTGTCCTCGGTCTCGCCCGAACGATGGGAAATGACCGAGGTGTAACCCGCACGCTTGGCAGTTTCGATGGCTTCAAAAGTCTCGCTCAGCGTGCCGATCTGGTTGACCTTGATGAGGATGGAGTTGGCGATGTTTTTCTGGATGCCCTCACGCAGAATCCTTGCATTGGTGACGAACAGGTCGTCGCCGACGAGCTGGATGTTTTTCGCGAGTTTTTGCGTCAGGCCGGCCCAGCCTTCCCAGTCGTTTTCGGCCATGCCATCCTCGATGCTGACGATGGGATACTTGTCGCACCATGCGGCCAGGTAATCGGCGAACTGCGCCGAATTCAGCTTCAGCCCCTCGGACTCGATATGGTACAGCCCGTCCCTGTAAAACTCGCTGGAAGCGCAATCCACGCCAATGGCCACGTCGGTGCCGGGCATGAAGCCGGCTTTTTCGATGGCCTCGACGATCAGCTTGAGGGCGGTCTCGTTCGATTCAAGGTTCGGCGCGAAGCCGCCTTCGTCACCTACCGTCGTCGTCATGCCCTTGCCGTCAAGCAGTTTCTTTAGCGTATGGAATACCTCGGCGCCATAACGCAGGGCCTCGCGAAAGCTGGTCGCGCCAACCGGAATGATCATGAATTCCTGCATGTCGATGCTGTTGTTGGCATGCGCGCCGCCATTGATGATGTTCATCATGGGCACCGGAAGCGCCATCGGCCCCGCGCCGCCCAGATAGCGGTATAACGGCAATCCGGACTGCTCGGCCGCCGCGCGCGCGGTCGCCATGGAAACCGCCAGCAGCGCATTGGCGCCCAGACGCGATTTGTTCTCGGTGCCATCGAGGTCAATCATGGTCCTGTCAATGAAGGCCTGGTCTTCGGCATCCAGACCGAGCAAGGCCTCACAGATTTCGGTATTGACGTGCTCGACTGCTTTCAGCACGCCCTTGCCCAGATAACGCGACTTGTCGCCATCGCGCAGTTCAATCGCTTCGCGGCTGCCGGTGGAAGCACCGCTCGGCACCGCCGCGCGGCCCATCACGCCCGACTCCAGCAACACATCCGCTTCCACGGTGGGGTTGCCACGGGAGTCGAGAATTTCACGTCCTATTACATCAACAATCGCACTCAATTTATATCCTTACTATTAAAAAAATCTGACGCAGAGGCGCAAAGGCGCGGAGAAACCCAAAGAAACCAATTCCTGGCGAAGTCAGAGGCCATTCTCACATTCACGATTTTCTCTGCGTCTCCGCGTCTTTGCGTCAGGTGTTGATCTTGTCTTCCACAAACCCGCGCTGTTTCACCAGCGCGTCGATTTCCCTCAATGTTTCCAGCAATTCTTTCATCAAGGGCAACGGCCAGGCGTTGGGTCCATCTGACAGCGCGCATTCCGGGTTGGGATGGGTTTCTGCGAACAGGCCGGAAATGCCCACAGCCACCGCAGCGCGCGCCAGCACGGGCACAAACTCGCGCTGACCGCCGGATTTCTCGCCCATGCCGCCCGGTTGCTGCACAGAGTGGGTCGCATAGAACACCACCGGGCAACCGGTTTCGCGCATGATGGCAAGACCACGCATGTCGGACACCAACGTGTTGTAGCCAAAACTCACGCCACGCTCGCACACCATGATCTGTTCGTTGCCTGTGGCACGGGCCTTGTCAACCACGTTTTTCATGTCCCAAGGCGCAAGAAACTGGCCCTTTTTGATATTGACCGGCTTGCCCTGCCGGGCAACGTTCTGGATGAAGTTGGTCTGGCGGCACAGAAAAGCGGGCGTTTGCAACACATCCACCACCGCCGCCACCTCACTCAGGGGCGTGTCTTCATGCACATCCGTCAACACCGGCACGCCGATTTTTTTCTTCACCTCGGACAGGATGCGCAATCCCTCATCCATGCCCAGCCCACGAAAGGATTTCGCCGAAGAGCGGTTGGCCTTGTCGAACGAAGACTTGTAAATAAAGGGCACGCCCAGCGCCGCGCACATCTCCTTCAACGCGCCGGCGGTATCCATGGCAAGCTGTTCGGACTCGATGACACAGGGTCCGGCAATGAGGAATAGCGGTTTATCCAAACCCGCTTCGAAATGACACAGCTTCATGCTGCCTCCTTCTTGTCTTTCTTTACCTGTCTGGCGATTGCTGCCTGCACAAATGCCTTGAACAGAGAATGACCGTAACGTGGGTTACTGGTGAATTCCGGATGGAACTGACAACCGACAAACCAGGGATGCACATCCTGTGGCAGTTCGATCATTTCACACAAATCCGTGCCCGGCGCCCGCCCTGCAACAATCAGACCCTTTTCTTCGAGCTTTGCCAGCAAGGTGTTATTGACCTCATAGCGGTGGCGGTGGCGCTCCATGATTTCGGGTTGACCATAAACCTGCCGCGCCAGCGATCCGTCCTTCAATTTGCACACCTGGCCACCCAGGCGCATGGTGCCACCCAAATCGGATTGCTCGCTGCGTTTCTCGACCCGGCCTTCGCGATCCAGCCACTCGGTGATCAGGCCAATGACCGGGTGCGTGGTATTGGGTTCGAACTCGGTTGAATGCGCGTCACTCATCGCTGCCACATTGCGTGCATATTCCACTACGGCAAGCTGCATCCCCAGGCAAATGCCAAGATAGGGCACCTTGTTCTCGCGCGCGTAACGAATGGCGGCAATCTTGCCTTCCACGCCGCGCTTGCCGAATCCGCCCGGCACCAGGATGGCGTCCTTGTCCTTCAGGCTGTCAATGCCGTTCTTCTCGATGCTTTCCGAGTCGATGTAATGGATATTGACCTTGCTGCGCGTATGGATGCCCGCGTGCACCATGGCTTCGGACAGCGATTTGTAGGACTCGGTCAGGTCCACGTACTTGCCGACAAACGCGATGTTGACCTCGCGCTCGGGGTGTTCCAGCGCATTGACCAGATTTTTCCATACCGACAAATCCGCCGCGCGCGCCAGGATGCCCAGCTTGTGGCAAACGATTTCATCCAGCATCTGGTCATGCAGCATGGCGGGGATCTTGTAGATCGAATCCGCATCCAGCACCTGGATCACCGCTTCGGGCTGCACGTTGGTAAAGAGCGCAATCTTGCGGCGCTCGTCCTTGGGAATTTCGCGGTCGGCGCGGCACAGCAAAATGTCGGGCTGAATGCCGATCTCGCGCAGTTCCTTCACACTGTGTTGTGTCGGCTTGGTCTTGAGTTCGCCAGCCGTCGGGATGTAAGGCAGCAGGGTCAGATGGATGTAGCAGCAACCTGTCTTGCCATCCTCGATGCCCATCTGGCGAATGGCTTCAAGAAACGGCAGCGATTCAATGTCGCCCACCGTGCCGCCGATTTCCACCAGCGCCACATCGGCATCGCCCGCGCCCTGGCGGATATGCAGCTTGATTTCGTCGGTGATATGCGGAATGACCTGCACCGTGCCGCCCAGATAATCACCCCGGCGTTCGCGGTCGATCACCGTCTTGTATATCTGCCCGGTGGTGAAGTTGTTCCGCTTGCCCATCTTGGCGCTGGAAAAGCGCTCGTAATGGCCCAGATCGAGGTCAGTCTCTGCGCCATCTTCCGTCACGAACACTTCGCCATGCTGGAATGGGCTCATCGTGCCGGGGTCGACGTTGATATAGGGATCCAGTTTGAGGAGGGTGACTTTGAGGCCGCGTGATTCGAGAATCGCGGCCAGCGATGCGGAAGCGATGCCTTTGCCAAGGGAAGACACCACGCCGCCAGTAACGAATACAAACTTGGTCATCTGCGTAAGCGGAGCAGGTAATGCTGAATTCTACACTCAAACCTGTGACAGTCCCAACAGGCCATTCCTGCGTTTACCCTGCCACTGAGTCTCGATTTTTTTGGCTATATACAGACCACGAAATCCGATATAAAATAAGAATCGTTCTTATTTAAATGTGCGAGCTGTATCATGAGTCAATCCATACCTTTGGCCGAACTGAAACCCGGTCAGAATGGCATCATCGCTCGTCTGAAAGTGGACGAAGCGCTGTATCAGAGATTGACTGCCATGGGCCTGCGTATCGGCCGGCCCATCCGTGTCATTCGCCGGGCGGCATTGTCCGGCCCGATACAGGTACGCGTCGGCCTGACCGATCTCATCCTGCGCCGCGCGGATGCACTCAACATCTGCATTACGCCCCCCCCTAACAACACAGACTGCTATACATGAAACGCATGGCCCTGGTGGGCATGCCCAATACGGGCAAGTCCACTTTCTTCAACCGTTTGACCGGGGCAGGTGCGCGCGTGGGCAACTGGCCTGGCGTTACGGTCGATCTGCTGGGCGCAAAAATCCTGCTGGGCGGGCACATGGTGGAATTGGTCGATCTGCCCGGTCTATACGATTTGCACGGCTTCACCGAGGATGAACGGGTTGTCCGACATTTCCTTGAAAACAATCCGGTCGATCTGGTTGCCATCATTCTCAATGCCAGCCAGATCGATCATCAGATTGCCATCGCGCTCCAGTTCAAGCAGCTTGGCATCCCCGCAATCCTGCTTCTGAACATGTCTGATGAGGCAGAGAAACTTGGCATTCGCATTGATACCCGCAGGATGAGCGAAACCCTCGGCATGCCGGTCATGGCCCTTTCCGCAAAATTTGGCAAGGGTTTCAGCGAAGCCAGACAGGCCATCACCGGCATGCTGGAAATCAGCGAACAGCGTCCCGGACTCGAAGACCTGAAAGGCAAACTCGCGCAGGACGACCAGATGGAAACACAAATGCGGACCATCATCAGCCAAAGCGTGCAGTACCCGCGCATGCTGGCGGAAAGCTTTACCGCCCGGCTGGACAGGCTGCTGCTGCACCCCTGGCTGGGCCTGCCCATTTTTTTCGGCGTCATGTACCTGCTGTTCCAGGGCATCTTTCTGCTTGGCGCGCCACTGCAGGACGCGGTGGAATGGCTGCTGGGCATGATTGACCAGAACGTGCTTGAGCCGTTTCTGGCAACCAGTCCTGGCTGGCTGCACGGCCTTGTGGTGGATGGCATATACAACGGCGTCGGCACAGTCGCCTCTTTCGTGCCCATCATTGTGCTGTTCTTTTTGTTCATGGCCGTCATCGAGGACACCGGCTATCTGTCGCGTGCAGCCTTCCTCATGGATGCGTTGATGTCCCGCCTGGGCCTGGATGGCCGCAGCTTCGTCATGCTGCTGATGGGCTTCGGCTGCAATGTGCCGGCCCTGATGGGCACACGGGTCATGCGCTCCCGGGCGCTCAGGCTGCTGACCATGATGGTGATTCCCTTCTCGCTCTGTTCAGCCCGATTGCAGGTATTCATCTTCATCACCGCCGCGCTGTTCCCACCCAAGCACGCGCCGCTGGTGCTGTTTTCCCTTTACCTGATGAGCTTTGCCACCGCCATCCTCACGGCACTGCTGTTCAAAAGGAAATTCACCAGCATTGAACCTTTCGTGCTGGAACTGCCGCCCTACCGGCTGCCCACCCTCATGCAGCTCTGGCTGCGAGGCTGGCAGGAAGTCATGCACTTCCTGCGTCGCGCCTCCACGTTCATCGTTATTGGCGTGGTGCTGGTCTGGGCCCTGACGCATCTTCCGCCCGGCATACCGGAAGCCAGCGCGCAAAGCTTCGCCGGCATACTCGGCAACTGGTTCGCCCCCGTGCTGGCGCCACTTGGCATCGACACGCAGATGACCATCGCGCTGCTGTTCGGATTCGTCGCCAAGGAAATCGTTGTTGGCGCGCTCGCAGTCATCCATGGCATGGAAGGCAACGCCCTCACCCAGCAGATCGCCATCAGCATGGACTGGGTGCAGGCCTATTCCTTCATGCTGTTCACCCTCATCTACACGCCGTGCCTCTCCACCATCGCCACCTTGCGCAGCGAGTCGCGCAGCAACCTCTATGCATGGGGCACCGTGGCCTGGTCGCTGGGATTGGCGTGGGGGGTGTCGTTTGTGTTTTATCAGGGCGCGAGGGCACTGGGTTATTAAGCAGCCTTACTCTTCTGACCCTCTCCCTTGAGGGGAGAGGGTTGGGGTGAGGGTGAAAAGCTTATGAAATTAACCAGCCTCACTTTTCATCAGGCAGGAAGCCGGGGGTTGCCCGGCCAAAGGATGCCAGCCGCTTCCACGTCGCCACCACCGTATCCGGATTCAGCGATATCGACTCAATCCCCTGCCCCACCAGCCACTCTGCAAAGTCTGGATGATCACTCGGCCCCTGTCCGCAGATGCCGATGTATTTGCCCTGACGTTTGCAGATGGCAATCACCTCGGCCAGCAGTTTCTTCACCGCCGGGTTGCGCTCGTCGAAACTGCCTGCCACCAGGGCGGAATCGCGGTCCACGCCGAGGGTCAGTTGGGTGAGGTCATTGCTGCCGATGGAAAAGCCATCGAACAGCTTCAGGAATTCTTCCGCCAATAAAACATTGGAAGGAATCTCGCACATCATGATGAGGCGAAGCCCACCCTCCCCTCGCTTCAAGCCATTTTCCGCCAAAAGCTCGACCACGCCCCGCGCTTCTTCGAGTGTGCGGACAAAGGGAATCATGATTTCCACATTGGTCAGCCCCATGTCGTCGCGGACTTTTTTCAGCGCGCGGCATTCCAGTTCGAATGCGGGCCTAAACACGCTTGAGACATAGCGCGAGGCGCCGCGAAAACCGATCATGGGGTTTTCTTCTTCGGGCTCGTATGTTTTACCGCCCAGCAGATGCGCGTACTCGTTGGACTTGAAATCTGACATGCGCACGATCACGGGCTTGGGCCAGAATGAGGCGGCCAGCGTGGCAACACCTTCGGCCAGCTTGTCGACGTAAAAGGCAACCGGATCGGCGTAGCCGGCGGTTTTGGCGAGGATTTGCGCAATGAATTCATCAGACAAAATCCCTCCCACCCCCCCTTTATCAAGGGGGGCCACATCCGTACTCCCTTGATAAAGGGGGTGGCGAGCTTGCGAGCCAGGGGATTCAGGGGTGGCGAGCGATGCGAACCGGGAGATTTCCAGCGCCGCCAGGGGGTGGATGCCGATCTGGTTGTTGATGATGAACTCGATGCGCGCCAGCCCGACGCCATGATTGGGAATCTGTGCGAACTCGAACGCGCGCTCGGGGTTGGCCACGTTCATCATGATCTTGACCGGCGGCTCGGGCAGCAGTGATTCTGCTTCCTCAATACGATCGAATTCGAGTCTGCCCGCATACACCTTGCCAGTGTCGCCCTCGGCGCAGGACACCGTGACTTCCTCGCCCGCCGTCAGCACTTCGGTAGCGTTGCCTGATCCCACCACCGCAGGAATGCCCAGTTCGCGCGCAACGATCGCTGCGTGGCAGGTACGTCCGCCGCGGTTGGTGATGATGGCGGCGGAGCGCTTCATCACCGGCTCCCAGTCGGGGTCGGTCATGTCGGCCACCAGCACATCGCCTGGCTGCACACGTTCCATTTCCTTTGGACTGGCGACCACGCAGACACGGCCGGCACCGATTTTCTGGCCGATAGCACGGCCAGTCACTCTGACCTCACCTGTTCCCTTGAGCACATATTTCTCCTGCAAGCCCGTCGAACGCGCCTTCACCGTTTCGGGACGTGCCTGGACGATGAACAGTTCGCCGGTCTCGCCATCCTTGGCCCATTCAATGTCCATCGGCCGCCTGTAGTGCCGTTCGATGGTCATGGCCATGTCTGCCAGCGCCCGCACGTCCGCATCGGTAATGGAAAAACGCAAACGATCATCTTCCGGCGTGGCAACCTGTTTTGTGCCGGCCCCTTGTGTGCCCTCGGCGCCATACACCAGCTTGATGGCCTTGCTGCCAAGAGTTTTGGAAATGAGCGCACGGGTTGGCTTGTGCACATAAAACTCGTCCGGATTCACCGCGCCCTGCACCACCATCTCGCCCAGCCCATAGCTCGACGTGATGAACACCACCTCGCGGAAGCCGGATTCGGTATCCAGCGTGAAGATCACGCCCGACGCAGCCAGATCGGAACGCACCATGCGCTGGATACCCGCAGACAGGGCGACCTGCGCGTGATCGAACCCATGATGCACGCGGTAGGCAATGGCACGGTCGTTGTAGAGCGAGGCAAAGACTTTCTTGACGTGGCTGACCACATCATCCGCGCCACGCACGTTGAGATAGGTTTCCTGCTGGCCCGCGAACGAGGCATCCGGCAGATCTTCCGCCGTCGCCGATGAACGCACGGCCACCGAAACATGATCACCCATCGCTTCGTAGGCATTCCGTATGCCCTGCTCCAGCGCGGCAGGCAGCGTTGCTTTTTCCACCCAGGTACGTATGTCCTGTCCCGCCGCCTGCAGGGCGGCGACATCACTGACATCCAGCCCGGCCAGCCGCGCATGGATCTTTTCGCGCAGACCATTGTGGTCCAGCGTGCTCCAGAAGGCTTCCGCCGTGGTTGCAAAGCCGCCGGGCACCTTGACGCCGAGACCGGACAAGGCGCCTATCATTTCGCCTAATGAAGCGTTCTTGCCGCCCACGCGGGGCACATCCTGCATCGACAAGGTTTCCAACGGCGCGATATAGTTGGATTCAGGCATGGCATTCATCTATGGAAAATCTGACTGTATTTTTCGTATCGGACCACACGGGCGTAACCGCCGAAGCGGTGGGAAAAAGTCTGCTGTCACAGTTTAGAGGGCTTACCTACAAAACGCTAACCATCCCGTTCATCGACACCCCGGAAAAGGCCAGTGACATCGCCAAGCGCGTGCAAAATGCCGCGCCCGCGTTGATCATTTCCACCCTGACCGACCCCGATATGCGCGCCATCCTGCAAAATGGCAAAGCGCCGGTATTCGACGTATTTGAGGCTTTCAGCGGGCCACTTGCCGCTTTCCTTGGCGTATCGCCCGCCGCCATGGCGGGGCAGACGCATGGCATGAGCAACACCTACGACACCCGCATGGATGCGGTGAATTTCGCGCTGTCCGTCGACGATGGCCTCAATCCGGAAAAACTGGGCGAGGCCGATCTCATTCTGGTAGGTGTCTCCCGCGCGGGGAAAACCCCGGTCTCGCTTTACCTCGCCCTGCAATATGGCAAGAAGGCCGCCAACTACCCGCTGACGCCGGATGATCTGGACGCATCCACCCTGCCTGAAGTATTGCTTGAACACAAGGCCAAGCTGCGCGGCCTGACGCTGGCGCCAGAACGGCTGGCGCAAATCCGCAACGAGCGGCTGCCGGGCAGCCGCTACGCCAGCCTGGAAAACTGCCGCAAAGAAATCCAGGCGGTGGAAGCGCTGCTCAAGGCCAACGGCGTGCTGCTCATTGACTCAAGCCGACGGTCGGTAGAGGAAATCGCGGCGTTGATCGTGCACGGCAGTTAGTGTTCTGATCGAGAAATCCCCCCAACCCTCCTTTATCAAGGGGGGCTTAGATTACCCCCTTGATAAAGGGGGTGGCGAGCTTGCGAGCCGGGGGATTTCCCACCCCCTTGTCAAAGGGGGTCGCCCAAAGGGCGGGGGGATTCTAGGCATGAAAAAATTCGCGGCTAGCGCGTTCGCTGCCTCACCGCCTCAAACAAGGCTATCGCCGCCGCCGCTGCCGCATTGAGTGATTCGATCCTGCCCGGCATGGGGATCGCCACTTTTCCCGCTGCAAGGTTCAGCACGTCATGCGACAGACCCGCCCCCTCATTGCCGACGAGAAGGCCTGCCGGGGATTTCAGATCAAGTTCAAACACGCTTTTCTCGCCGCCCAGCACCAGCGCCCAGACCGGCATGTCCGCCGACTGAATCCAGCCGGCGAGATCGGCGCGCAGCAGCATGGGCAGCACAAACTGCGCGCCCTGCCCGCCCCGCAGCGCCTTGGGCGACCATGCATCCGCACAGCCTTTGGACAGCACCGCCAGCGTCGCGCCGGCGGCAGCCGCGCTGCGCAACAGGCTGCCCAGATTGCCGGGGTCCTGGATGTCTTCCAGCAGCAGCACCAGCGGCACGGCATCCTTGGGCACTGCGGCTTCGATCCATGCGGCTTCGGCCAGCACACCCGTGGGTGATTCAACCGGCGACAGTTCGGCAAACAGGCTGTCCGCTATCGAAACCACCTTCGAGCTTTCACAGCGCACGGCCAGAGGCCGCCAGATTTCTTCCGCGCACGATTCCGCACAGAGCAGCGTATGCGGCTGTCCGCCCGCATCGAGATACGCCTCGATCAGATGTTCCCCATCCAGCAGCGTCATGCGCGCTTCGCGGCGCGCGCGCGAGGACTCGGCCAGCTTTTTGAGCCGTTTGAAGATCGGGTTATCGCGGGAAGTGATCACATCTTGCATACGCCCATTTTCCCGGTTTGTGCCAACATAACCAAATGCGCATCGCCCTCATCACCCCCTATGGGCCCGAATACCAGAACGGCAACTGGCACACTGCCGCGCGCTGGGCGACGTTTCTGCGCGAGGCCGGCCACCGGGTCGATATAGCAACGGCCTGGAATGGCCTACCGGCCGATGTGATGATTGCCCTGCACGCCCGACGCAGCGCATCCGCCATTCATGCATTCACCGCGAAGCATCCAGACAGGCCGCTCATCGTCGTGCTGACCGGCACCGACCTCTACCGCGATATCCGTCACGATCCGGACGCGCAGCAATCACTGGAACTGGCGCATCGTCTGGTGGTATTGCAGGAAAAAGGCGTGGAGGAAATGGCGCCCGAACTGGCCGCCAAAACCCGCGTCATCTACCAGTCCGCGCCCGACATCCCCCGGCAACCGCCATCGCAGGACCATTTTGAAGTGCTCGTCATCGGCCACCTGCGCGAGGAAAAAGATCCCTACCGCACGGCACTTGCTGCGGCCCTCCTGCCGGAACACTCGCGCATTCGCATCACCCACCTTGGCCGCGCGCTTTCAACCGAAATGGAAGAAGAAGCAAAGCTACTTCAGTCACAGATTCCCCGCTGGCGCTGGCTGGGCGAAATGCCACATGAAGCAGTCATCGATCGCCTTTCACGTGCCCACTTGATGGTCGTCAGCTCACGCATGGAAGGCGGCGCCAACGTCATCTGCGAAGCCCTCGCCGCCGGCGTGCCCGTCATCGCCTCCGATATCCCGGGCAACATCGGCATGCTGGGCGATACCTATCCCGGCTATTACCCGGTCGGTGATGAACAAGGATTGGCTCAGCTCTTGTCCAGAGCAGAAAGCGATGGGGACTTTTATGCCGGGTTGGCCAGTCTTTGCCATGCACGGCGAGTGCTGATGACGCCAGAGCGGGAGGCCACCAGTGTCAGGCAATTGGTAGTGGAGTTTGAAACTCGCCCTGTCTGCTAATCCCCTTTAAGCAGGGCAAAACTACTTTACCTTGGCAGACGAAGCGGAGGTTTCATACTGTTTAAGCAAGAAGTCCAGAATCTCGGCTTCCTCCTCTGCCATAGCACGATACTCCTCCAACATCCGCGAAGTCTCCTCTATAGCAAGTTCAAGGTCAGACCCCGCGCGGCGATTTATCGGCTTTACTTCCTTTGGGCGCACGCTGGTCTTTGTCTTTGCATTTACCTTGTATGCCGCCTTTATAGTGTCAAAAGACATCGTGGGGCTCACCCTCACGCGCAAAGGCCTTCCCTTCAGCTTAAAGCCAACATCGTTCTTTGCGGGGAGGCTCGTCAAATACAAGACCGAATCATCGTCGACATCTGTCACGCCAGGCTGCTTTCTCAGCCACGTGGCAAAGCCGTCGATTGAGCCGCAGTTGTTGGCGATGTACTTGATCTTCTCTACGGTAATCGGTGCAGGGTTTTCCGCCAGCGCGGGCATGGCAACCAATACAAGAGCAAAAACTAGATTCCTTGCCATAGGTATCAAAACATTCTCCTGAAGCCGTTCCACTCGATTAGTTCCCTTTGTCATTCCAGTGATCAACCACACCTAATGCAGCCGTTACCGCCGCTGCGGCAGCCACTGCAAGAGTCATAAGGAGGCCAAAAAGAATCTGAATTTACCAGCACCCAACCACGGTCCTTGGGATGACGCTTGCCATGAAATAGGATAAAACCGCGTGCCCAGTCCACATAGATATCCTTCGTACGAATACTGTAATGCCGCAACCGGATTTCAGCCGCAAGCGGTCCAGAAGATTGGGAGGCTGTTGAGAAGACGCTTGAACTTTCATCCGTGAAAGTTTAGGTTTCCTTAAAACACAAGGCAAGTGAAAAACCTAAACTAAGAAGATAGTTACATTCAATTCACTTGATATCGCTAACATGAATTGCTAGATTCCGAGTTACTTATATTATTACCACAAGGCCTACTACAAGGCGGATTGATCGCCGGAGTAAAGTGACATGCACTGGTATCTTCAAGTCCTCAAGAAGTACGCCGTCTTTAGCGGACGTGCGCGGCGTAAGGAGTACTGGATGTTCGTTCTCTTCAACATCATCATCGCCTTTGTGCTGGAACTCGAAAGATTTGCTGGGGTAGTGTCAGAGAGCGGTCAAAGCGACCTTGCAGCAATCTACCAACTGACTGTTCTGATTCCCAGTATTTCCGTGCTGGTTCGCAGAATGCACGACACGGATCACAGCGGTTGGTGGGTGCTTGTCCCGATTGCCAATCTGGTACTCGCCATCCGCGAGGGTCAGCATGGCGACAATCGCTTCGGTCCTGACCCGAAGAGGACGCCAGCAGAGGACTCCGTGGCCGCAAGCACCCCCAACGCAGCGGCCTTCCACGTGCAAATAAAGACCCAAGCCGCAGGCCAGACGCCGAATTCGTTCTGCATTCGATGCGGCACGCAGTTTCCAGACATGGCAGCCTATTGTCCAAAGTGCGGTACAGCAAGGACCGCCTAACAACCGGTTGCAGCAGACGGTGCGCGGCCCGCCACTGAACCGGAAGATTGGGCGAAAGATAATGACACACCATCACCAACTAGATACGTTAGCGGGCGAGTTGTTCCACACTTTCGCCAGAACTGAATATTCGCTCAAAGCGGCCGGCTTCAATAACGGTGAGGGGGCAGCGGAGGCGGACTGGAGGAAGTTCGCTCTGGCTGTCGAGGCGCTGATTGCAAAACCTCCTTCTAAAGATCTCAAGGAGGCCATTGATTTCATTCTTGGCGCGCCGCCCAAGAAACAGATGATTAGGAACGGTGTCATCAAGTGGGAGGAGTCGAAACCCACCACCGACTCGAAAGCCGATGAACTCTTAATCTACGTTCGTCGAGTGAGAAACAACCTTTTTCACGGCGGGAAATTCAATGGGCACTGGTTCTCTCCGGAGCGAAGCGAGGCTCTTCTTAGAAGCAGCCTTACGATTCTCTTTTCGTGCGTGGAGGCTGTTCCGAATGTTAGCGCGGCTTACCATGGTTAAGGCGCCCAACCAGTCGCCCCAACGGACGCCGCTTTCGCAGTCATAGTGGCTCTTGTCGTACTTTGCCATTTCAACATCGCGTACATATGCCGTGTGGTCGCATATCATGCAGCGCATCGTCGGGCGCTCTAACACGGCGTATCAATATGCCCCCGTGCAAGCTGCGCTTGCGCG
Source organism: Hydrogenophilaceae bacterium (assembly GCA_013389025.1). Taxonomy (GTDB): domain Bacteria; phylum Pseudomonadota; class Gammaproteobacteria; order Burkholderiales; family Thiobacillaceae; genus UBA6918. The sequence goes on from JACAED010000031.1 coordinate 21,102, forward strand.
CCCTACCGTATATGCAATACGTCAATGATGGGAGGATTGAGAAACCGCATTGGCAGGCTGATTTCGCCCAAGCCTGACGAGACAAAAACGGGTACAGGCGCAAAGCCATGCAGGCCGCTGTCAAAAGGATTTTGGGTAGGAATCACCTTTTTGTACAGATAGGGAAGCCGTATCTGCCCACCGTGGGTGTGCCCGGCTACCGCCAAAGCGACATCGCCACGCGCAAACTTCATGGCCGTATCAGGGTTGTGCATAAGGGCAATGAGAGGACGTGCTTTATTCCTCTTGGGTAGGCTGCTCAAATCATCCTTTTCGGCCCACATGTCGCCCAAGCCAGCCACGGCATACCCCTTGATATCCAGGCTACGGCCCTCCAGCAAAATTACTCCATGTTTGGCCAAGGCTGATTTGGTCGCGTTTTGCACTGGGGGGCCTGGCCTCTCCTCATCATGATTTCCCAGCACCGCCAGGATCACATGCCGGCTTTGGCGGAGCGGTTCCAGCAGTTCTTCTATTGGTCTGTCTGGGTGGTAAGTCAGGTCGCCTGAGATCAATACCGCATCCACATCCAGTTCATTAAGCCTGGCCACAACTTTCTTGAGATAAGAAGGACTTTTGTAAATACCAAGATGAATGTCGCTAATTAGTGCAATTTTGGCCTTGAACCCCAGGTCAAGCACGGTGGTCCGTGTATGCAAAAGTTGCGGTTCAATAAAACGCGCATCCACGAAAAGCAACCCGCCAGCAAGAAAGATGGTTGCCGTAGCTTTCGATAGGCCATCCCAGTCACTCCAGTTCTTGAATACTCGAAATGACAACCAGGCCAGGTAGGGAAATGCCAGCCATGAGCTCCAGTAGATGAACAATTTTGTGGCCAGTATCAGATCAAGCGGTTCGTAATGGGGCATTGAAATTATTGTTGATAGCGTTCATCTGATATGTTTTGGTCAGCCCTAATACAACACCCCCTGCGTCAGTATCTCCCTCACCGGCGCAAAGCTCCTGCGATGTTCCGGGCATGGCCCGTGCTGTTTGATGGCCTTGAGATGCGCGGCAGTGCCATAACCCTTGTGCCCGGCAAAGTTGTAATGCGGGTAACGCTCGTGCAATTCGACCATGGCGGCATCGCGCGCGGTTTTGGCGAGGATGGAGGCGGCGGAAATTTCGGCAACCTTGGCATCGCCTTCGATGATGGCTTTTGAAACATAGCTCCAGTCCGGGCATCGGTTGCCGTCCACCAGCACTTCTTCCGGTTGGACTTTCAAACCTTCCACGGCGCGCGTCATGGCCAGCATCGTCGCTTGCAGGATGTTGAGCCGGTCGATTTCTTCCACCGTGGCATAGGCAATATGCCAGGCCAGCGCTTCGGCCTTGATGATGAAGGCCAGCCGGTCGCGGGCCTTTTCGGTGAGTTTTTTGGAATCGTTCAAACCGGCGATGGGCCTGGCCGGATCGAGGATGACCGCCGCCGCATAGACTGGCCCGGCCAGCGGGCCGCGCCCGGCTTCGTCCACCCCGCATATATGAAATTTCCTTTCAATGACGGCTTGCATGATTTCTCCCTGTCGCGCATCTTATCCGTAAATGGAATAAGCTGACATACATGGATACGCCTGCCGATCTGACCGACATTTCCCGCCACATCTGGGACAGCAAGTACCGTTTCCGCCGGGAAGACGGCACGGGTGATGCTTGCATTGAAGATACCTGGCGGCGCGTGGCGCGCGCGCTGGCTGGTGTGGAGCCGCACGATCGCGAGGCGTGGGAAGTGCGCTTTTATTCGGCGCTGGAGGATTTCAAATTCCTGCCGGGCGGACGCATCCTGGCCGGCGCGGGTACTGGCCATCGCGTGACGCTGTTCAATTGCTTTGTGATGGGCCGCATCGAGGATTCGATGGATGGCATTTTTGAGGCGCTGAAGGAAGGCGCCCTTACCATGCAGCAGGGTGGCGGCGTGGGCTATGACTTCTCGACCTTGCGCCCTTCTGGCGCGCCCGCGCAGAGCGTGGGCGTGACGGCATCCGGGCCGGTGTCCTTCATGCACATCTGGGATGCGATGTGCGCGACGCTCCTGTCCACCGGCGCGCGGC
>JACAED010000005.1 GCA_013389025.1 Hydrogenophilaceae bacterium
CAGCACCTGGGCGCTGGAAATGACCAAGTGGTTCGATACCAATTACCACTATCTTGTACCGGAACTGACGCCGGAAACCACTTTTCATACAGGCGTGGAATGGTTGTTCGAAGAAGTGGCGGAGGCGCAGGCGGCTGGCTTCAACCCCAAGCCGGTTTTGATCGGGCCGCTGACGTTTCTTTTTCTATCCAAGGAGAAAAGCGGGCAATCATTCGGCCGCCTTGATTTGCTCGATCAACTGCTGCCGGTATATGGGGAAATTCTCGCCCGCTTGAAAAAGCAGGGCGTGGAATGGGTAGAGATCGATGAGCCGATTCTGAGCCTGGACTTGTCTCCTGAATGGCGGCAGGCGTTCGAGCGCGCCTATCACGCGTTGAACAGCGCGGGACTAAGAATCCTGCTGGCGAATTATTTTGGCCCGATGCGCGACAATCTGCTGGTGGCCACCAAGCTGCCCGTGGCCGGCTTGCATGTGGATGCGGTACGTGCCAGCGAAGAACTGGCAACGGTGATCGACTGGCTGCCCGCGCACAAAATTCTGAGCGTGGGCATCATCGACGGGCGCAATATCTGGAAAGCCAGTCTCGGCGCGGCGCTGGAGCGTTTGCGCGGCTTGCAGGCAAAATGGGGCGACCGGCTCTGGATTTCGCCCTCCTGTTCGCTGCTGCATGTGCCCGTGAGCCTCGCGGCAGAAACCCGGCTCGATGCGGAGATCAAAAACTGGCTGGCGTTTGCCGATGAAAAGCTTGCCGAAGTTTCGCTGTTGAAAACCGCGCTCAACCAGGGCCGAGAAACCGTGGCAAAAACATTCGATGACAATGCCGTTGCCCTGGAAGCACGCCACCATTCAAAGCGGGTTCACAACGAAAAGGTTGCAGCACGTATTGCCGCTTTACGGGATGAAGACGCCAGACGTGCCAGCCCGTTTCCAGTGCGGCAACAGGCGCAGCGTGCGCGCTTGAATCTGCCCGTGTACCCCACCACCACCATCGGTTCTTTTCCGCAAACGCCGGAAATCCGCGCCGCCCGCGCACAATTCAAGAAGGGCGCGTTGGACGAAGCGCAATACCGCTTGGTCATGCGGCATGAAATCGAACTGGCCGTGCGCAAACAGGAAGCGCTGGGACTGGACGTACTGGTGCATGGCGAAGCAGAGCGCAACGATATGGTGGAATATTTCGGCGAGCAGCTTGAGGGCTTCGCATTCACGCAAAACGGCTGGGTGCAAAGTTATGGTTCGCGCTGCGTCAAGCCGCCCATCATTTATGGGGACGTATCGCGCCCCGCGCCGATGACCGTGGACTGGACAAGCTATGCGCAGTCGCTTACCGCCAAACCGATGAAAGGCATGCTCACCGGCCCGGTGACGATTTTGCAATGGTCATTCGTGCGCGACGACCAGCCGCGATCGCTAACCTGCCTGCAAATCGCCCTGGCGGTGCGGGATGAGGTTCTCGATCTGGAAAAGGCCGGCATTGCCATCATTCAAATCGACGAACCGGCTTATCGTGAGGGCTTGCCGCTCAGGAAATCGGAGTGGCAAAAATATCTCGACTGGGCCAGCCGGGCGTTCCGGGTCAGCGCTTCCGGCGTACAAGACGACACGCAAATTCACACCCACATGTGCTACGCGGAATTCAACGACATCCTCCCCGCCATCGCGGCGATGGATGCCGATGTCATCACCATTGAAACCAGCCGCTCGGACATGGAATTGCTGCGCGGCTTCGCCGAATTCAACTACCCCAATGAAATCGGCCCTGGCGTGTACGACATTCACAGCCCCCGAGTGCCGGATGTGGCGGAAATACTCCGCTTGCTGAAAAAGGCTGCTGCCGTTGTCAAACAGGAAAATCTGTGGGTCAACCCTGATTGCGGCTTGAAAACACGAGGCTGGCCAGAGACCGAGGTGGCCTTGCGGAACATGGTCGAAGCTGCACGGCAAATGCGTCAATCAGAGCCTATCGTGCCAAGATAGAATCATCGGCCACAAAAATGGAGCCACAGGCTCCATTATTGTTTGATGGGCCTAAGATTCAGGCCATGCCGGGGTTGCCCTTCATGCCAAGGACGTTGGGCTGGTTGAGCTTGACGGGCTTGATGACCTTGGTGTCACGCAGGTATTCGGCCACCACGTCCCAGATCGGTGCGCCGGTGACGCCTTCACCCACCGGCGCCCAGCCGGCCACCTTGTAGGTCTTGTTGGGGTCGATCTTCTTGCCTCTAATTTCCATGTTGGTGATGCGCTTGCCGATGGTCTTGTTGGGATCGATGGTGTACTGGATGCCGCCCACACGTACCATGTCACCGCCCTGCTGGTAGTAGGGATCGGCGTTGAACAGGTTGTCGCACACGTCCTCCATGATGGTGTGGATGGTCTTGCCGGTCATCTCGTTCAGCGTGGTTGCGGGATAGGTGATGGCGACCTGGTCCATCAGACGCTCCATGGTGATGACGTCTCCGGACAACAGGCTGGTGCCCCAGCGGAAGCCCGGCGAGAAGGCGGCGTCGGCACCCTTCACCTTCATCAGCGCGTCGCAGATCATCTGGTCGTAGGTGCCATTGAAGTTGCCACGACGATACAGCACGCCTTCGGTGACCGCCAGCTTCTCGTTCAGCTTGTCCTCGTAGGGCGCACGGATTTTTTTGATGAGGGCTTCCATGCCGGCATCCGCTGCAAGCAGGTTGGAGAACACGGGCAACAGACGGTATTTCCAGCCCTTGACCTTGCCGCCCTGAACATCAAAATCGAGCACGCCAAGGAACTTGCCGTTGGAACCTGCATTGGTGACCAGTGTCACGCCTTTGGCGTTCTTGACTTCCACGGGCTGTGGGACGCCGTCGTGGGTATGTCCGCCGAATATGGCGTCGATGCCGGTGACACGGCTGGCCATTTTCAGGTCCACGTCCATGCCGTTGTGCGATAGCACCACGACGACTGCTGCACCCTTGGCGCGAGCCTCGTCGACAAACTTCTGCATGCTGTCGTCGCGGATGCCGAAGGACCAGTCGGGCACCATATAGCGCGGGTTGGCGATTGGAGTGTAGGGGAAGGCCTGGCCGATGATGGCCACCTGCACGCCGTTGATGTTCTTCATGACATAGGGCTTGAACACCTGATCGCCAAAATCGTTGGTGACCACGTTCTGCGCCACGAAGTCGACGCCGGCCTTCTTGAAATCATTGTTGACAATTTCCTGAACCCGTTGCGCGCCGTAAGTCATCTCCCAGTGCGGCGTCATGACGTTGACGCCCAGGGCGATGCAGGCGTCCACCATGTCCTGCGCGTTGGTCCACAATGCGGTGGCGGAACCCTGCCAGGTATCGCCGCCGTCCAGCAACAGCGAGCCTGGGCGGGAGGAGCGAACCTTGTCGACCAGGGTTTTCAGGTGTGCAAAGCCCCCCACCTTGCCATAGGTGCGCGAGGCTGCCTCAAAATCAAGATAGGTAAAGGCGTGGGCGTCAATGGAGTTTTTCGGAATGTTGTAATGCTTGAGCAGATGGTCTCCCACCAGATGGGGCACCTTGCCCACGGCTTCGCCCACGCCCAGGTTCACGTTGGGCTCGCGGAAGTATATAGGCAGCAGTTGTGCATGGCAGTCGGTGATGTGCATCAGGGAGCAGTTGCCGAATGCAGGAACATCGTAATAGCCGGGAGGGGCCTTGCCGGCAAGAGCGGACTTGCTGTCCAGCGCGAAACCGGTGGCGGCCGCTGCGGCCAGGACTTGCAGGAATTCACGACGAGTCATCATGATGGTCATCTCCTCGATGGTTGTATGTATTGATGCGAGTGGAATTGTCAGTTCAACGCGTCTGAGGGTAAATAGTAGCTATGGGCCATGTGGGGCATGAATAAATGACCTGAACAAAAAAGGCCTGGAAAAATCCAGGCCTTGATCGATGTCGCTATGTCTTACTTGCGGAAGACGTTGGCCTTCATCGGCAGGCCGTTGGACAGATAGGAGTGGAAGTACTCCAGATTGTTCATGTCGGCACTGCCCTGTGCAGGCGGGACGGCGCGAACCTGCTTGTAGCAACCTTCATATCGGTTCTGCAAAGTCACCAGATTGTCTCCGCCGCGGAACACGGGCCAGTGCACGGCATGGCCTACTGCCGGAGAAATCAGCTCAGAGCGCAAACGCACACCGGCATTCTGTACGTGGCAGGTGGCGCAGGCAAAGTTCAACTGACCCTTGCGCGAGAAGAAGGCTTTCTTGCCGGCTTCATAAGCGGCATTGGCGCCGGCCCCCTCGACCTTGATGTTCATCAGCATGCCGTCGGACTGCGCGCGCAGCGCGGTGCTCAGCAGGCCCATGGTCTTCATGTCACTGACCTTGTAGGCTTCCTCGCCATTGGCGACACGGCAGGCGTTGATGGCGTCGTGCAGGGTTACGACCTTGCCTGCCTTGTCGTCAAAGTAGGGATAGTTACCGGCGATGTTCTTGCCGCCATTGGGGAAGCAGTCGGCATACTTCTTGCCGTTGTTGAAAGGCGTGTCGAGCATCTTGCGGCCCTTTTCCAGTTCGCCTTCAAAGGGCGGAAATTCCATGATGGCGTCGTACTGAGCCTTGGAGTCGGCATCAAAGGCCAGCGCGCCGTACACGTAATCATCCAGTTTTACGTTGGGGTACTTTTTGGTGTAGTAATTGACGAATTCCTGCCGGTCCTGTTCGGGGGCGGCAATGGCGCCTGACATGCCACCAGCCAGGCCGATCGCGACCAGCCCCAATAATGCTTTTTTCATAGTCATCCTCCGTGATTCCTTGGCGGTAAATACAAGCGAGGACGGAGCTTTCGCCCCGTCCTTAATGATGCGTGACTGATCAACCGACCGTGGTTTCGTCGGTGCGCTTGTCGCCGGTATTGTCAACCCAGCTGACGGACACTTTGTCACCCGCCTTGGCGCCCTTGACCTTGAAGCCCAGATAGGGGTTCTTGGAAACCCCGCCACCCATGCCGGCTTTCAGTACGGCCGCACCATTGATGGTTGCAGTGACTTCGGTAATGTAGTGCGCAGGCACTAGTTGACCGGTTTTCGCGTCCTTGCGCTGGCCGGTTTCCATGGGGTGGTTCATCAGTACCTTGATGTCGGCGGTGTCGCCAGCCATGGTGGCGCGGATTTTCATTGGTTCAGCCATGTTTGTTTCCTTTCAATTCAGTAATGTCAATTTTCTCGGGAAGGAGGTCGATCAGCCGCCGCAGCCGCCGATGGTCACTTTCACTTCCTTGGCTGCCTGGTAGGTTTTGCCGCCAGCGGTCACGATGGCACGAACCAGTGCGGTAGAGCCCATCTTGATGCGGGTGGAAACATATCCCTGTGCGCCACCTGAGAATTCGAAGTCGGCTACCAGCGGGGTGTTGTTCTTTTCCGCGATGATGGCGATGGCGGAAGTGCCGGCGATGCTGCTGGTGACTTCAACTGGAACCACGGCGCCGTTTTCGGCGATGTCCGGAGCCTTGATGGTGATGTCCTTGGAGTCGGTGGCCGGAGGTAGGCCCATGCCCTTCATGGCATCGGCCAGGTTCTTGGCTTCGAAGGCAGAGCGGGGGGCGCCAGCCAGCACACGGGTGGGGGTAATCAGGCCGGCGGCAACAGCCACAGCCACGGCACCAGCGCCAGTGGCGCCTTTGAGGACGTTTCTACGCAAAGCGTTCATGCATTTCTCCTTGTTGAAGAGTGTGTGTTAAAGACCATAAACAAAGTCTGTGACCTTGTCGATTTCCTGCTCTGTCAGCACCTTGTGCTTGCCGAAAGGGATCATGGAGCTGTTCGGGTTGAATGCAGTCGCATCCCAGATCTGGGCACGCAGCTTGGCTTTGTCCGGATAACGCGCACTCATGGCGATAAGCGGCGGTCCGTAGAGTCCAGTTGATTCGGCATCCGGTTGGGTTGGCATGCCGTGGCAAGCCAGGCAGTTACCCTTGGTACGGTTGTACGCGTTGTCCTTGCCCGTTTCCTCCTTTTTGGGGGGGTCGGCGGCAAGAACGTTTCCCGTCAGCACCATCATGCCAGTCAGGCTTGCGACCATCGCCAGTCTGAAATTGCGCATAGTCATCCTCCAAAGTTGATTTAATGGAACACGAACCTGTATATGAGCGAACTCTTATCCAGCCTCGCGCTATCCTTCATGGATAGGCCAAGCATAGAGCAGGATGTTTTCTCCATGCAAGCCTATTGACTGGTTTTTGCATTGAATCGTGCAAGTAATTTAATACTAGGCGCAATACAATTTTACGAACGTGGTTTTACTTCTTGTCTGATTCTGCGGCAATGGCGGCCTGCCACTCCCGGCGCCGGGCTTCGGCCGCAGACAACTCGTAGAAATTGCCGTCGCCCGCCTTCAAACCGATGTTGATTTGTTCCAGCGCGGCGGGAAGGTTGCCTGTTACCGCCAGGGATTCGGCTTCGGCCCGGTGACTGGCCAGTTTGTGATTGAGGGCTGCTTCAGCACGTGCAAGCAGTTTCCAGAACCTCGCATCGTCCGGCCAGGCCGCGGTTTTCGTCGACACGAACTCGGCAGCTTCTTTTGCACGCTGCATGAGAATGAGGGAGTCGGCATAACCATACTGCAGGGGTTTGTGTTGTGGATAGCGCTCCATTCCCTGGCGGTAGCGTTCCAGCGCTAGGCTGGTCTTGCCAGCCTTGGCGTCCAGTTCGGCCTGCAGACTCAACAGCATGGGTGACCGGGCAAGCTTGAGCGCCCTGGCAACTTCGTTTTCAGCCTCGGCGTATTTCGCCTGGCGGCTGAGGGCAACTGCCAGGCCGTAACGGCTGGCTGCCTCGTACAGGGCTTTCTTTTCACGGACCTGGTCATCGAATCGCCTCACGGCATCCTCGGACAGTCCTTCGTTGGCGGACAAGCGGGCACGCACGAGGTGAAAATCAATCGAGTCCTTTACCTGCCTGTAGGGAAGTTTGTCGATTCTGGCGTCCATGTCAGCAATGCGCTGACTGTTGAGCGGGTGGGTGCGAAGATAATCCGGCGCATTGGTGTCATACAGCCGGTTGGCACGCTGCAGGCGGTTGAAGAAGCTGGATAGCCCGCCGGGATCGAATCCCGCACCGGTCAAGGTTTCCAGTCCCACACGGTCAGCTTCGCGTTCGTGCTCGCGGGTGAAGTTCAACTGGTTTTGCAGGCTCATTGCCTGAGCAGTGGCGATTGCCGCCGATCCGACATTGGCGTTGGAGCGCGCTGCCAATATGGCGACGGCGATGGCGGCCAGGGTCGGCAAGTAGCTTTGATCCTGCGCAGCAATCATTCTAGACAGGTGTTCCTGTGTAACGTGTGCGATTTCGTGTGCCAGTACCCCGGCGAGTTCGGATTCGTTTTCGGCGGCCTGAATCAGCCCTGTGTGCACGCCGATATTTCCGCCTGGCAGTGCAAAGGCATTGATGGAAGGGTCGCGTACAACAAAGAAAGAGAAACTGCTCCCGGCGCGTGAACTTTCCGATGTCAGCCTTGCACCGAGATTGTTCAGGTAGGTTTCGATTTCCGGATCGTTGAGTAACAGCGGGCTGGAAAAAATGTCACGCATGATGGTGCGCGCGAGCTCGCGTTCCTGGACGTCGGACAAGTACCGGCGAGAGGATTCACCGAGATCCGGCAAGTTGGTGGCCCATGCGGTGGAGGGAAGCATGGACAGGGCGATCAGGGAGACAATCAGTTTTTTCACGGTGCTATGATGGCTTGTCAGGCAAAGAGTTCAAAGGTCCGGGTCCATCAGGGATGCAACCTGGGGATTCTTTGAGGTTATGCGTCAATTTTAAAACTGGAGTTTGGCAATGAGCAGCGATTTCACGCATTTTGACGAAAACGGCAAGGCAATCATGGTTGACGTGAGCGAAAAGCCAGATACCAGTCGAGTCGCCGTGGCGCGAGGCTTCATTGCAATGAAGTCCGTAACGCTTGGATTGATTGCCGAAGGTACCGCTGCCAAGGGCGATGTGCTTGGTGTTGCCCGGGTGGCCGCGATACAGGCGGCGAAAAAAACCGCTGAGCTGATTCCATTGTGTCATCCGATTTCGCTTACGCGGGTCAAGGTGGAGTTTGATCTCGATAAGGGACGTAATCGCGTCGCATGCACGGCGACTGCCGAAACCATTGGCAAAACGGGAGTAGAAATGGAAGCGCTGACGGCTGCGAGCGTGGGCCTGCTGACGATCTACGACATGTGCAAGGCGGTGGATCGCGGAATGGTCATCGAGTCGGTCAGGCTGATGCGCAAGGAAGGCGGGAAGTCTGGGGTCTGGGTGGCAGACCAAGTATGAATGTGCCTTATCCGGCGGGAATGAATCGTCAATAATCCGTTGCATGAAAAAATTGGCTGCCCTGATTTTCCTGACGATGTTCATGGTGTTTGCGGCCGTATCCCGGGCTGATGAGCAGGAATTGACGCTGGCATCCGGCAACGTGATCACGTATTCGCGCTTTCCGGCACCCGGCAGCAATCTGCTGCTCTGGTTTTCGTCCGAACGCGGTTTTGGCAAGGCCGAACGACAGGCCGCAATTGAATTGTCCTCGAAGCATGTTGAGGTCTGGATCTTCGATCTGGCCAGTGCCCTGTTTTTGCCGCAAACACCGAGCAGCCTTGACAGCATCAAGGCGGAGGACATGAAATCGATCCTGTTTCATGCGGCGGAACGGAGTGGAAACCTGTGCGTCTATGCGCCTGGCAGGGCAGCCGTGCCGGTTTTGAGGGGGGTGTCGGCAAGCCCCGAAATCAGGGCGCGCGTGCTGCTGATGCATCCCAATTTCTACTCGCGTGTCGATGCGCTGGAAGGCGCGGACTATCTGGATTTCGGCAATCTTAATGCCGTTGACGTGCTGGTGTTGCAGCCAAGAAGGTCGGCGGCGACACCCTGGGTGGAAAACCAGGTCGAAGCTTTGCGTAGGGCGGGCGCCAATACCGCCCTGATGATGCTGGAACGACTGAGGGAAGGTTTCTGGGTGCGGGAAGATGCCACGGATTACGAGATCAGCGAGGGTAAGAAACTTTCCGAAAGGATATTGAACTGGATGAAGGGCGGGGAATGAATCCCGTAAAACTTGTGATTTTGTTTGTACTCGTGTTGTCCAGCCCCCAGCTTGTGGCTGCGGGCGGATTCAGGAAACTGGATTCTGTGCTGCCGCCATCACTGGTATTGCCGGACATGTCGGGCGCTTCCACCAAACTTGATGATTACAAGGGCAAGGTGGTGTTGGTGAATTTCTGGGCGACCTGGTGCCCCCCCTGCCGCAGGGAGATGCCTTCCATGCAGCGCCTGCAGGAAAAGATGGCCGGCCAGCCTTTCGTGGTCCTGGGCGTGGATTCTGCCGAGCCTCGGGAGGACGTGATGGCATTTCTGGAGGTGGTCAGGGTTGGTTTCCCCATATTGCTGGATATTGACAGCACAGTCACCAAAAGGTGGAAAGTCTATGCCCTACCCACCAGCTTCATTGTGGATCGCACAGGCAGGATTCGCTATTCGCTTTCGGGGCCCACGGAATGGGATGAAGGAGAAGCCGTTCAACTGATCGAGTCGCTTTTGCGGGAAAGGTGAGCGAGGGTGATAAAACCCTTTTCCAAGTCACGATTTGATTTGCCGAGACGATGATCAAATAAGCTGATTGCCTAAATACGGCCAAAACAGCAAAATAACGGCATATTCTAAACAATTAATATAAAACGTATTCTCGGCATGTTGCCCTGAATGTCCGGACTGCCGGTTTCAATTGACGGTCATTAAGGCGGGATTCACTCTCAAATCCGGATTGCTTCTCGGAGAAAAGTGCCGGGGAATGCGTTTTTTGTCTGAAACCTATGCACGCTCGCCTCCCCGTTGAAGATCACGGCAAGCAGGAAGTCAAATATTCCACCTGCTACATGTGCGCCTGCCGTTGCGGCATCAAGGTGACGCTGCACGAGGGTCGCGTGCGCTTCATCCAGGGTAACCGCAATCATCCCACCAACCAGGGCGTATTATGCGCCAAGGGTTCGGCCGGGATCATGAAGCAGTATTCCACGGCGAGATTGTCCGAGCCCATGATCCGCAAGCCGGGAACCGAACGCGGCGCGGGCGAATTTGAGGTCATTACCTGGGATCAGGCGCTTGATATGCTGACCCAGCGTCTGCAGGAAATCCGCGCCACAGATCCTTCCAAACTGGCGTTTTTTACCGGCCGTGACCAGATGCAGGCACTGACCGGCCTGTGGGCGCAGCAGTTTGGCACGCCCAACTGGGCCGCGCATGGTGGTTTCTGCTCGGTCAACATGGCGGTGGCGGGGCTTTACACGATCGGCTTTTCGTTCTGGGAATTCGGCGCGCCGGACTGGGATCACGCCAAGTACTTCATCATGTGGGGCGTGGCGGAAGACCACTCGTCCAACCCGATCAAGATCGGTCTGGAGAAGCTCAAGCGTGGCGGCGGAAAATTCGTTTCGGTGAATCCGGTTCGTACCGGTTACTCCGCCATCGCCGATGAATGGATGCCGATCAAGCCGGGCATGGATGGCCTGATCGCGCTGTCCATTGTGCATGTGCTGCTCTCGCGTGAATTGTTCGATTATGAATTTCTCGTCAATTACACCAATGCTACCTGGCTGGTGATCCAGAATCCGGGCCATTCGGACGATGGCCTGTTCCTGCGCGATGAAAACAACCAGCCGCAGGTGTGGGACCTGGAAAGGGAAACCTTCGTCAATGGCATCGAGTCAGGCATCACGCCGGCCCTCTTTGGCGATTTTGTCGCCCAGGACGGTCGCAGGCTGAAGACGGTTTTCAGCCTGATGGCGGAACGTTATCTGGATGAACGCTATGCCCCGGCCAACGTTGCAGCCGAGTGCGGCGTGCCCGCGGAAACCATCGAGCGCATCACGCTGGAAATGGCGCATGTCGCGTTGAAGGAAAGTATCGAATTCCCCATCGAGTGGACTGACGTTTGGGGCCGGAAACATGACAAGGTGATTGGCCGGCCGGTGGCGATGTATGCCATGCGCGGCATTTCCGCTCATTCCAACGGCTTTCATGCCTGCCGAGCGATTCATTTTATCCAGATGCTGCTGGGCGCGCTCGATGGCCCCGGCAATTTCCGCGCGCGCGCGCCATATCCCAAGCCGATTCCGCCGCACCAGTTGCCGGAAAACAATATCGACATCATCAACGCGCCGAATACTGCCTTATCGAGGCCACCGCTGGGTTTCCCGACGCGGCCGGAGGATCTGGTAATCGACGAGCGGGGTAATCCGTTGCGCATCGACAAGGCTTATTCGTGGGAGGCGCCGCTGTCTTCCCATGGGCTGATGCACATGGTGATTACCAACGCCACCCATCACGATCCCTATGCGCTGGATACGCTGATCCTGTTCATGTCCAACATGGCGTGGAATTCGACCATGAACACGCAGAACATCCAGGACATGCTGCGTCAGAAGGACCCGGAAAGTTTTGGCGAGTACAAGATTCCCTTCCTGGTGGTGGTGGATGCCTTCCATTCCGAGATGGTCAACTTTGCCGACCTGGTCTTGCCCGATACCACCTACCTCGAACGTCATGACTGCATTTCGCTGCTGGATCGTCCGATATCCGAGCCGGACGCGGCGGCCGACGCCATTCGTTATCCGTTGATCGCGCCCGACAGGAATGTGCGACCCTGGCAGGAAGTCATGGTGGAACTGGCTTCACGCCTGAAATTTCCGGCGTTCACCAACAATGACGGCACGCGCAAGTTCAAGGATTACCGGGATTTCATCGTCAATTACGAACGCTCGCCCGGCGTGGGTTTCCTGTCCGGCTGGCGCGGCAAGGATGGCGACAAGTTCCTCAAGGGTGAGCCCAATCCCAACCAGTGGCAGGCGTATATCGACAACCAGAGCTTCTTCGCGCACCACTGGCCAGACAACCAGAAATACATGCGTTTCGTGAATCGTGATTATCTGGAAGTGGCGTCGGAGGCAGGGTTTGTCGGCAAGGTCGAGCCGATCATCATGCAGTTCTACTCCGAACCCTTGCAGAAATTCCGCCTCGCCGGCCAGGGCCTGTATGACGGCCCCCAGCCGAAGGATCATGCCGACAAGGAGCGTCTGGGCAAATATTTCGATCCGCTGCCTGTCTGGTACGAGCCGCTGGAGCAGCAGCGCGTGGATGCAAACGAATATCCTTTTTTTGCGCTGACCCAGCGCCCCATGTTCATGTACCACTCTTGGGATTCGCAAAATGCCTGGCTGCGCCAGATCATGGCGCAGAACTATCTGTACATGAACGCGCGCAAGGCTGCCGACATGGGACTGAAGGATTTCGACTGGGTGTGGGTGGAGTCGCGCAATGGAAAAATTCGCTGCCAGTTGAAGACCATGGAGGGCTGTCAGGAAAACACGGTGTGGACATGGAACGCCATCGGCAAGCAGAAGGGCGCGTGGGGGCTCAAGGAAGATGCCTCGGAAGCCACCCGAGGATTCCTGCTCAATCACCTGATTTCCGAATTGCTGCCGGAAAGAAACGGCGAGCGGCGCATTACCAACTCCGATCCGGTGTCGGGCCAGGCCGCGTGGTTCGATCTGCGCGTGAAAATATACAAGGCCGAAGCGGGGGAAGCCGGAAGCTGGCCGCAGTTTCCCGCGCTCAAGCGCCTGCCGACGGACAGATATTCCCGTCCCGATGTGCTGCGCTACGACGCCCGTGTCGAGCAGAAAGACAAGGGCCAGGCATGAGGCTGGGGCTCGTCATCGACCTGGATGTGTGTGTGGGGTGTCATGCCTGCGCGGTGTCCTGCAAGCAGTGGAATGCCTCGGGCACAACGGGTGCGCTGTCGGATTATCAACCCTATGGCGCGGAACCGTCCGGCGTCTGGTTCAACCGCATTCGCCACTACGAAGTAGGCAGTTATCCCAACAGCAAGACCGTCAACTTCCCCATGTCATGCATGCATTGCGAGGACGCGGATTGCGTGACGGTGTGCCCGACCGGCGCCAGCTACAAGCGCGCCGAAGACGGTATTGTGCTGATCGATCAGGACAAGTGCATGGGCTGCAATTACTGTTCGTGGGCCTGTCCATATGGCGCACGCGAACTGGATCGCTCTACGGGAACGATGAAGAAATGCACGCTGTGCGTGGATCGCATTTACGATCAGAACATTCCGGTCGAGGATCGACAGCCTGCCTGCGTGCTGACCTGTCCGGCGCATGCGCGGATGTTCGGCGACTTCGATGATCCGAATTCCGAGGTCAGCAAGGTCGTGCGTGAACGCGAGGGCTACATGCTGTTGCCGGAACTGGGTTACAACCCGACCAACCATTACCTGCCGCCGCGAAAGCACAAGCCGATTCCGGTTGAGATGGGCGGGGAAAAACCCGGGCTGACTGGCAGGCTGAGGCAGTTCGTCAATCGCATGGTCAAACGCTAGGGAAATCACATGCATCCGGCCTTTTCGGTCATTTTTTTCACGGTTCTGTCCGGCGCGGGCTTTGGCCTTTTCGCGCTGTTGTACCTGGCTGATCTGTTCAAGCTGGGCGGCGGCATGCCAGGCGCCCATGTTTTCTGGACAGGTGTGCTGGCCATCGTCATGGTGGGTGTCGGACTGCTTTCCTCAACCTTTCATCTGGCCAATCCAAGGAACGCATGGCGCGCGTTCTCGCGTTGGCGCACGTCGTGGCTTTCGCGCGAAGGCGTGCTGTCGGTGGCGTTCTATCCTTTTGCGCTGGTTTATCTTGCGCTGTATTGGCTCGACTTATGGCCGGTCGTGCGCCATCTGAGCGGGGCATTGGCGACTCTGATCGCGTGGATGACCATCTTCTCCACCGCGATGATTTACGCCAGTCTCAAAACCATACGCCAGTGGAATACCCCCCTGGTGCCCGCGGCCTACCTTTCGCTGGGCCATTTTTCCGGCGGCATGATCCTCCTCGTGGTGGCAATGATGGCTCGTGTGGATGTCATGCCTTATGTGCTGATGTCGCTGTTCCAGTTGTTCGTCGCGGCCTTCGTAAAGGCAATTTATTTTTACTGGATTACCCGCGTGGGCGCGGGCTCGACCATCAATACCGCCACGGGTTTTACCCGTGCCCGGGTGAGGCTGTTGGATGCAGGGCATACGCATGGCACGTTTCTGACCCAGGAGTTCGGTTATCGGGTGCAAAACCGTCTGGCACTGACCTTGAAAGCGCTATCCATGCTCCTTGCATTCTGCTTGCCCCTCCTGTTACTGGGGTTGGCATTGAAACAGCCCAGTATGGCCTTGGGACTGGCGGCCCTGTTGTCGGTGTTTGCGGGGATGATTGTCGAAAGATGGCTTTTTTTTGCCGAGGCAAGACATGTGGTCAACCTTTTTCATGGCGCACAACGCTGTTGATGGAAGGTTTGCTATTGATTTTTCAGGGAAAATCCGTATATTAGCGATTGTTAATGCAATTCAACAGGAGTATCTGATTTCATGTTCGGTGTTCGCGAAATAGACCCCAATCAACTTGAAGAACTCAAGGCCCACGGAAATCTGCAATTGATCGATGTCCGGACCGAGGCGGAATTCGCCCAGGCCAAGATCGAAGGCTCCACGCATATTCCCTTGCACATGCTCCCCCTGAAAGTGCAGGAGCTTCAGACACAGAATCCAATCGTTTTTTATTGCCGATCTGGGGCACGTTCTGCTCAGGCCTGTGCCTGGTTGATGTCCCAGGGCATCAATAATGTCTATAACCTGTCGGGCGGCATCATGAATTGGGCGCGTTCCGGTAAGGCGCTGGCCGCCTGAACGACCAAGTCAATATTGCAATAATTTGACCTGTGGGTTAACGTAAGCAATTCCTGATTTGTTAACGCTTGGAGAACCTAAAAATGGATTTCAACAAAGAACTCGACGCCCGCGGTCTGAACTGTCCTTTGCCCATTCTTCGCACCAAAAAGGCATTGGCTGAAATGGCCAGCGGGGATATTCTGAAAGTCATCGCCACCGACCCCGGTTCTGTCAAGGACATGCAGGCGTTTGCCAAACAGACGGGTAACGAACTGGTGAATTCCGCCGAAGCGGGTGGTGAATACACCTTTTACATGAAGAAAAAATAATTCGGCGCCAAGACCGATCACTTTGTCAATTTAGACCGGGAGACATCGCATGGACACCAAAAAACTCGCCATTATCGCCACCAAGGGAACGCTCGACTGGGCCTACCCGCCTTTCATACTGGCTTCCACTGCAGCGGCGCTGGGCTACGAAGTGCAGATTTTCTTTACCTTCTATGGCTTGCAATTGGTGCGCAAGGATGTTTCCGGCCTCAAGGTCAGCCCCTTGGGTAATCCTGGCATGCCCATGAAGATGCCGTTTGGACCTAAATGGTTCAAGGGCATCAACTGGAATATTCCCAATGCCATTCAGTCTTTGGTTCCCGGCTACGAAAATGTGGCGACCAGCCTGATGAAAATGACCATCGCCAATAACGGCGTGGCTACAATCCCGGAACTTCGCAGCTTGTGCCAGGAAGCCGATGTCAAATTCATTGCCTGCCAGATGACCGTTGAGCTGTTTGGCTTCGAGCACACCGACTTCATCGATGGCATGGAATACGGTGGTGCGGCCACATTTTTCGAATTTGCGGGCGAATCGGATATCTGCCTGTTTATCTGAACCAGATAAGCAAGTAAAAAAGGCGGCCAAGGCTGCCTTTTTTATTGTCAATGGGGATGAGGATTGCCTGTGGTATTTGCACAACGGCAGGCTTTGGGTTCTTGCTAGCAGGCTGAATTGCATGAACATCCGATGACTTTGCGGTATATTTCCCTGACTTAATCATGAAGGTTAAGCCTTTCAAAAATATTATTATTCTCTGGAGGCACTATGAAATTCACTCGTCTCGCCATGGGTCTTGCGCTCGCAGGGCTTTCTTTCGGCGCAAACGCGACCAACGGCATGTTTGGCCACGGCTATGGCATGAAAGCCAAGGGCATGGGGGGAGCGGCGACTGCTTCCTCGGATGACGCATTTGGGGGGGCGAACAACCCTGCCTCCATGGCATTTGCAGGCAACCGTATGGATATTGGCGCCGACGTGTTTATGCCGATTCGGGAAGCGAATCGCGTGGGTAGTACGGGCGGTGGTGGCTTTCCTGCCATCGATGCGGATAGCGAAAGCGAATCTAACGTGTTTCTGATCCCTGAGTTTGGCTATAACCGCATGATTAACCCCAACCTGGCGTTGGGCGTGACGGTATACGGTAATGGCGGGATGAATACGGACTATGATCCGATTCTTGGCTCAGCTGGAGTATGTGGTCCCGCCACGAACTTTTTCTGTGGCCAGGGCAGACTGGGCATTGATTTGATGCAATTGATCATTGCTCCAACAGCTGCTTACAAATTGAATGCCAGCCATTCAATCGGAATTTCACCCTTGCTGGCCTATCAGCGTTTCAAGGCAGAGGGCCTGCAGGGATTTACAGTAGGCTCCACTAATGGGGCCGCCATGACCAATAACGGATACGACGATAGCTTCGGATACGGTGTGCGAATCGGATATTTCGGTAGAATTACCCCTACTGTTACGATCGGGGCGGCTTATTCCTCAAAAGTTAATTTTGATGAATTTGATGATTACAAGGGCCTGTTTGCGGAGCAGGGCGATCTTGATATTCCTGAAAATTATAATGTGGGGATAGCCTGGCAAGCGACCCCGCAAGTCAAACTGGCGTTCGACTATCAACGGATCAACTATAGCGATGTAGATTCCATCGGTAATCCAATGTCAAATTTTTTCCCATGTTTTGGCGGAAGTCTGCCTAACTGTTTCGGCGGTAGCGTGGGTCCTGGTTTCGGCTGGGCAGATACCGATGTCTGGAAACTGGGGGTAGAGTATAAGCACAATAACCAGTGGACCTTGCGTGCAGGTTATAGCCACACTAACAGTCCGATTGAAAGTTCAAATACATTTGGCAACCCGGACTTTGGTGAGGCAGCAATTAATATCTTGGCGCCAGGCGTTGTCGAAGACCATGTGACGCTTGGTTTTACCTATACCCTGGCGTCGGGTAATGAATTGACAGTGTCTTACATGCATGCCTTTACAAATGAGGTGTCGGGTGCGGATCCGTTCTTTGGCGGACTGGATACCATCAAGATGCATCAGAACTCGATTGGTATCGCTTACGGCATGAAGATGTAATTCTCTTTTTTCTAATATTCTTATACAATCAGAACCGGGCCTCGTGCCCGGTTTTTTTTGTTTTCTGTTGCGACTTGAACAGGGTGTGACATGCTGAAATTTTTTGCTCTGGCAGTAATGCTGTTTTCATCGGGTATGTCCTGGGCGATTACGCCTTATATATTGGCAGAGAAACTGAAGCCTGCTGAAACCGTGAAAGTTGCCGAAGAAGTGGAGGCCAAGCTCAAGGCGGCTGGTTTCCAGGTATTAGGCCGCTATTTGCCGCATCAGTTACCGGATTTCGGGGTGGTTGTCGTTTCGGATGAGAGCATCCTGAATGAGATTCATACGCTGGGCGGCTCGAATATTGTCGGCGCAGGCATTCGTGTCGGGGTCAAGTCTGACGGAACGGTTACTTACATGAATCCGGATTACTGGTATCGCGCCTACTTTCGCGGCCAGTTCCCAAAAGCCGAAAAAACAGTTGGTGCGGTAAAAGAAAAACTTGCCAGGGCACTCGGGGCTGGCCTTGGTTTTGGTGGTGATGAAACAGCCGAGGATTTGCCCAAGTACCGTTATCTGGTCGGCATGGAGCGATTCGACTCCGAAAAGAATCTACTGGCCCAGCATGTGAGCTTCGACGAAGCCGTCAGGTCTGTCCAGGAAAATCTGGGTAAGGGCCTGGCAAGAACTTCGAAGGTTTACGAAGTTGTGATGCCGGAAAAAAAGATTGCGGTGTTCGGCGTGGCGATGAACGATGAAACGCTTGGCGATGGGCGCTGGATCGCAAAAATTGGCGCCCAGGAAAGCATTGCCGCGCTGCCCTATGAACTTTACGTGGTGAACAATTCGGTTTATGCCCTGTTCGGCAGGTACCGGATCGCGGTTTCCTTTCCGAACCTGAGCATGGGGCACTTCATGCGCATCCATTCCACGCCGAATGAAATTGTGGAAATGCTGGGCGCAGTCGCTGGCGCCAAGACGGCAAAAAAATAATCAGCTTTTGTACAAGAAAGGGCCGTATCGCGGCCCTTTTTTATTGCTGAAGCCTTGATAACTGGTTGCGAAGCTTGTCGATCATGGCAGTGAAATCAGCCAAACGGTTTTTCTCCTGTGCGACCACTGCGGGTGGCGCCTTGTCGGCAAAGTTGGGATTACCCAGTTTTGCCTGGCATTTGTTGACTTCACCTTCTATCCTGCTGATTTCCTTGTTCAGGCGGGCGATTTCCGCATCCTTGTCGATTTCGATTTGCAGCATCAGCCGACAGTCGCCTGCGATGGCAACTGGTGCATCTCCCGCAGGCAGTTCAGCATAGATATCGAATTTGGAAAGCTTGGCCAGTGCAGTCAGATAAGGGCCAAATGGTTGATAACGTTCCTTGTCGCCAGTCAGGGCTAGCGGCACTTTTTCGGCGGGCGAGAGTTTCATCTCACCGCGCAATCCACGAACGGCCTCCACCAACGTTTTGAGTTGCTGTATCTGAGAGCATGACTCGCCGTCGTATGCTTTTTCATCTGTGGATGGATAGGGTTGAAGCATGATGCTGCTGCCTTGCTTTCCGGCAAGCGGGGCAACTTTTTGCCAGAGTTCTTCCGTGATGAATGGAATGATCGGATGGGCCAAACGCAAGGCGCTTTCCAGAACGTGAATCAGGGTGTGGCGGGTGGCGCGCTGCTGTGATTCATTGCCGGTCTGGAGTTGCACCTTGGCAAGTTCCAGGTACCAGTCGCAGTATTCGTCCCAAACAAATTCATAGATGGCTCGGCTTGCCATGTCGAAACGGTAGCCGGAGAAGGCAGTTAGTACATCGCGAACCGTCTCGTTAAGCCGGTTGAGAATCCAGCGATCGGCAAACGAATATTCGAACGTGGAAATCCCCCCCAGCCCCCCTTTGTCAAGGGGGGAGTCAAGGCCACAATCCTTGCCGTCTGTGTTCATCAGGACAAATCGCGTGGCATTCCAGAGCTTGTTGCAGAAGTTGCGATAGCCTTCACACCGTTGAAGGTCGAACTTGATGTCGCGTCCGTGCGTGGCCAGGCTGGCAAACGTGAAGCGCACGGCATCGGTACCGAACGACGGGAAACCATTTGGATAGTCTGTACGGGTCTGTTTGGCGATGGACTCAGCCTGTTTGGGGTTCATCAGTCCCGTCGTGCGTTTGGCGATCAGTGCATCGAGCGTGATTCCGTCAATCAGGTCGATCGGGTCGATGATGTTGCCCTTGGACTTGCTCATCTTGTTGCCATGTGCGTCGCGCACGAGGCCGGTTACATACACTTCCCGGAAAGGTACCTTGGCCGTGAAATGCAGCGACATCATGACCATGCGCGCCACCCAGAAGAAAATGATGTCGAAACCGGTGACAAGGACGGCGCCCGGCAGAAAATGCTTCAGCTCGGCTGTCTCTTCCGGCCAGCCCAGTGTTGAAAATGGCCATAGCGCGGAGGAGAACCAGGTATCGAGCACATCGTCGTCTTGTTTGAGCGCGCGACCACCTGCCATTTTGTTGGCCTCGGCCTCGGTATGCGCAACGTAAATGTTGCCTTCATCGTCATACCACGCGGGGATGCGATGTCCCCACCACAGCTGGCGCGAGATGCACCAGTCCTGGATGTTTTCCAGCCATTGATTGTAGGTGGTGGTCCAGTTTTCCGGCACGAATTTCAGCTCGCCCGTTTGCACGACCTCCAGGGCGCGCTTTGCCAGATTTTCCATGGCCATGAACCACTGGTCAGTGAGCATGGGTTCGATGACGGCGTGCGTGCGGTCGCCGCGCGGCACCATCAGCTTGTGCGGCTTGGCGGCTTTGAGCAGGCCCTTGTGATTGAGCTCGGCGAGTATCTTCTCGCGTGCCACATAACGGTCGAGGCCTTGATATTCGGCCGGGCATAGCTCGTTGAGCTTGGCATCCAGGGTAAAAATATTGATGGGGCTAAGCTTGTGCCGCAGGCCGACGGCATAATCATTGAAATCGTGCGCGGGCGTGATCTTGACGACACCGGTGCCGAAGGCCGGGTCGACATACGCGTCGGCGATGATCGGAATGCTGCGCTCGGCGATGGGCAGACGGACGTGTTTGCCGATGAGATGGCGGTAGCGTTCATCATTGGGATGCACCGCCACGGCCACGTCACCCAGCAGGGTTTCGGGACGGGTGGTCGCTACCTCCAGATGACCGTTCTCGCCTTCGAGAAGATAATGGATGTGCCACATGAAGCCGTCTTCTTCCTGACTGACGACTTCAAGGTCGGACACGGCGGTTTGCAGGATGGGGTCCCAGTTGACCAGGCGCTTGCCACGGTAGATGAGGTCCTGACGGTAAAGCTTGACGAAAACCTCGGTGACAGCCTTGGACAGCCCTTCGTCCATGGTGAAGCGTTCACGGCTCCAGTCGGGCGAGGTGCCCAGCCGGCGCATCTGGCGGGTGATGGTGGAGCCGGAATGTTCTTTCCATTCCCAGACTTTTTCCAGGAATTTCTCGCGACCCAGGTCATGACGCGAAATGCCTTTTGCATCGAGTTGCCGTTCGACGACGATCTGGGTGGCGATGCCGGCATGATCGGTACCGGGTTGCCAGAGCGTGTTGTCACCCTGCATGCGATGCAGCCGGATCAACGCGTCCATCAGGGTGTGCTGGAAGGCATGCCCCATGTGCAGCGTTCCCGTAACGTTGGGTGGCGGCAGCATGATGCAGTAAGACTGGTGGGTTGAATCTCCGGAAGGCTTGAAATAACCTGCGGATTCCCACTGTTCATACCAGCGGGATTCGATTTCTTCGGGCTCGAAGGCTTTGGCGAGTTCCATGGTGGAAAACTGGCAACTTAAAAGCGCCAATTATACCGTCTGGGAGCCTTGCCTCAGCGCTTCCCCAGCTTGTCCTCTACGGTCTCGCGCACGATTTCGCGGATATTGACATCCAGTTGAGCAAACAGTGCTGAAACGGTATCGTCCAGACTGTTTCGTATCTGAGTTGCAAGCTTGTCCTGCAGCAGAGCTGCAAGTCTGGGCTCCAATTCGCCCATCAGTTGTTCTGCAAGCGAATCGGAAATGGCTGGCGGTTCCATGTCCTGCTGCGTCTCACCCTGGTCATTGCCGGGCTCTGTTTCCTCGGCAGGGGCAGGGGGTGAGTCACTCGTTGATATCGTTGCAGGGCTTAATGCATCAGATGTCCCTGCGGTGACATTGCCCATGACAACCACGTCAGTCAAAACAGGCAACCATGCGTCGGGGGGAGGGGCATCTTCCACAACCGCAGACATATCGTTGCGGGCGACATCAAATATGGGAGACACTGCTTCCTTGCCACCTCGATGCTTTTTCAGCAACGCATCCATTTTCTCCAGTAGCGGATCTTGACTCATTTGGTGATGCCTCGGTTAGGAGCGGTTGGCAGAGATGTCAAAGTGGCAGACCTAGTCATGATCGAGCAAATCATGGGTAACCAGATGATAGCCGCGCTCCTTGTAGAAGCGATAACGCTGCCGGCTCGCGACCAGGTCTGACTCATCCAGCGTCACTATTTCCAGTAAACGGTCGAATCTGCTAAATACTGAAGGGGGATCGGGGTCCAGGTTGATCAGCACATCGGCTCGTGCGAGCGTGTCCATGCGCGACCCGATGTGGATGGGCGTGGAACCGGCAAGTCGATGATTATCCTGGCAGTGGGGAATGAATGACAGGGCGGGCTGAGTCCATAACAGTCTGTCCATTTCATCGGCGATTGACTTGTCGGACACATAGATCAGAACATTCTTGTCCTGACCCCAGGCTTTGGCCACAAGCTGGCGGGCAACAGAAAGCTTGTTATCCGCATTCTTGTAGAAACTGATGTGTGTCATGGTCCTGTTCTGCTGAATAGCCTAAGCCTGTCGGTCAAGCAGGAACTGGGTCAGCAGTGGAACCGGCCTGCCGGTGGAGCCTTTCTTTTCCCTGCCACCGCGATAGGCGGTGCCGGCAATATCGAGATGTGCCCAGGGATAGCTTTCGGTGAATTTTGCAAGAAAACAGGCAGCCGTGATGGAGCCGCCTGCACGTCCACCAATGTTGGCGACATCGGCCAGATTGCTCTTCAGTTGCTCATGATATTCATCCCACAAGGGCATGCGCCATACCCTGTCCCATGAGTTGTCGGCGGCCTTCTCGAGGGATCGGGCCAGTTTGTCGTCGTTTGCATACAGTGCGCTGGGGTGATGACCCAGCGCGATAACGCAGGCGCCCGTCAGGGTTGCGATGTCTACCACGGCGGCAGGTTTGAAACGCTCGGCATAGGTCAGCGCATCACACAGAATCAGGCGGCCTTCCGCATCAGTGTTCAGAATCTCGATTGTCATGCCAGACATGGCCTTGACAATGTCCCCCGGTTTGTTGGCCGATGCATCCGGCATGTTTTCGCAGGCAGGAACAAGGCCAATGACATTAAGCTTGAGTCCCAGTTCTCCAATAGCCCGGAAGGTGCCGAGTACCGAACCGCCACCACTCATGTCGTAATTCATTTCGTCCATGTCGGCGGCAGGTTTAAGTGAAATACCGCCTGCGTCGAAGGTGATGGCCTTGCCGACGAGCACGACGGGCTTGTCGCCCCTTTTGCCACCATCATGACGCAATTCGATGAAAGCCGGGGGTTTGTCGCTGCCCTTACCTACAGACAGGAATGAGCCCATGCCGAGTTTTTCGCAGGCCGCGCGATCCATTACCTTGCACTTGAACCCGAATTTACGGGCAAGCTGCCTCGCCTGTCCGGCAAGGTAATCCGGCGTGCAAACATTGGAAGGAAGATTGCCCAGATCCTTTGCAAACGTCATGCCGTGGGCAATGGCCTCGCCGTGCTTGAGCCCCGTGCGCACTTCGGATTCCAGATGCTTGCTGACACAGAAGCTCACTTGTTTGAGTCTGGCCGCTTTGGCCGGCTTGCTCTTCATGCGATCGAACTGATAGAGCGAATCGCTGATCACGATGGCTGCCTGTGTCGAATTCCACTGTGCGTTACGGTCCGCAACCTTGATTTCAAGCAGCGTCAGCGCAGCCTGTTCAATTCCTGAGTTGCTGATGGCGGAGATGGATGTGGCAATGGCGTCCCGATAACGCTTTTCTGAGAACTCTTCTTCCTTGCCCAAGCCTACCAGCAGAACACGGCTTGCAGCCAAGCCGGGAACTGCATGCAGAAGCAGGGTGGAACCGGTTTGGCCATTCATGTCACCGCTACGAAGTATTCTCGACAGATGTTCGCTTGAGGCCTTGTCCAAAGTCTGGCCGGCAGCGGACAATTTGCGATGTTCAAAAACGCCAACAATGACGCAGTCACTGCGCAACTTATCGGCAGCTTCGGTTTTTATGCTAAATTTCAACTCGTTTTCCCTGGTTTGCATGGTTGTGTGGTGGCAGTGTGAAATGGAATCCACGTTATCTTTGCAAACCCCGGCCGGATAGTCAAAGTCTGCTGAGTCCAATTTGAATTTCGAGACCATCGACCCATGCTTTACCGCCAGGCGCTGCTTCGCGAACTGAGCCTGTCAAGCGGGGCATCGCTTGTCATTCTGATAGCCATTACACTGGTCACGCTGTTCATTCGCCTTCTGGGTGAAGCTGCCAGAGGCGAGCTTGCCAATGAGGCGGTTTTCACTTATCTGGGTTTCACCCTGCTGCATTTTCTGCCCGTACTGCTTTCGATCGGCATATTCATTGGGGTTCTGCTGACCTTCATGCGTTACTGGGGAGACAGCGAAATGGTGATCTGGCTTAATTCGGGCCTGTCGTTGCTGGACTGGATCAAGCCGGTATTGCTGTTTGTGCATCCGCTGATTCTTGTATTGATTGTCCTGACCAATCTTCTCATTCCGTGGGCGATGAACAAGAAGGATATCTACAAACAGGAGTTGCTTAGCCGTGAGGAAGCCTCGGCCATTGCGCCTGGCCTGTTTGCCGAGTCGAACGGTGGTGATCGCGTTTATTTTGTGGAGAGCCTGAATCCGCTCACGGGCAGTGTTCGAAACGTATTCATGCAATCATCCGAAAGTGGAAAACTCGGTGTAGTGGTGGCTGCTGAGGGCCGGCAGGAAAAGCTGAATGATGGCACGCGTTTCCTGATTCTGTCCAAGGGGCGCAGATATGAAGGGACGCCTGGCCGCGCGGATTATCGCATCGTGCAGTTCGAAAAATACTGGATGCGCCTGGATCCGGCGGAAATCAGGGTCAGGGGTAAGACTGCCAGAAAAACCGCAACGTGGTCGCTGCTTGGCCAATCGACGCCGGATGCTCAGGGCGAATTGCTGAATAGATTCAATTCGCCCATCAGTGCTGTCGTTCTGGCACTGTTTGCGCTACCACTGAGTTTTATCAATATGCGAGCCAGACGCTCCTTCGGTCTGGTATCGGCGCTGTTGATTTACTTCATATACAACAATCTGATGTCCATCAGCCAAGCTTGGGTGGTTCAGGAAAAACTGAATCTGGTATCAGGTTTGATGACTGCACATTTACCCATGGCGGTCGCGCTGGCACTATTCTTTGCCTATCGCTTGAGGGTCAAGCCGTTTAGAACGAGAACCTCTTGAATCTGATTGCCCGTTATCTGCTGAAGGAAGTGGGTTTTGCCGCAGGCTTCGTGTTTCTCGCCCTGCTGGTACTGTTTTCATTTTTCGATCTGGTCAATGAACTGGGCAACATGGGGCGTGGCAGTTACGGGCTCGCGCAGGTTGCCTTGTACGTCCTGTTGAGCATTCCAGGACATGTTTATGAAATAGTGCCTATCGCGGCACTGATCGGCACCTTGTTTGCCCTGTCCCGTTTGGTCATGAATTCCGAGTTTGCGGTGATGCGGGTGTCAGGAATTTCAAACTGGCGGCTTTCGGCCTATCTAGGAATTGCCGGTTTCGCTTTTGCGATGATTGCGATGAGCGTGGGAGAGTTCATGGCGCCTTGGTCCGAGCAGGCTGCGCAGAAACTCAAGCTGCGTGCGACCAAATCAGTGGTAGCTCAGTCATTTCGTAGCGGTTTGTGGGTTAAGGATGGCAATGCATTTGTGAATGTGCGTGAAGTCCAGCCCGATACAAGCCTGGGGGACATCAGGATTTACGAATTCAACGACAAATGGGAACTGCTTCGGATAACCGGTGCGGAAAATGGTGTTTGGCAAAAGAATCAGATCTGGCAGCTTCAAAAGGTAACAGATACGTCATTCACGGCTGAGGGCATCAAAATCCAGGCTGAAAAGAACAGAAGCTGGCGATCTGTACTGAGCCCGGATATTTTGAGTGTGCTGCTGGTCGCACCGGAAAGAATGGCCACGCCGGTATTGCTCAGGTACATCAGACACCTCAAGGAAAACGGGCAGAAAACATCGCGTTATGAGATGGCGCTCTGGTCGAAAATGCTCTATCCGTTTGCAATTCCCGTGATGATGTTGCTGGCATTGCCCTTTGCCTTTCACTCGCCTCGATCGGGTGGAATCAGCCTAAAGGTGTTCCTGGGCATTCTGGCGGGCTTGGGCTTTCATCTCAGCAACCGACTAGTTGCGCATGTCGGATTGTTGAATGACTGGCCGCCTATTCTCACCGCCATTACGCCATCATTGTTTTTTCTGGGCTTGGCGATGGGGTCGATCAGGTGGTTGGAACGACGATGAATCATTCAGTGCTTACAAGCCTGGTCTTCGCCAGACGGTCATGAAGGAACTGCCGTTGTGGATCAAACAGGGCCCAGAGAAAACCGGCACCAAATCCCAATAGTCCAAGCAGCGCAAGCGTAAACCTCAGGATGCCGCGCGGCATGTCAATGGTCGAACCATTGAGGTCAACCAGCTTGATGCGCCATGTCTTCATGGCCAGGGTCTGCCCGCTTCGAGTCCAGAAAGCCAGAAAATAGACCATGATCACCAGAAGCAGGTAGAGCTGGAAAACGGCTTTTCTGAACGGCGCATCCGCATTGCCGAAAACAGGTATGTAGGCAAAGCTAGCCACCATCAGCAGTGCGAAAATTAGCAAAAGCTCATATATTAGTGAGGCCAGGCG
>JACAED010000014.1 GCA_013389025.1 Hydrogenophilaceae bacterium
AATGCCGGCAACGACTGGCAGGATGGTGGCAAGCAGGACGACCTGGTGACTGACAATGGCGGCAACGACACGCTGTATGGCGGGTCCGGCGACGATACAGTCAAAGGCGGCGACGACAACGACGAGCTCCATGGCGGCGCCAACGACGATCTGCTGTGCGGCGAGAACGGCGACGACACCATCGATGGCGACACCGGTGACGACACTGCTTACGGCGGTGAAGGCGAAGATCTCCTGCGTGGCGGCGACGGTGAAGACTGCCTGCACGGCGAAGAAGGCGACGACCGTCTGCTCGGCGGCAAGGAGGACGACAAGCTGGACGGCGGTACCGGCGACGATACCCTGAACGGCCAGAGTGGCAACGACTTCCTGCACGGGGGCAACGACAACGACTCCATGCTGGGCGAAGCCGGCAATGACATGATGTGCGGCGGTTCCGGTGCCGATACCATGAAAGGCGGCAGCCAGGACGACACCCTCATCGGTGGCGACCAGGGCGACAAGCTCTACGGTGATGGCAACGAGGACAAGTTGCTGGGCGAAGACGGCAAGGACACCCTTGACGGCGGCAAAGGCAACGACTTCCTGTGCGGCGGTTCGGACAACGATACCATCATCGGTGGCGATCAGGACGACACCATGGTGGGTGATGGCAGGCATGGGTTCTATGGCGGTCCAGGCGTGCCAGATGAGTTCGTCAATGGCGGCGAACACTACGAGCACGACATGGGCAGCCGCGGTTCTGATACCTTCGTCTTCAACGTTACCGCAATTGGTGATGGTGGAAAGGACGACGACGGTGACTCCAGCTACCTGGACAGCCTGGGCTTCGCCAGCGAGGACATCATCCTCGATCCGGAAGCGGTGGATATCCTGAAGTTCATCGTAGACCAGCCCGGAATCGAGTCCGCGGCTGACCTGGATCCACATGTGTTCGTGGTGGATGATGGGCAGGATGTCACCATCTACTTCAACCGCGATGGCGACCACAGCTGGACCGGCGATGCGGAAGACAGCATCGTGTTGAAGGGCATGGGCATTGCTCCGGGGCACGCCGGCATCGACAGCCTGGTTGAGCTTAAAGGTTCCATCAACATCCTGGTGGTCTAAGCAGCGGTACCCTTCCCGGGAATCCTCCGATTCCCGGAAGATTGGAGGCATGGGCGCAAGCCCGTGCCTTTTTGTTTTGTGGCCCGGAAATTGCTGTAATTTGCTCGATATAATTTCAAGTTATTCGACCCCTGGTCGCTATTGATACCCATGAACGAACACGCACTGACCCGGCTGGTTTTCAAATATCGAAGCTCATTCATGGTGCTGGGGGTGTTCAGCATCTTTTTCAACATCCTGGTGCTGACGATGCCGATCTACATGTTGACGGTGTTTTCGCATGTCATGACCAGCAGAAGCCAGGAAACCCTGACACTTTTGACGGTGGCTGCCATCGTGGCGCTGATCATCCAGGGTTTGCTTGATTTCATCCGTTCGCGCATCCTGGTCCGCATCGGCCTGACCCTGGACATGGAGCTGACACCCCAGGTGGTCGAGGCGATCGTTCGCCACGCCGCGGGCAGCGCCGAGCGGAATTCCCAGCGCTTGCGAGATGCAGCCGAGTTGCGCAACTTCCTGACGGGCACGGGCATTTTCAATCTGTTCGATGCGCCTTTCGTTCCTTTCTATGTGCTGGTCATTTATCTGATGCATCCCATGCTGGGTCATCTGGCCCTGTTCGGCAGCCTGCTCCTGTTTGCCATTGCGGTCGTCAATGAACTGATCACGAGAAAGCCCGTCAAGTCGGCTTTGGCGGACAATCATCGTACCCAGCAGCGCGTGGACGAATTTGTGCGCAATGCCGATGCCATCGAAGCCATGGGCATGATGCCGGCGGTCATCGAGCAATGGCGCATGCAGAACAATACATCCCTGATGTCGCTCAACAAGGGTGCGGATACGGCCAGCTACATGCAGGGCCTGGCAAAATTTGTCCGTTTCCTGATCCAGGTCCTGCTTTACGGTGTGGGTGCCTATCTTTTCCTGCAAGAGGAGCTCATGACGGGTGCCATCATCGCATCCTCGATTTTGATGGGCCGTGCGCTGGCGCCGGTGGAAGCAGCCATTTCCACATGGAAGAACATGGTAGGTGCAAAAAACGCATTCGACCGTCTCAAGGAGATCCTGGCGCCGGAAAGGCTTGAGCCCTACCGTAATCGAATGTCCCTGCCGACACCCGAGGGGCGTTTGCAACTGGAAAGAGTCGTTGTCATGGCACCGGGTACCGACCGCATGACCCTGAAGGGTGTCGGTTTTGCCATCGAGCCCGGCGATTTTCTGGGTGTGGTCGGCCCCAGTGGCGCGGGCAAATCAACCCTGGCCAAGCTGATTGTCGGCATTCTCAGGCCCAAATCGGGCAGCGCGCGTCTGGATGGAGTGGACCTTGCTTCATGGCATCCGGATGAACTGGGGCAGCATGTCGGTTACCTTCCTCAGGATGTGCAACTCTTCAACGGGACGGTGCGCGAAAATATTGCCCGCCTTTCAAGAAACAACGATCCCGAGGCGGTTATCGATGCGGCCAAGAAGGTGGGCATGCACGAAACCATATTGCAGTTGCCAAACGGATATGACACCAACATCGGGGATGGCGGCGCCATGCTTTCAGCGGGACAGCGCCAGCATCTGGGTCTTGCGCGCGCCCTCTACGGAAATCCGAGATTGCTGATTCTCGACGAACCCAACTCGAACCTGGATTCGGTCAGCGAGGAAGCGCTGCTCAAGACACTCGAAGCAGCCAAGAAAGAGGGCATCACGATTGTCGTCATCACGCACAGGCCCAGCATTCTGCAATCCGCCGACAAGATGCTGATGCTTAGAAACGGCATGGTTGAAATGTTTGGCACGCGCGCGCAGATCATGCAGAAAATTACAGCTCCGTCTGGAATGCAGCAGCCTGCCAACAAGGAGCAAAATGCGCCTAAACTGATGGCTCAAGGAGAATCGCGATGAGCAACGGTGCGCTGCTTCCCTCCAGTCAGCCCGCGGAGGTCATCGATCTTTTCCCTGAGGTGGACCAAAGCCGCAAGCGCCTGATCTGGGCGGGAACCCTGGTAATCGCCCTGGGTTTTGGCGTGCTGGGATTGTGGGCGGCAATCGCACCGCTGAAGAGTGCCGCACTGGCATCCGGTGTGGTCAAGGTGGCAGGAGAAAGAAAGTCGATCCAGCATCTTGAGGGGGGCATCGTCAAGGAAATCAACGTGTTCGAGGACCAGCAAGTGGTCAAGGATCAGGTGCTGGTCCGCCTCGATGATACGGTTGCCAGGGCCAGGCATAGCCTGTTGCAGGGCCAGCACGATGTGCTGGTGGCAGAGATTGCCCGGCTTGAAGCGGAACGCGACCGGTTGCCGGAGATTGCCTTCCCGGAAGATTTGCTGAACAGGATCGATGATCCGAGGGTCGAGAACCTCATCATGGGTGAGCAGCTCCTTTTCGAAAGCCGTCGCGAAGCCCTGGAGGGGCAAATCAGGGTGCTGAGCCAGCGCAAACAGCAATACCAGGAAAAGATCGCAGGGCGTCAGGCACAGATGCAGGCGATCAAGATCAGGCGCGAATATGTCTCGGAGGAAATCAAGGGCGCCGAAGAACTGTTGAAGATCGGCATGTATCTCAAACCCAAGTATTACGCCCTGAAAAGCAATGAAGCTGATCTGGAAGGCGACATGGGCAAGCTCAGGGCGGAAATTGCCGAAAGCCGCGAACTGATCAGCGAGACCGATTTGCGCATCATGGACATCAGGAACCAGGCCATGAAGGAGAACATCGATCGCCTGCAGCAGCTGCGCGCCAGCCTCAATGACAGCGGTGAACGCCTGTCAGCCGCCGCGGATAGCCTTGCCCGCACCCAGATCAGGGCGCCTCTCGACGGCACGGTCATCGGCTTGCAGGTTCATACCATTGGTGGGGTCGTCAAGCCGGGTGAAACCATCCTGGACATTGTGCCCAAGAATGACAAGCTGATCGTCGAAGCAAGGGTACGTACCGATGACATTGACGTCGTTCACAAGGATCTGCCGGCAGAAGTACGATTCACTGCGCTGAACTGGCGGACGGCCCCGCTGATGAAGGGCAAGGTCACACGCGTTTCAGCCGACCGCTTTACAGACCAGAACAGTGGCCTTTCCTATTATCTGGCGCAGATCGAGATCGATCCGAGAAGCGCTCCGAAGGTACGTCTGTATCCTGGCATTCCTGCAGAAGTTTTTGTTGTCACCGGAGAACGTACCGCACTTGAGTATCTGTTGAAACCCATCGTGGACCAGATGCGGCGCGGCTTGCTGGAAGAATGAAGGTCCTGTTCGTTCATCAGAACTGTCCTGGACAGTTCAAGCATCTTGCACCTCGGCTCGCCTCCGTCGAAGGCAATGAAGTGGTGTTCATCACTCGCACGGGCAAGCCGAATCTGCCCAATGTGCGAAAACTTGAATACACGCCGGCACGTGAACCTGCGCCAAGCACCCATCGGTACCTGAGGCTTATGGAAGAGGGCGTCCTGAATGGGCAGGCCGTCGCCAAGGTAGCGCTCGAAGCCAGGAAAAAGGGTTTCCGTCCCGATGTCATCGTCGCCCATGTTGGCTGGGGCGAGGCGCTTTATCTGAAAAACATCTGGCCAGGCGTTCCCCTGCTGGGGTACTTCGAGTGGTTTTACCGGCCTTTTGGCAGTGACGTGGATTTTCTCGACCCGCCTTCACTCGATGATGTCTGCCGGATTCAGAGCCGGAACGGATTGCATCTGCTCAATCTGGAAACCGCGGATTGGGGCATTTCACCCACTCAGTGGCAACTGAATCAGCATCCCGAATCATACCGCCACAAGATTTCAGTCATCCATGACGGGGTGGACACGGACCTGGTGAAGCCGAATCCGGACGTCACCGGAACGCTCAAGGACAACTTGAAACTGAAGTATGGCGATGAGGTGATCACCTATGTATCGCGCAACCTCGAGCCGTACCGGGGATTCCCGAGTTTCATGCGTGCGGCTGAAAGGGTGCTGAAGCGGCGGCCCAATGCACACATCATTGTGGTGGGGGGGGATGGTGTCAGTTACGGCAGCAGGCCCAAGGGGGGTGGCAACTACCGTGAGCAGATGCTTGCTGAACTTGATCTGGACTTGAGTCGTATTCATTTCCTGGGCAAGGTGAAGTACGACGTTTTCCTGCGAATACTGCAGCTTTCTGCCGCGCATGTTTATCTGACTGTGCCTTTCGTCCTTTCCTGGTCAATGATCGAGGCCATGTCGGCGGGATGTGTCGTCATCGGATCGCGAACGCCGCCAGTGGAGGAAGTTATCAGGGACGGCAAGAACGGTTTGCTGGTGGATTTCTTTTCGCCCGAGGATATCGCAAACAGAATCGAGGAAGCACTGGACAATCCTGACAAAATGGCGCGAATCCGTCGTGCCGCCCGTCAAACCGTTCTAGACCGTTATGCATTGAAAGACTGTCTGGAAAGGCAGATCAAGCTGGTAACCGATGTCGCAAGAGGGGTGAAGCAGACGGATTCAGTCGCCAGCATTCCCCTGACAAGTCTGAGCAAGGCTGTAAAGTCCGGGGCTGTGAAGCGTCAGGCCTCCAAGGCACGCAGGAATTCCCGGCCCAAGGCTTGAGGTGGTGGATACCGGTCAGCGCGACTGGAGCATTATCAATCGATGATTATTGATTGTTCCCGGACGATCAGTGGACCGGGTTTGACTGACGATTGACGCCATAGCTGGAAGCGGCCGCGATACGTTCCAGTCGGCCAGTTTCCAGCGGGACGTTTCATGCCAACGTATCCGAACCAGCGTGCCCTGTTTCTGGAAAAGGTTTCCCGATTCTCAGCCAGAGTCTTGCCGTCAGGGCTAAAAAGCTCAAGTTTCCATTGATCACCTTCGTTAGGGCCGTAGACCTCTACCCAGAAGGCCAGAGCGGGCACTGACGCTTGGAGTGTCCTGGCGGAATACAGTCCTTCCTCCACGGATTCCGATTTGGGTGCCTCAGGCGCAAACCCAGACTGCAAAATGCCAGTGGACCGATAAGGAAGCAAACTCAATGCACTTGCACTCCACAACGTCGGGTTGTCGATGCCGCATTTTTCATCGAGCCCAAGGCCATTGAATGGATCGAGAGGCTTGCCTTTGTATCGAACGGTGAAATGCAAATGAGGAAATTCGGTTTTTCCGGACAGGCCCACCAGACCGAGCACCTGGCCGGCGCGCACATGTTCGCCAGGTTTGACCCGAATGCTTCCCTTGCGCAGATGGCTGTATTGGGTTTCCCAGCCATTTCCGTGGTCGATCGCCACACTGTTTCCGGCTTCACGTTTGTTGATGGCATTCAGCCCGGTTTTTCTGATGCTGATGTCATCCATTTCATCACGAATGGCGCGAACGATCCCGGAAGCCGCAGCGATCACGGGAACGCCCTGTCTCATCATTTCAAGGTTGGGCAGCCGGAAATCCACCCCATTGTGGCCGTCATACCCCAACGAGCCGCATGTGTAGTCACGAAAGTCAGGGCCGGAATCATGATCGAAATGGTTCTGTATCTGGCAGGTTCGTGTCATGTCGCAATCCAGGGGGATTTCGAGGCTGATGGTTTCAGCGGAAAGCGAAGTGGCGATCGCCATGCTGGCGATGCCGGCAAGCATTCCAAAAAGCGATCTCATTGCCATGGAGTCAGTAACGATGTCTCGGGTATGTGTTTTTTCGATTGCCTGATGCATGACCCTGTTGTGCTGGTCGGATTCCATTGGCAAGGGATGCAAGGCTCCAGAACGAACCGGTTTGTTCAAGTGGGGAAGATTTTATGTCGAAAATGGGGTGACAATGTTTCAAGCTTTGAAATTCATTGAAGAATCCAGACTTGTCTTTTCGAATTGGATCAAAATGAAGCCAATCGATAAACTGATGATATAGTTGAAATAACATGCTAACGGGGTTAAAAGACTGGAAATCAACTCGAATCCCTGATGAACTCTAATCGATCACCTCAACAAATCACGTTTTCGGTATGGAAGGCGCTTTTCCTTCGAGAAGCGATTTCCCGCATTTCCAAGGAACGTGCTGCGTGGATTTGGCTGTTGCTGGAACCCATTGCACATGTAACGGTAATGGTGATTTTCTTTACAGTGATTCGTCAAAAGGATCTGGCGGGTGTCGAACTGACAGTATTTCTTCTGCTGGGAATTTTGAGTTTCCTGCTTGTGCGGAATATTTCCACCCGGTCCATGGAGGCCATTACGGCCAATGCCGCATTATTCTCATACCGGCAGGTCAGGCCAGTGGATACAGTTCTGGTACGAGCGGCACTGGAATCACTTTTGATTGCGATTGTCGTCATACTGACCTTCAGTGCGGCCGGATTGCTGGGCTTCGAAGTGATC
The DNA here is from genome assembly GCA_013389025.1 of Hydrogenophilaceae bacterium. Lineage (GTDB taxonomy): Bacteria > Pseudomonadota > Gammaproteobacteria > Burkholderiales > Thiobacillaceae > UBA6918. Next base: position 7,417 of record JACAED010000014.1, read on the forward strand.
CCAAGCAAACCGCTGCTGGTTATTTATTCATTGGCCCTGCTGGCATCGAGCGGCCTGGGTTTTGGCCTGATATTTTCCGCGCTGGGGAATCTGGTGCCTGAAGTCGGACGCATAGGACACATGCTTTTTCACCCGCTGTATCTGATGTCCGCGGTCATCTATCCTGCCTTCATCATTCCTGCGCCATATCGGGATTTTGTCATGCTGAATCCACTGGTGCATGGCATTGAATCTGTCAGGGGCGGATTCTTTGCTGATTACCATGTGGTTGAAGAGGTCAGCCTGTCCTATCTCGCGGCATTTGCAATGTTTTCCGTTTTCCTCGGACTTCTTCTTCAAGTCCGTTTTCAGCAGCGGCTGCTCGCTCGATGATCAGTGTAAGGAACGTCCACAAGCGCTACCCAACCCGCAAGGGCTGGCATACGGTGTTGAGAGGCATCGATCTGGAAATACCCAGGGATTGCAACGTGGGGCTGATCGGGGTCAATGGTGCAGGCAAATCAACGCTCTTGCGTTTGATCGGGGGCATAGACCAGCCAGACCGGGGCGATATTACGCGAGATTGCAGGGTATCCTGGCCCTTGGCCCTGTCTGGCGGATTCCAGAGATTGCTTACCGGAAGGCAGAATGCCAAGTTTGTATGCCGGGTACAGGGAGAAGAGGCGAATATTCGCGAGCATCTGGAATTCGTTGAAGAATTTGCCGAACTGGGTGATTATTTCGATGAGCCCGTCAATACCTATTCCAATGGCATGCGTGCCCGACTGGCATTCGCGCTCTCGCTGGCCTTTGAGTTCGACGTTTATCTGGTCGATGAGATCACTGCCGTGGGTGATGCCATTTTCAGGAAGAAGGCCAAACAGTCTTTCAGGGAATTGGCCGATCGTGCCGGGCTGATCATGGCTGCGCACAATGCCGCAGTCCTCAAGGAGTTTTGTAATGCAGGGATATGGCTTAACAATGGTCGGGCTTTCTGGTTTGACTCGATCGACGACGCCATCAATGCTTATTCGGACAGCATCGAAAAATGATGAATTTCATTAAACGTCACAGAATGTGGCAGGCGGTAATCGTGCTTATTCTGTTTGCCGCCATTTACTGGGGCGTCATCGCATCGGACCGATACGTTTCCGAGGCCCATATCATGGTCGACAAGACCAATGTCTTCAGCGCACAGCCAAATGATCTGACAGCGCTTCTCACGGCCAATGGCAAGGATACCCACGATCAGCTGCTGTTGCGAGATTATCTGCTCTCGGTGGACATGATGCGCAAGCTGGATGCCCGCCTGAAGCTGCGGGATCATTTCAGCAATCAGGGGGATTTTCTTTCGAGACTGTGGTTCGAAGACGCGTCAGTCGAGTGGTTCCATCGCTACTATTTATCCAGAGTAAGCGTCAATTTCGACGACTATACGGGAATACTGGTTGTGCGCGTTCAGGCCTTTACCCCCGAAATGGCTAACAAGATTGCCAGGATGCTTATTGAGGAGGGTGAGCACTTCATGAATGAACTCGCCCACAGGCTCGCGCTTACCCAGGTTGGATTCATTGAAAAACAGCTCGCATTGACCGGCGGGAGATTCCTTGAAACGCGCAACAAGTTGCTGGCGTATCAGAATGTACACAAGATCGTTTCGCCCGCCGGAACCATCGAAAACGTGAGCGGTGTTGTTTCCAGGCTCGAAGGCCAGGTTGCCGAGCTCAGGGCGCGCAAGCGGACCCTGGAAAGCTATCTCGCTCCGACTGCGCCAGACATCAGTCAGATCAATATGCAGATCGAGGGTCTGGTTCAACAGATCGAAGCCGAGAAATCAAAATTGGCCACACCTGGGCGGAATTCGCTGAATCTTATTTCCGAAGAATACGATCGGTTGCTGCTGGATGCCAAATTGGCGGAGGATGCATACAAGGGTGCGTTGTCCTCACTGGAAAAGGTTAGAGTCGAGACGACGCGCACCCTGAAAAAGCTTTCGATTTTGCAAAATCCGACTTTGCCGGAGTATCCGCTGGAACCGCGTCGTATCTACAATATTGCTTCATTCATCGCCATTATTCTTATGCTGGCCGGAATCGTTCATTTGATGTCGGCCATCATTCGTGACCACAGGGACTGACTCATGTTTCGACTGCTGCTTGGCTTGGCATTCATTTTCGCGGCCCAATCATTAATGGCTGCTGCGCCTGATCCATCCGGATTCAGTCAGGTTTACTATCCGCCTGCGTCGGCCAGTGATTCGGCACAGGCCTCCGTCAAGGGCCAAATTACGGGAATTCCTCAGCATTCTGTCGGCAATACTGCCACATCGATTGCTCAAAATTTTGATTATTCGGTAAATGCCAACAGTGATGTTTTTGGGGCCAACCTGTTTACGGGGGCATTTGCCCGTCAGGGTGCCACGCAATTCAATCCCAACTATGTCGTGACGGTGGGGGATGGAATTCAGGTTCGTTTGTGGGGGGCTATCGAACTGGATACGGTTTTGACGGTTGACCCCAAGGGAAACATTTTTCTGCCAAATATAGGCCCGGTGAAGGTTCTTGGCTTCCGCAACAAGGATCTTCAAGCCGTTGTGGAGAGTGCCGTACGCAGGGTCTATCGGGCAAACGTTTTGAGTTACGCAAGCCTGGCTTCCGCCCAGCCGGTCAGGATTTTTGTAGGCGGATTCGTGCATCGACCGGGCCTTTACAATGGTACTTCCATGGACAGCCTGCTGCATTACATCGATCAGGCAGGCGGAATAGATCCGGAGAGAGGGTCTTTTCATTTTGTTCAGGTGAAAAGGGGCGATGAGGTCCGAGCGGTAGTAAGCCTGTATGATTTTCTGCTCGACGGGCGCATGCCCTTGATCCAGCTGGCCGATGGCGATGTCATATTTGTCTCGCCACGACAAAACACCATCAAGGTTTCTGGACTGGTCGAAAATTCGAAAAGATTCGAGTTTGGCGACGGCTATCATACGGTAGCCACGATCAGCTGGCTGGCAAAACCTCGTGCCCATGCCACCCACGTAAGGGTGGTGCGCAATACTGGAACGACCAGGAATGTTGAGTATTACTCTCTGGAGAATGCAGGCAACATCACACTGAATAATGGCGACGAGATCGAGTTCACTGCCGACAAGAAACCCGGCACCATAACTGTACGTGTTGAAGGTGAACATCTGAGCGCACAGGAATACATATTGCCATACGGGGCAAAACTGGGCGAACTGATGAAAAACATTCAGGTTTCCAGAAATGCCGACCTGCAGAATATCCAGCTATTTCGTACTGGTGTTCGTGAACGCCAGAAGCAAATGCTCTCTGCCGCATTGAGCAGTCTGGAGAGCAGTGTCCTGACTGCTCGTTCCTCAACCAATGAGGAATCCAGATTGCGCAAGGAAGAGGCTGAATTGATGCTGCAATGGGTTGATCGAGCAAGAAAGATCGAGCCAAGCGGACAGGTTCTGATCGCACAATCCAGCGGGCGCGATGAATTACCTCTGGAAAATGGGGACGTCATACGTATTCCCAAACAGGACGGTATCGTGCTTGTCAGCGGAGAAGTCATTTTCCCCAGCGCTATTGCGCACGACGGGAAACTGCAACTTGAAGACTACATTCAGCGAGCGGGCGGTTATACCCAGAACGCCAATACTTCCCGCATCATCATTGCGCATAGGGATGGCAGTTTCGAGGATCTGCAGGCAAGGGGGAGCAATCCTTTTGGCGCCGGCAGCCAGCAATCAGTCAAGCAAGGAGATCAGATACTTGTTCTTCCGAAAGTGCAGACCAAGAATATCGAAATTACCCGGGGCATCAGCCAGATCATTTATCAGCTTGCCATCGCAACGAAGGTTATCCTGGGTCTATGACCGGCAAAATCAACACTGTTGGGACTCGATAAGCTGCTTTTGAGAGAACACAACCATGGCAAGAGCTATGCCTGTCTTGTTTGAATCTGACAGGCTTGCATCTTGAACTGACGGGACATTGATTGCCCTGCTTCGGAGGGATCAGCATCTGAGGCGCGAGGTGTACGACACCCGCGCAAGGGCAAGAGGTGCATGCCGCCGCCGACGCCTGGCTGGGCGTATCCGCAGCGTCCAAACAACTTACGACTGCCGGGCAATGATTTTGATATTCGAATTCACCTGATCAGTCATGTTGGTTTGGACATTATTCGTATTTGTACCAGCCTCTTGGCCAAAGATCTGATCCCATTTTTCCTGTCCCCTCAGCACAGATATGCCTGCCCGCCACATTTCACCGGCAGCCTCGTTGTGCTTTTGATAGGCCCGAAGGGCACGATAGCCTTTCCACAGAAGTTTCAAAAGTGTAGGGGTGTCTGGCTGGTAAAGCAGTTTGTAGGTTTTGGGGCCATTCGTTTTCACATAGGGAAAATTGCCGATGTTGGCGATATTCACCTGGCTATCAAGGCTTAGACGCGGTTCCCGCCTTTTGCCCTTGCGCCCCATAAGCATGACTGCTCTGATCCTTCTGATGATCAGGTTTGTCACCTTAAGTTTGCCAACGGGCATGGGCTTTTCACTGACTGGCTGCAAACCCTCGATGTCATCAAAATTTCTGGGTGCATGTTTTTTTGCAAGCTCGGATATTCTTTGATGAATGACATCGGCACTTTCAATCATCAAATCCGGCCCTTTGAGAAAGTCATTGATCGCTTGAATGACCAATGCCGCCTCCTGGTAATTGTGAACGGCCAGAGCCCCATAGAAAATTCGCTCAAGAGACCCCTTCGTTTCCATGTTGAAACGATGAGGATAAACTGAGGACATAATGAAGCGATTACGGTAATCGTAATAAATCTGCCAGCCCCCAACTTTTGCATAAAATGGCTCATGCCAAACCGCAATGCCCGGCATGGCCACTGTCTTGATGCCCTTTTCCTGGAGACGGACGCCGTATTCCATATCGTCGCCACGGATGAAAATGGGTGCTGGAAACTTTGCTTCCCTAATGTGATTCACTGGTATCGCGCAGAACCACCATGCGTTGTAATCGGCATTATGGAAATTCAGGAAGGGATGCAAGGCATCTATACGTCGCAGATCAATATTGTGATGAAGCGGTTTAACCCTGGAATTCGACTTGACATTCGCACCAGCCTCGTAAAGTATCCATGGCTGGAACAAGTCAAGCATATGCCCCCCAACCACAATGTCCTTTGTTAGATGCGACAGGAATGACTCAAGGTTGGCAAGAATCCGGACATCGATATTTGCGTCATCATCCATCAGGACATGATGCGTGATTCCGTCCCGGCCGACACATTCGTACATGGTTCTGGTAAAGCCGCCGCAACCACCCAGATTGCTTTGTTCAATCAGCCGAATGTTGTTTGACTGATTGATCAGATTCTTGAGAGCCAGATTCGAGAACGGGGCGCCCTGATTGACCAGGATTATTTCATCCACGGATCTGCTGGTTTCGGAGAAATTCTCCAGCTCAACCAGATTCTTGTACAGGTATGATTCACGGTTATAGGTGCAAATGCCCAGTGTGATTTTAGGATGACGGCGAGGGGCATTCCGGGTTTGCAAACGCATTGATCTGATTGTGGTCTCGCGCTTGGCATAGACATCCACAAAAATTCTTCCGGCATAGTGAGGCCCGCCGAGTCCCATGGCGTCCTTGGAAGCGATCGGTATATTGATGGTGTGCAGCGACATGACATCGCTGCCGATCTGTTTCCACTCAATCAACTTGCAACCGAGGGATACAGAATCCCTGAAAATTTCGATGACAACTTCGCCAGAAAGCTCGATCGTCAGTTGAAGATCAGAGACTTGCGTACATTCCGCCCAATAGCTTTCGTAGAAGGAATTGAAATAGGTGTTGAATGAAATTTTGGTATCGCGATCCAGATACAACTGCTTGTCGTCATATTCAACATACCCAGACAGCATTCTGAGATAAAGCTCGGATACGAGCTTGTTGGTTGGTAACAGTATTTCCTGGACGGGAAAGAGTGCAGTTTGTTCTATTAATTTTGGAGATTCGCGAAACATATCTACCCCATTTTTTGAAAATACACTAATGGACAAGCATCATCACAAAACTCTTGCTAACAGCACGCAGTAATATGGTTACCAGTCGATATCCACATGAATTTATTGGCGCGATGAATGTTGCTGCCGGATTTCGATAACCGTCTGGGTTAACAATTAGCAACTATTGTGCTAGGGAATAACTATATGATTAGAAATGGGTTTAATTGATGTAACATAATTATTTGTTAATTTTCCCGACAGTGTTGCCGAGACGGCATTGATTGATGTGTCAGTTTTTTTATTAAAGTGTTTAATGGCTGATACAGTTGATGTTGGTTGTCCTGGCTTTCCATGCGGCCGAACCCCATGCAATTACAAGGGGTTATTGCCGAGTCTTGAAGCAGGTTCTTCCGGCTGGCTGGATTTTTACCTGCACCACATTTCAGAGATCACAACAAGCAATCGGATTTGGCGAAATTAAGCTTTGGCCATTTCAATCCGTCAGATAGATCAGAAGTTCTATTTGACTGACGCATCAGAGCCTCGATTTGGGGCCGATGTGGAAATGGCATGGCAGACGTTGTGGCAACCCTATGACCCTGACTGGATTTCAAAGCTATCAAGTGGGTTTCCGCTGAGCCATTGCCTATGCAAGAATACTTGTTCCCTCTTTCCCAGACAGGGTCTGATTGGGGAGATTGCCAGAATAATCATCAAGACAAGCAACACGCATAGACATGAAGACCATTTATTTACATATTGGCCAAACTAAAACAGCTACGACAACACTTCAGGCTTTCTTTTTCGAAAACAGAAACTGGCTGCATGATAATGGAATCTACTATCCCGAATGCCCGGAAGCACATCCCATAAAAACACAGCATCGATTTCTGGTCGAGTCTATTGCGGGCCTTAATCTGCCTTTTCCGGATCGGATTGGGGCTTGGGATTATCTTGAAAAGAAGATTGATGCTTCTGACCGGGACAAAATACTCATTAGCGAAGAAGTATTCTGGCACCTGTTTGAAAAAAGGCCTGCAGGAAGAAAATCAGCCATTCAATGGATAAGACAAAGATTGGGAAATCTTGATGTCAAGATTATCTGCTACTTGAGGCGACAGGACAAATGGATAGAGTCCTGGTACAACCAGATCGTCAAGACTGATGTCAATGCCTTGTCGCGACTTGAATACATGGATTTCATTCAGACCTATCGGGATTATGGGTTGTTGAATTATTCAGAGGCGCTGCAACCCTGGTCCGATGTGTTCGGAGAGGAAAACCTGTTTGTCCGGCCGTTTGAAAAATCCAGGTTCTTGAACGGAGATATCATTGCAGACTTCATGAGCATACTCGGTTGCGAGGTCAGTGATAGTCTGACCAGACCCAAGGATCAGCAGGTATCGCTTTGCAACAGCGCTTGCGAATTGTCACTGCTTTTCAACAGGACTCCGCAGGCTGCGGAATTCAAGAAAAGATTCATGCGAGTCATCAAGCAATATGATGCAGACGTAATTGACAATAGAAGGTTCACTTCAAAGGAATTGTCCGAATCACTCTTGAGGGAGTTCGAGGACTCGAACAGGCAGTTGGCAAGCAAGTATGCGAAAGGGGGCGATGATTTTTTCGACTTCGCTTTGGCAGGATATGAGCATGGTGAATATCCTGGCCTGTCAGTTCAGGAACTGGCAAATTTCATGATCTATCTGTTTCAGGAACAACAAACTCAGATCAGAGGGCTACGCAAACGTCTCCAGGATATCGAATAGCAGGAGAAAAAACGGAAGCTCATGGCTTTGAGGTCTGTTGCGCTCTCTCTTCTCGACTAAACAGCGCCATGTGAACCTTGAAGTTGCCAAACAGTTCTCATCAGGTATGTTTGAATGCACAAGACGATGATCAAGTCAGCCTTTGTTTTCTTGTTGATGCTCGGTTCGGCTGGATGCCAGGCGGGCAGATGCGGAAACAATCTATGTGAAGTGAAGGAAACTGTCGCTTCCTGCTCAAGGGACTGCAAGCCACTCAATATTGAGCCATCGAAAATCACCCTGGTTGATAAAACCGGTACGGGCCCCAGGGGTATTCAATTGATCAACGGTACGCTGATTGTTGGTTTTGTCCAGAATGGACCTGATGCCTCGGCAATGAACATTCACAAGTATCGAGCTTCAGATTATGGCTTGATCGAGAAAGTAAACATATTCAATCGTCCATCTAGATCAGGTTATAACCTGGGGAATCCCACCCCCTTCCAGACGAAAAGCGGTCGATTGATATTGGGCTTTCGTGATCATCTTCCCGAAGGTCATCACAAGCGGTTCCGGCTGAGGGTGACATACAGCGACGATAACGGACAAAGCTGGATGCCGGGCAAGGAAGATTCCACAGGTTTCATAGACGAAAGCGATCAGGGAATCTGGGAGCCATTTTTCTATTACGACAAGTTCGATGTTTTGCGGGTCGTGTATGCCAAGGAGAAATCAGCTGAAGACTGTTTCCGTCGAAAGGGAAACAGACAAGTCATCGCCATGAAATCTTCCACAGACGATGGCCTGACATGGGAGAACGAGACCGAGATAGTCGGTGAAGGGGTGTCAAGAGATGGTGTCCCTGCCGTGACCAGGCTCTGGGATGGCAGTTATCTCCTGGTCTTTGAATCATGGAGGAAATCAGGTTGTGGTGTCAGCATTCCGTCCCTGGTAATTCGTTCAGTACAGTCGAGGGACGGGGTTGAATGGGGCAAACGGCGGCTAGTCTATGAGCCCAAGTCTGTGAAGAGGTATTCGTCCAAAGGTATTGATTATCCCAGGGCCTCATGGCCAGCCATTACAACCCTCGCGGATGGCAGGGTTCTGATTGCTTTTACCACGGATGAAGATTATCCGGATGACTATGGGAGATATGGCGGCAAGGAGGATAAGCAAATGAACGAACGGCTGCTCCTGTCCAAGGGGGCGCCATCATACGAAGCGCTTGAATGGGATTACTCAAGCATTGCGGGTTTTGCTCCACAAGACGAGAGATCTACCCCGAATGCAAGATTCTCGTTTCTGATGATGAACAGAGTCAAAGGCAAGCCTGTTTTATTGATGGGGCTGCCTCCCCGTGCTATGGAAATCGACTTGTCAAAGTGAAGCAGCAAGTCAGGAACAGTCCTTGCAAGCCGGTTCAGGAAAAACATAAAGAGAAGAAAACATGAAACTTTGTATTGTTGGCGCGGGATTATCCGGGGCTGTTCTGGGCAGAGAGCTTGCGGCAGCGGGTCTCGACATCACTATTGTGGATGAACGCGAGCATATCGCCGGCAATTGCCACACCGAACGAGATCCGGATACGGGTGTCATGATGCATCGGTATGGCCCCCACATATTTCATACCGATAATAAGGAAGTGTGGGATTTTGTTAGCCAATTTTGCGTGATGATGCCCTATGTCAACCGGGTCAAGGCAATCGCGAATGGTCATGTCTATACGCTTCCGATAAACCTGCTCACGATCAATCAGTTCTTTGGCAAGACCCTTCTGCCAGATGAGGCCAGAAAATTCATCGCAAGCAAGGCCAGAATGGATATTGGTGTCCCGGGCAATTTCGAAGAGCAGGCACAGTCCATGATAGGCGATGAATTGTATCGAGCATTCTTTTACGGCTACACGAAAAAGCAATGGGGCGTGGAACCCACTGAATTGCCGGCATCAATCCTGAAGCGGCTGCCCGTTCGTTTCAATTACGACGATAACTATTTCAACCACAAGTACCAGGGCATGCCCAGGGACGGTTACACGTCACTTGTCGAAAAGATCATCGAGCATCCGCGCATCCACCTGAAACTGCAGACCAAATTCGAGGAAATCGATGCATCGATCTATGATCATGTTTTCTACACCGGACCGATCGATCGGTATTTTGGCTACAAGTTTGGTCGACTGGGGTATCGAACACTGGATTTCGAGAAGTTCCATGCAGAAGGAGATTATCAGGGTACGGCCGTAATCAATTTTTGCGATCAGGACATTCCCTACACTCGAATAACCGAGCACAAGCACTTTTCGCCCTGGGAGGCTGATTCATTCCAGAGGACGGTCTGCTACAGGGAATATAGCCGCGCGTGTTGCGAAGGAGACATACCCTATTACCCTATACGTTTGGTCAATGAAAAGAGGATGCTTTCCGACTACATTGGTCTGGCCAATGCAAGTCATAGGGTTTCCTTCCTGGGCAGGCTGGGCACATACAGGTATCTGGACATGGACGTGACAATCGCGGAAGCGCTGGATGCCTCAAAAAGGGTACGGAATTTGCTAGAAATTGGAGATAAATTGCCAGCTTTCTTTCTTGATCCATTGAAGTGACATCAAATGCAAATGCAGCCATTCTCGCCGGTGCGTTTCCTCCAGACATTGAAGTAAGGTAACCAAGGTGAAATGTATCCTGCATTTTGGCATGCAAAAAACCGGAAGCACTTCAATCCAGTCTTCCCTTTTTCATGCCCGCCTGAATGCAGGATTCAGGTATATCAATTTTGGTCAGCCCAATTCATCCATGTTTCTGGCCACAGCTTTTCTGCCCAGGCCTGAGGATTTCTATGCCAACAAAAGGCGCGGACTGTCAGGGGAATTGCTTGTCGAGCGTCGTGAAGCGTTAAGACAATCTCTCCTGAAGCAGCTTTTCGAATGCGATGAGCACACTCTCATCATTTCTGCCGAAGATTTGACCAACATGGAACCCAAGGCGTTGATCGATTTGCGTAACTTCATCGGGCAATTTACTCAGGACATTGACCTCGTTGGCTATATTCGGGCTCCAAAATCTTTCATGGAAAGCTCGTTGCAGGAGCGAATCAAACATGGCCGATCACGATTCCATATCGAACAGATATTCCCGATGTACAGGCAGCGATTCGAGAAATTTGACAAGATATTCGGACGCGACCATACATTCTTCTGGCCGTTTGAGACAAAAGAATTTCCATCTGGTGATGTAGTGCTGGATTTCTGTAGCCGTATCGGGCTGGACTTCCCCGCTGAGTCAGTCAGGCGTGTTAATGAGAGCCTCAATTTGCCGGCGATCAAATTGCTGTATGCCTACCGAAAATATGGCCCGGGCTATGGAGTAGGAGATGATGCGGTCAGGTCAAATGCCAGGCTATTGCGTGCCTTGCAGGCTTTGCCAGGCCCAAGACTTAGGCTTTCGCCCACGCTGGTTGAACCGTTGTTAGAAAAGTTCAGGGATGAAATTGACTGGATGGAAAACAGGCTGGGCCATTCGTTGGACGAGAGCATGGAGTCACAAGGCGATCAGTTAATTGCTACCGAAAGTGATTTACTATCACTTGATGAGCATTCATTAAAGTGGCTGGCGAACCAGCTTGGACCCGAGTACGAAAACCGGTCAGATTGGCGCATAAGCCCTCGTTTGGTGGCAAACTGGGTACATTCGCTAAGACTTAAACTTTATTCGGATTCCAAGGCGCTGGCGTCAGGGCAAGAGTCAATTGAATTAGTTTCTGGAGATGAAATTGAAATGGAAATTGAAAAACTGATAACGATCATCAAGGAAAGCATGCCGGACAAGGATTTCACTGTCCCTGACAAGACATTGATTGCTTTGTTACGCAAAGTATTTGGTCATATCAGGAATGAAATCGAAAATACTCCTGATGGGGTTGTAAAGGTGACCGGATTAGGCTCGTTTCGCATCAGGCAGGTAGAGGTTGAAAAAGGCGAAAAAAAGGAAATCGTCAAAAGAGTGGTATTTCAACCACCGAGAGCGAAAGCCAAGGAAACCGAATAATCGGATATGCCCGGATCAGAAATCCATTTGCGAATTTTCTCCATGCTGCTCAAAGTGGTTGTGCATACCGGACACTATGCATGAACTGATAAGCCGGAAATATTTGAGCTGTCACATTGATAATGCATAGCCGGATATTGAAGTGTTTCGCTATTTGAGATTTCAGTCTCCTGGCAAGTGCACATTTGGCTGACGGAAACGCTCATTGTCAAATAAGGATTTCAGTCGCAGACATCTGGTTTTGTCCCGCATTGGAACGGGCCACGAATTACACAACCTGTTGGGCATCAATAACGAAGCGCGATCATGGGATCTTGCGCTCAGTACATATGACAATGTATCGATTGATACCGATGATTTCGTCGATTACATTCATCACTACAAGGGCGGAAAATGGGATGGCATCTATGCCTTCTTTGCCAATCATCCAGACTTGCTGGAATCATATGAGTATTTCTGGTTGGTTGATGATGACATCCAGGCAAGTGCCAGTCAGGTCGAGGAGTTGTTTTCCCATGTTGAAAAATACCAATTTGAAATAGCCCAGCCAGCGCTGACTCCGGATAGCTATTACGCCCACCGGTTAACCCTGCAATGCCCGATATTCAATCATCGGCATACCAATTTTGTTGAATTGATGATGCCTGTACTTTCCAGAGCCGTGCTGAAGCAGGTCTTGCCTTATTTCAGGAATACACAAAGCGGCTTGGGGCTCGATTGGCTCTGGAACGGATTTGTCAGCAGACCGAACGAAACCATTGCCATCATCGACAGAATTTCAATGTCTCATTACAGACCTCGGAACAAGCACTTGCGGGGCAGAATGGAAAAGGCAGGAATATTTGCGCATGAAGAAAAGGAGGCCACGATCAAAAATTGGAAGCTGAACAAAATTTATCCCATCGCATTTTCTGGAATGCTCCTGAATGGAAAGTGCATCAGAAATCGGCTTGCCATGTCTTGTTTGATGACAAAAAATTATTGGATGCTCAGGCGTTCAATTTGCAGACCTGCCTGGTCATTGCTCGGCCTGATCAATTTTTCATTGCGTCAGGCTTTTTCGAAGCTATAAATATCCTCTGGCAATGTCCGTTAAAATGTCATTGGACATGCTCTTCTTGAAGCGTATTTAAAACCCATAGTTAGGATTTGAAATGACCCCGATAGAAATCGTTGCCTTGATCAAGAATGAGAATCCCAAATTGATGTCGAACATCCAGGGAAAACAGGCTGCACAATTCGTTCGAGAAGCCTGGCAACTCATCAGCAAGCAAATTGAAGCAGTGGATGAAGGCCTGGTGAAAGTGCCAGGCCTGGGTTCTTTCAGGGTTCGTCAGGTCGAGCAGGAGAAAGACGGTACAAAAACAAAAGTCAGAAAAATTATATTCAAGGCATCATCGGGCAAAGCCAGGTCAAGCAAACAGCCAACAAAAAAGAAGACTTGAGCCATATCCTGGTTTCGGGAATACGCGGAAGGCTGAATTCGAGTAGAACCTTATCCTGAAAATTTGGCATCATGATTTTGTGGTGTCGAGATGTAATCAGTGAAATACCCAACTAGCGAGTCAGGCTCTTGTATTTCACACTTTCTCCTAAACTGGCGGGCTTGAAAAATCTTGACTGCCTGCTTGAAGCCCCGCTCAGGTTTGGCTTGCCTGCCGGTTCAAATGGCCGAAATGTCTTGGTGGGGTGGGGGAGAAAGCCGCTTCACACATTGGCTTTGCGATACGCCAATTCCAGGGCATTGCCATTTTTGACCATTGAAGACGGATTTCTTCGCTCGGTAGGACTTGGAAAGCAGGAGCCTCCGCTTTCCATCGTTGTCGATGATATCGGCATCTACTACGATGCAAACGGGCCATCCCGCCTTGAACTCCAGATATCATCGAAACATTCAGTCGATCAACTCGCTCGCGCGCGGGACATCATCAAGCGGTGGCGAGAGGGCAGACTTTCAAAATACAATCATTGCCGAGAATCGGCCGAGAATTTCAATGCCACACAGCCTTATGTACTGGTTGTGGATCAAACCCGTAATGACGCATCGATTATCCATGGTTCATCGGATTCGTCGAGGTTTCGTCAAATGCTTGAAGCGGCACTCGACGAAAATCCGGAACACCTCGTATTGTTGAAGGCCCATCCCGAAACCCTCACGGGTCACAAAAGGGGACACTTCGACTCAAGAATATTGAGAAAAAGTTCCAGGATCAGGGTGGTTGACCAGGCGTTTCATCCGGTTTCCCTGATTGAACACGCGGACAAGTTGTATACCATGACCTCGCAAATGGGCTTCGAGGGGCTTGTATGGGGCAAACGGGTCAGAACGTTTGGCATGCCCTTTTACGCGGGTTGGGGGCTGACTGTAGATGAAATTCATGCGCCACCAAGGCGTAAGCCCGTTGCGCTTGAAGACCTGGTATATGCAGCTCTGGTCGAATATCCCCGCTACATGGATCCGGAAACGCGCCAGCGCTGCGAAGTCGAGCGTCTCATGCAATGGATGACCTTGCAGCGCAAAATGCGCGAGCGATTTCCTCATCGGGTATATGCGAAGGGTTTTTCCATCTGGAAAAAACCAATTGTTCGCAAGTATTTTCAGGGAAGCGAAGTGAGATTTTTGCCCGGTAACAAATCCATTCCACCAGGAGCAAGCCTTGCAGTCTGGGGCAGCCGGGTAAGACAATTACATGGGTTTGATCCTGAATCATCCGGAAAACCGCCTGAAAGAGAACACACCATACAGCTTGAAGACGGGTTTCTGCGTTCAGTAGGATTGGGCAAGGATCTTGCACTGCCCCTGTCCTGGGTAATGGACCGTCAGGGTATCTACTATGATCCTGCTCGGCCTTCTGATCTTGAGCATATTCTCCAGAATGTATCATTTGAAGCTGCGGTGCTTGAAAGGGCTTCCGCATTGAGGCGTCGGATTGTTTCTGTTGGCATTACCAAGTACAACATTAACCGTGAAAGAATCTGGCAACGTCCGACTGGGACAATGCGTGTAATCCTGGTTCCAGGGCAGGTCGAAACGGATGCCTCGATTGCGTGCGGGGCGCCACTTGTAAAAAGGAATATCGAACTTCTGCAGTCTGTCAGAAAAGCCAACCCCCAGGCATATGTTGTTTACAAGCCGCATCCCGACGTGGTGGCGGGTATGCGCAAGAGAGGGCTGGGCGAGGAAAATGCGGAATTGTATTGCAATGAAGTTGTAGCGGATTGCTCGATGTCGGACTTGTTGCAGAAGGTGGATGAAGTGCATGTCATGACTTCGCTTGCGGGGTTTGAGGCATTACTGAGAGAAAAAAGGGTGGTGGTTTATGGCCAGCCTTTTTATTCCGGATGGGGGTTGACCGAGGACATGATTCCTCTTTCGCGCCGGTCAAGAAAACTGACACTCGATGAGTTGACAGCAGGGGTTTTGATTGAATATCCCACCTATGTCAGCCGGGCAACCGGAAAATTCACGACCCCTGAACGGATTATCGACGAATTGATCGAATGGCAGGAATTCTGTTCAAAGACACCGGCTTACTGGCTGAAACTCATTCGCTTCTATCAAAAACGGGTCTCGAATTAAGGGGTTGATCTACAACCAAATCCGGTGAACATGATCAACAGACCTTGAAAATGAGGCATCAATTTTGCTTTAGTTTGCATGCAAAGGTACGTTATATAGGGCATGCATAGTTACAAGGTTGACATGATTCAATGATGAACAATGGCCTCTCCATTTATCGTGGAAAGCGAATCCTGCTCTTGCAGGGACCGCTTGGGCCTTTTTTCAGCCGATTGGCAACGGATCTTGCCCGCATTGGTGCCGAGGTACACAAGGTTAATTTCAATGGCGGCGACTGGGTTTTCTTCAATGGACCCAATGCCTATTCATTCCGCGGTCAACCGGAAGACTGGCCAAACTTTTTCAATGGCCTGCTGGAGAATCTGAAAATTGATTATGTGCTACTTTTCGGAGATTGCCGCGAATACCATCGAAAGGCACATGCCATTGCCAAGGCAAAGGGCATCGAAGTTGGTGTCTTCGAAGAGGGATATCTGCGACCGGACTGGATTACCCTTGAACACTCCGGCGCCAATGGCCATTCTGAAATTCCCCGGGATCCGGATTTTTATCGCGGAATGAATTTGCAAACACATGATCGCCATGTGCGAGTCGTGGGCAAAACATTTGCCATGACGGCCATGTGGGCGATCATGTACTACCTTGCCGCATGCATGTTGTGGCCGTTGTATCCGCACTACCGGCATCATCGCCCGCTCAGTCTGATGGAGGCAATTCCATGGATCAGGGCAGGATGGCGCAAACTGTTCTATTCAGTCACCGAGCGGCATGTTCTGGATCGCCTGATCAGGGAAAAGTCCGGAAATTTCTTTCTTGTGCCTCTGCAGGTGCATAACGATTCACAGGTATGCGTCCACTCTCCTTACGCCGACGTATGTGAGTTCATGGTTGAGGTGGTTGCTTCATTTGCAGCACACGCCCCCAGAGATTCGCTGCTGGTGATCAAGCATCATCCGATGGACCGTGGCTATCATGATTATTCTGGATTGATCAGGGAGTTACAGCAGCAGTACGGCTTGAATGGCAGACTCGTGTATGTCCATGATCTGCATCTGCCCACACTACTTGACCATGCCACCGGCGTGGTCGTGATTAACAGCACTGTGGGCCTGTCTGCGTTGCTTCATGGGGCACCCACCTTGACCAGAGGAAGCGCCTTTTATGATATTGAAGGGATGACTTATCAAAATGGCCTGGACAGTTTCTGGGAAAGCGCGAGGGAAGTCAGGATAGATACAGACGTGCTGAATGGTTTCAGGCTGTACTTGCAGCGCTGCAAGTTGATCAACGGAAATTACTACAAGCGGATTGCCGAGAGTGATATGGCTACCGGACTGATGTGGTCACAGGATCAGCTGCCACATTGCGATACGCTTTCAGGACGCCGGATCGCCCACAAGCCCGCATCGCTTCTTCATTCCACCTCTCATCAGATTTAGAACCTGACCAGGTTCGTGGAAAGGCTGATCCATTGGGGGGCATTTCCATTCATATCGACCGATAGCGTGAGAAATCATCCTAATGCCCTCGCCAATCTGCCCAGCGCGTTTTCCAGGTTGGCGTTGGAGGTGGCGAAGGACAGCCGGATATAGCCATCGGCACCAAAGGCGGAGCCAGGCACGACTGCGACACCGGCTTCGTTGAGCAGGTATTCGGACAACGCCAGATCGGTGGCTTCGCTGATTTTTCTTTTGGCCTGCATATTCGCGGCGGCTTCGCGCGCGTCGGGGAAAGCGTAGAAGGCACCACCAGCGTCCAGGCATTTCAGACCGGGTATGGCGTTCAGGCCATCCACCACCATGCGATGACGCTGCCTGAATGCTTCGAGCATGGGCGCCATGCAGCGCTGGTCGCCATTCAGTGCGGCTTCTGCGGCAACCTGCGAGATCGAAGTGGGGTTGGATGTCGACTGCGACTGAATGTTGGTCATGGCCTCGATGATGGCCTGCGGCCCTGCGGCATAGCCGATGCGCCAGCCGGTCATGGAATAGGCCTTGGATACGCCATTCAATACCAGGGTGCGGTCGTGCAGATCGGGGCAGGCATTGAGGATGTTGACGAAAGGCGCGTCATTCAACCGGATATGCTCGTACATGTCATCGGTGGCGATCATCACGCGGGGATGTTTGCGCAGCACTTCGCCCAGTGCCGACAGTTCGGCTTGTGTATAGACCGCGCCGGTGGGATTGCTGGGGCTGTTGATGACGAATAGTTTGGTTCTGGGTGTGATGGCGGCTTCGAGTTGCGCCGGGCTGATCTTGAAACCCTGCTCGATGCCCGCATAGACGATGACGGGTTTGCCATCCGCCAGCAGCACCATGTCCGGATAGGACACCCAATAGGGTGCGGGAATGATGACTTCGTCGCCTGCATCCAGCACGGCCTGTGCCAGGTTGTAGAAGCTCTGCTTGCCGCCGCATGACACCAGAATCTGTTTGGGCGTGTAGGTAAGACCGTTGTCGCGCTGGAACTTGGCGATGATGGCGGTTTTCAGACCCGGTGTGCCATCCACAGCCGTGTATTTGGTAAACCCCTTGTTGATGGCATCGATGGCTGCCTGCTTGATGTGTGCCGGCGTGTCGAAGTCGGGCTCGCCCGCACCCAGCCCGATGATGTCCTTGCCGGAAGCCTTGAGCGCAGCGGCGCGGGCAGTGACGGCAAGAGTAGGGGACGGCTTGATGGACTGGACGCGTCGGGAAAGCAGGGGATTCATAATGTCGGGTGAAGTAAAATAGTTGTTTTTGCGTGATTTTTCGTTTCGAAACAGGGCCTGATTTTACCCGTGATCCTCACCTTCCCCAATAGCCCTTTTCGCCTGCATCAGCCGTTTGAAGCGGCCGGCGACCAGCCGGAAGCCATCCGTAAAATTACCGAGGGCTTTGAGGATGGGCTGGCATTCCAGACTTTGCTGGGCGTGACGGGGTCAGGCAAGACTTACACCATGGCGCATGTCATTGCCCGCCTGGGCCGGCCTGCGCTGATCCTGGCGCCGAACAAGACCCTGGCCGCACAGCTTTATGCCGAAATGCGTGAGTTCTTTCCCGAAAACGCCATCGAGTATTTCGTTTCCTACTACGATTATTACCAGCCCGAGGCTTATGTGCCTTCGCGCGACCTGTATATCGAAAAAGATTCCAGCATCAACGAGCACATCGAGCAAATGCGGCTGTCGGCCACCAAGTCGCTGATGGAACGGCAGGATGTGGTGATCGTGGCGACCGTGTCCTGCATTTACGGTATTGGCGACCCGGTGGATTATCACAGCATGATCCTGCATCTGCGTGTGGGCGAGAAACTCGGCCAGCGCGAAGTGCTGCAACGCCTGACCGCCATGCAGTACGAACGCAACGAGTTTGATTTTTCGCGCGGCACGTTTCGCGTACGCGGTGACGTGATCGATGTGTTTCCGGCGGAAAACGCCGAAACCGCGTTGCGCATCAGCCTGTTCGATGATGAGATTGAAAGCCTGCAACTATTCGATCCGTTGACCGGGCAGATATTATCCAAGGCGCCGAGATTCACGGTGTATCCGTCCAGCCATTACGTTACCCCGCGCGAGACCACGCTCAAGGCCATCGAGAAGATCAAGGCCGAGCTCAAAGACCGGCTGGAATATTTCTACGCCAACCACAAACTGGTTGAAGCCCAGCGGCTTGAGCAACGCACCCGGTTTGATCTGGAGATGCTGAACGAAATGGGTTTCTGCAAGGGGATCGAGAATTACTCGCGGCATCTGTCAGGGCGCAAGGCAGGTGAGCCGCCGCCCACACTGATCGATTACCTGCCCCCTCAGGCGATCATGATGATCGATGAATCGCATGTCACCATTCCACAGGTGGGCGGCATGTACAAGGGAGACCGCGCGCGCAAGGAAAACCTGGTGGAATATGGTTTTCGCCTGCCCTCGGCGCTTGACAACCGGCCATTGAAGTTCGAGGAATTCGAGCGCCTGATGCCGCAAACGCTATTTGTCTCCGCCACGCCTGCGGATTACGAGGAAAAACATCAAGGGCAGGTGGTGGAGCAGGTCGTGCGGCCCACCGGCCTGATCGATCCCGTGGTGGAAGTGCGTCCTGTCGTCACGCAGGTGGATGATCTGTTGTCCGAATGCCGCAAGCGGATAGACCAAGGCGAGCGCGTGCTGGTCACCACGTTGACCAAACGCATGGCAGAAGATCTGACGGATTATTTGAGCGAACACGGCATCAAGGTGCGCTATCTGCATTCGGATATCGATACCGTCGAGCGTGTCGAAATCATACGCGATTTGCGTCTGGGCGTATTCGATGTGCTGGTCGGCATCAATCTGTTACGCGAAGGGCTGGATATTCCGGAAGTCTCGCTGGTGGCAATTCTGGATGCGGACAAGGAGGGTTTTCTGCGTTCCACCCGCTCATTGATCCAGACCATTGGGCGTGCGGCCAGACATATTCACGGCACCGCCATCCTGTACGCGGATACGATTACCGATTCCATGCGCCGCGCCATCGACGAGACCGAGCGCCGCAGGAACAAGCAGATTACATTCAATAGGTCGCATGGCATTACGCCCAAGGGCGTGGAGAAAAAAATCAAGGACATCATCGACAATGTCGTAGACCTTGAATCCGCACGGCTTGAACTGAAAGCTGCCCAGACCCTGGCTGCGTATCACCTCATGTCTGAGAAGGAACTCAATCGGGAAATCAAGCGCACCGAGAAAGACATGCATGATGCCGCCAAAAATCTGGAATTCGAGAAAGCCGCGGAACTTAGAGACAGCTTGAAAGAACTCAAGCAGGTTTTGTTCGGAATCGAACAGGGTAAAGAATCAAGGATATAAGCATGATCAATGTGTTATTTGTGTGCATGGGCAATATCTGCCGCTCGCCCATGGCGGAGGGCATCTTCCGGCGCGAAATCGCCAAGGCCGGATTGCAGGACAAGGTAAACGTCGATTCTGCCGGTACGCACAGTTATCACGTCGGATCAAAGCCGGATCTGCGTGCGCAAAATGCCGTCGGCAAGCGTGGAGTAAATATCGGCAATCTGCGTGGCCGTCAGGTTGCTGATACTGATTTCGAGAGATTTGATTACATTCTCGCCATGGATAGCAGTAACCTCAGTAATCTCATGCGGCGTGCTCCGGTGAAGTGGCACAAGAAAATAAAACTACTGCTTTCCTTCAGCCGCAAATATCCCAATCTGGATGTGCCGGATCCGTACTATGGCGGGTTGAGCGGTTTTGAAGAAAACCTGGACATGATCGAGGATGCCGTCCAGGGTTTGATCAGGGAGATTCAAATGCTTCAGCCAGGCGATCAAAAGCCCGGTTGATTGGATGAACCATTTAAAAAAACAAGGGGGCCTAATGCCCCCTTGAATATTCATGTTCAGGGGTTGTTCTGACCGGTTTCGACCTGTACCAGCGGCTCTGCGGGTGCGTTGGAAACGTGGGAACGGCGTCTGCGGCCAGGGCCGTGTGTTCGCGGCGTTGATTCTTCCGAGGGCACGGCGATCGACACGGCGGATTCACTGGTTTCCACTTGCATCAGTTCCAGTTGCGTGGTGGGGGGAGGGGTGTGCCGGCGGCGTGGCTGATGCCGTGATGTACCAGCCAGTTCGCTTTCGACTGTCAATGGCGCCACGCCCTGGGTCTCAACCTGTTGCAGGTCTGCGGCAGGGCTCAGGGATTTCAGGATGTCTTCCGGGCGGGCAGTTACGCCGGGTTGGGAAACCATGGTTTGAGATACTGGCGTGTCAGACACGCTGACTGGCATCGGCGCAGGAGCTGCTGCCGGTACTTCTGCGACCGGGACGACTGGCTCAGGTAATGCGAGGGGTACAGGCGCGGGCGAGGCTGCCGTTGCCTTGTCCTCGGACTGAACCGGCCGTGAGGCGATCTCTGCAGGCGCAGCAGCGGTCGTTGGTGCAGCCGGGATTTCAGCCGGGCTGGTTTGCGACTCGGCCAGTTGCTGGGAACGTTCTCCTCGTTCTGCACGCTCACCGCCCCTTTCACGGCGGTTGCGGCGTCCTCGTCCGCCTTCGCGCGGTGCTTCTTCTCGTGTGGGTGCCACGGTTTCTCGTTTCTCGATTTGCGCAGCTTGCTCGGATTTTGCCTGGCGCGGGGGGCGTGGCTGGCGCTGTGGCTTATCGCGGGATTCCTGTGCGCGAACTTCAGTGGATTCACCTTGCTCGCTTCGGCGTGACTCGCGAGGAGCGCGTGGCGGACGTTCACGGCGCTCGCTACCCTTGTCAGCGTTGCGCTCGCCGCGTTCCGGACGCGCACTGCGTGATTTGCGTGTTTCACCCTTGGTTTCGGTAACAGGTTGAGTGGGCTGGGATTCCTCGCCCGTCTTTTTGAACCAGCCAATAATGCGATCGATGAGGCCGGCCTTTTCGGTTTTACGTGCCACAGGCGCTGCCGCAATGGGCGCGGGCTGGGCTGGGGTGATGGCCTTGACTGCCGCTTCCGGGGCAGGAGCACGCTGCTCGCGGGTGGCAAGACTTGCTTCGGTCTCGGGGAGTGTGACCATTTTGTAACTGGGTTCTATTGTCCCTTCACGGTTCAGGTCTTTATGCTTGATGCGTTCGATCGTGTAGTTGGGTGTTTCCAGATGAATATTTGGTATCAGGACCACGTTGATCTTGAAGCGGGATTCCAGCGTATGGATATCCTGGCGTTTTTCATTCAACAGAAAAGTGGCGACCTCCACCGGCACTTGCGCGTGTACGGCACCGGTGTTTTCCTTCATGGCTTCTTCCTGGATGATGCGCAGGATGTGCAGTGCAGTTGATTCGGCGCCGCGAATGTGACCGGTGCCGCCACAGCGCGGGCAGGGCTGGTGGCTGGTTTCGCCGAGCGAAGGCTGTAATCGCTGGCGGGAAAGTTCCATCAGGCCGAATCGGGAAATCTTGCCCATCTGCACGCGCGCACGGTCGTGGTGCAGCGCATCGCGCAGGCGGTTTTCCACTTCGCGCTGGTTCTTCTGCGATTCCATGTCGATGAAGTCGATGACGATCAAGCCACCCAGATCACGCAGACGCGCCTGCCGCGCGATTTCCTCGGCGGCTTCGAGATTGGTGCGGTAGGCGGTTTCCTCGATGTCGCCTCCCTTGGTGGCACGGGCCGAGTTCACATCAATGGAGACCAGCGCTTCGGTATGGTCGATGACAATGGCGCCGCCGGAAGGCAGGTTCACCTGCCGCGCGTAGGCCGACTCGATCTGATGCTCGATCTGGAAACG
This sequence comes from Hydrogenophilaceae bacterium, assembly GCA_013389025.1. Lineage (GTDB taxonomy): Bacteria > Pseudomonadota > Gammaproteobacteria > Burkholderiales > Thiobacillaceae > UBA6918. The sequence continues at coordinate 30,009 of JACAED010000014.1, forward strand.
CGAGAAAAGCGGGACGTCGTCCTTGTACAGTTTGACCTTGTTGGCATTGCCGGGCATGACGTGGGCCATGAACCCCTGCGCCTGCTCGAACACATCCTGGGTGTCGATCAGGATTTCGCCGATATCGGGCTGGAAATAGTCGCGGATGGCACGGATGACCAGCGAGCTTTCCTGGTAGATGAGGAAGGCCCCCGACTGGGCGTTGGCGGCGCCCTCGATGGCATTCCACAGGTGCAGCAGGTAGTTAAGATCCCACTGCAATTCCTCTGTTGTGCGGCCAATGCCGGCGGTTCGGCCGATGAGACTCATGCCTTCCGGCACTTCCAGTCCTGCCATGGCGTCCTTGAGTTCGTTGCGTTCTTCGCCTTCGATACGGCGGGAGACACCACCACCACGCGGGTTGTTGGGCATTAGCACCAGGTAGCGCCCGGCCAACGAAATATAAGTGGTAAGCGCCGCACCCTTGTTGCCACGTTCGTCCTTTTCCACCTGGACGATGAGTTCCATGCCCTCGCGGATGAGATCAGATGGACGGCCGGAGCCCTTGACGCAGGATCGGGCGATTTCCTTGAAGGGCAGAAAGCCGTGACGTTCGCAGCCGTAATCCACAAAGGCTGCTTCCAGACTGGGCTCGATGCGGGTGATGACACCCTTGTAAATGTTGCTCTTGCGTTGTTCTTTTGCAGAGGATTCGATATCCAGGTCGATGAGTTTTTGCCCATCGACGATGGCCACCCGCAGTTCCTCCGCCTGGGTGGCGTTGAATAGCATGCGCTTCATGTTTTACTCCCGTGCGCGTGCATACGGGACGAGAAAACCGTCAGGGTCTGTCAGGCCGGATTGATGCGGGTGGCAGAAGATTCATTGAAAAATGAAAAGGTTTCCTGTCCTAATTGGGATTGCAGCGGAGCGGACTCGACGCGGCAAGCTTCAAAGACCTGGCGGGGTACATGGCCGAGAAATGAATTACGGCGGCGTACAGGCCAAGTCTGGCGTATGCGGTAACACGTTACTTTAAGTTAGTATCGCTACTTTTTTACAGTATCGAGACAGGGTGCGGGGCCAAGTGGCCACACAGACTTTTGTATGCATCGATGCTGCGGCCGGTGAGCGAAAATAACCGGGGAATTCAGGCCGTAGTTGACTAAAAAAGCCAATTTGGCCAGCCAAGTATATTGAAAATGAATGAGTTAGGCAAAGAATCTGTCCGCAAGGTCAGGATCGATGACACCCATGCAGGTCAGCGGCTGGACAATTTTTTGCTCGGGCAGCTTAAAGGCGTGCCCAAAAGCCGGATTTACAAGATGGTGCGGGCGGGTGAAGTCCGCATCAACGGGGGCCGGGCCGAGGTCAGTTACAAGCTGTCCTGGGGTGACGAAGTTCGCATTCCGCCCGTCCGGGTCGCCCACATGACGGCCAGACCCGCCAGCCTGCCCAAGGATGTGCCCCGGCTGGCGTCGAGGGTTCTTTATCATGATGAATTCCTGCTGGTCCTTAACAAGCCCTCCGGCATGGCAGTGCATGGTGGCAGTGGGATTTCGCGCGGGATTATCGAGCAGTTGCGGCTGGAGTTTCCCCAGCACCGTTTCATGGAACTGGCCCATAGATTGGACCGCGAAACCTCGGGCGTGCTGGTGGTGGCGCTGAAACGGCGCGCACTGACCGCGCTGCATGACGTTTTCCGCGAGCACCGCATCGACAAGCGTTATTGGGTGCTGGCGACCGGCCGCTGGCGCGATGAGGTGCGTAATGTGCGGCTGTCGCTACGCAAGTTTGTCACGCCCGAAGGCGAACGCCGCGTCAGCGTCGATGAAGGCGGACAGACCGCGCATACCGTGTTCCGCCGCATCAAGACCTGGCCGGGCTTTGCCCTGCTGGAAGCCGAACTGAAAACCGGCCGCACCCATCAGATACGCGTGCACTTGGCCTATCTCAAACATCCGATTGCCGGTGACGACAAATACGGCAATTTCACGCTCAACAAGGAACTGGCCGGGCAGGGGCTCAAACGCATGTTCCTGCATGCCGCCAAGCTCAGTTTCAATCATCCCGTCACTGGCGAGCCCTTGATTTTTGAAGCGCCGCTGCCAGATGACCTTCAATATTTTCTGGATACACTCGACAAAAATGCCGAGAAAATTTGAGCTTCTGATATTCGACTGGGATGGTACGCTGATGGATTCGGCAGGATTCATCGTCGATGCCATCCAGCGGGCCTGCGCGGACATCGGCATCCCGGTTCCGGATGACCGCGCCTGCCGCCAGATCATCGGCCTGGGTCTGATCCAGGCCTTGCAGACTCTGCTGCCGGATTTGCCCGAGGGTGATTACCCCAGACTGGTTGAACGCTACCGTCATTACTATCTGGGCCAGGACGCGGAAATTCCCCTGTTTGAAGGGGTCACCGAAGGCATCCGCGAACTGCATGGCGCGGGATTTACCCTGGCCGTTGCCACCGGCAAGAGCTTGAAGGGACTGGAACGCGCGCTGGACCATACTGGCCTGCGCCCCTTTTTCTCCGCCACGCGCTGCGCAGACCAGACGCATTCCAAGCCGCATCCGGCGATGGTCGTGGAGATTATTGAAGAACTGATGATGGAAAGGGAACGTGCCATCGTCATCGGCGATACCAGCCACGACATGCAGATGGCCGAGAATGCCGGCGTGGCGAGAGTGGGGGTTACTTACGGCGCGCATTTGCCGGAAGACCTGACGCCGCATCGCCCCATTCTGCTGGCGCAATCCTTTGCCGAAGTGAAATCATGGCTGATGACTCAAACGTGATCTGCGCTTCCGGCGATCTGGAAGACGGCGGCAAGGGCGTGCGCTTCAATATCGATTGGAAGGGGCAAAAGACACCGGCTTTCGTCATCCGCCACAAGGGCGTGGCGTATGCTTTCCTCAATCAATGCGGCCATGTGCCCGTGGAGCTGGACTGGCAGGAAGGCGAGTTTTTTGATGCAGAGGGGGTATACTTGGTCTGCGCCACGCATGGCGCCCTGTACGACCCGGCCAAGGGCGACTGCATTGGCGGGCGCTGCAATGGACGCGGGCTGACGCCTGTGCCCGTTGAAGAATGCGATAGCCGGATTCGATTACTGAAATATCAATTGATCAAATGAGCGAACAGCAATACAACACGCCCAACTGGGAACGCCAGACTCTGGAAAAGGTGGCCATGGCTGCCATCGTCGAGCAGCGCAAGACACGCCAATGGGGCATCTTCTTCAAGGTGCTGACCTTTTTGTATCTCTTCATCGTCCTGTTTGCATTCATGGGCTGGATGGGCGGTGGCGACAAGGTGCTGGGCAAGCACACCGCGCTGATCGATCTCCAGGGCGTCATTTCCAGCGACGAGGCCAGCGCCGATCTCATCATGTCGGGCCTGCAATCAGCCTTCGAGGACAAACACACCCAGGGCGTGATCCTGCGCATCAACAGCCCCGGCGGCAGCCCCGTGCAGGCAGGCCAGATTTACGACGAAATCAAGCGCCTGCGTGCACTGCATCCCAAGACGCCGCTGTATGTGGTGGTCGACGACATCTGCGCCTCCGGCGGTTACTACGTCGCCGCCGCCGCCGACAAAATTTTTGTCGACAAGGCCAGCATCGTCGGTTCCATCGGCGTGCTGATGGACGGCTTCGGCTTCACCAAGGCCATGGACAAGCTGGGCGTCGAACGCCGTCTGCTGACTGCGGGCGAGAACAAGGGATTCCTTGATCCCTTCTCTCCCAGTGACCCCAAACAGGAAGCTTTCGCCAAAACCATGCTGTCCGAAATCCACCAGCAATTCATCGACGTCGTGCGCAAGGGTCGCGGCAAGCGGCTGAAGGAAACGCCGGACATGTTCAGCGGCCTGGTCTGGAGCGGCTAGAAGAGCATCGAAATGGGCCTGGCCGACGCCTTTGGCAGCACCGACTACGTCGCGCGCGAAATCATCAAGGCCGAAGACATCGTCGATTACACCCCGCAGGAAGACCTGGCGTCCAAGCTCGCCGGACGCCTGGGCGTCAGCATCGGCAAGTGGCTGAATCCCACTTCGCAACACGCCTCGCCCTTACGCTGAATCAATCAGTTGGCCGTCATTGCGAGTGAAGCGAAGCAATCCAGTCCAGTAAATGAGGGTACCTCGAAAAACCAGTCATTCCCGCGAAAGCGGGAATCCAGTACCTTGCTTTACTGGGCTCCCGCCTTCGCGGGAGCGACGAAACAATGGTTATTCGAGATGCCCATGAGTGACTACCAGCCGATCCCCTGTATTAACCACGAGCGGCTGGAATTCGCGGTGCTGAAAAAACAATGGCTGGATGTGGAAGTGCTGTCTGGTGAAAAGACCGGAACACACCGCCTGCTGCCGCTGGATGTTTACGCGAAAGAAGGCGTGGAGTGGCTGGAAGCGCAGAACGAATCAGGAGAAAAGCTTGTGTTGCGGCTTGACCAGATTCGATTTTGACGGGCCACGGAAAATCTCTCCTGAGCGTTCAATTTTATTACGAGCCTGGTCCCTTATCCAAAAATGAAAAAGGCAATCGTAATTCTCATCTCAATCAGTGTGCGCGTTGCTTATGCATACTATCTGGCCCTTTTCGCAGCAGGTCTGAGCATTGGTATTGGTCTGGCTTTCGATTCAGGGACTTCAACCCCTGCGTTGACACTCGCAGGCCTTTACTTATTCACATTCATCCCCGCCCTGTTGCTCGCGTTATTACCAATATCTGTCATTACCAAACCACCTTTACCGATCAAGATCTGGTATGGATGGATCGTACTTTTGGCATCCGGGCTTGGGTTGTATGGAACGTATTACTGGACAAGCGGCATGATCAAGGCGGCCTTAACAGAACCACATGGCACAGTCTGTTTTGTCATGTCAAATCCAGAACAAGCGGTATGGATAGACATCCAAACATCTGAAAAAGTGTTTCATCGATTTAACTCGAATAGCCTCAGTCGTTCATGGTGCTCCAATTGGGAAGCATCACACGCCCCTATGCAATTCCGTTTCTACAGCGCAACGAAGCAGAATTTCAATGGGGATCATGCGTCTAACGATGACTTGAACACGGTTTCGGAGACCATGTCCGTCAAAGTAACCCCTAATAGCAAGACCTGCATACGTCTTGCCCTTGGCGCTTTAGAAAATTCGAACAAATGGATTGCTGATGTTGTTTCTTGCGAAAGCTTGTCCGATCCCCTCATCGGCGGATTCAAGCGGAATTAACGGGCCAGGCTGAATTGTTTTTCAGCCCACGTAGCCCGCGTAGGGCGCAATAACCGGAGGGCATTGCGCCGCATGTGCTGGTAAATCATTCGGCGCAATACGGCTATCGCCTATTGCGCCCTACGCGAGTTGCCATGAGGTGGGTTCCTGATATTCCAGTGCATCTTCAGACCCCAATCCCGAATACCACCAGCCTGTCTTTAACCAGTTCGCTTTTCCCGCGCCAGTTCCTGGCGCTCATGGTTTTGATGAACTGACTCGGCAGGCTGAGGTCGGCGCCGACACTGATGAGGGTGTTTTCGGACAGCGTGCTGGATAAGGCTTCCAGCAATGCGCTGCTGCGATAGGGGGTTTCGATGAAAAGCTGGGTGGCGGCATTCTTGCGCGCGGCCTGTTCCAGTTCGCGGATTTTTTTTGTCCGCTCGGGTTCCCTGGCGGGCAGGTAGCCATGAAAGCAGAACTGCTGCCCACCCAGGCCGGAAGCCATGAGCGCGAGCAGGATGGAGGAGGGGCCGATGAGCGGGACAACGGGGATGTTTTCCCGGTGCGCGGCCTTGACTAGTTCTGCGCCGGGGTCGGCAACGGCGGGGCAGCCGGCTTCGGACATCAGGCCAATATCCTGGCCGCTTTTCAGCGGGGCAAGCAGGGCGGGTATTTCAGCGGCTTTCGTGTGTTCGTTGAGTTCGAGCAGGGTGAGTTCCTGCAGGGGCCTGGGATGGCTCATGGCCTTGAGGTGTGCGCGTGCGGTCCTGGCGCGCTCGACAACAAAGGTATCCAGACGCCGCGCAACAGCAAGGGTGTCGGGCGGCAGGCAGGTTGCCGGATCAACCGGGCCGAGCGGCACCGGAATCAGGTAGAGCGTGCCCGTGCTCATTTATGGAACAGCCTCATTTCAGAACGTCGACGCCCTCGTTCATCAGCATTTCGGTCAGCGTCATCAAGGGAAGGCCGATCAGGGCGGTGGGATCGGGGCTGTCCATGCGTTCCATCAGCGCAATGCCGAGCGATTCGCTTTTTGCCGAGCCGGCGCAGTCGTAGGGCTGTTCCTTTTTCAGGTAGGCTTCGATCTGCGCATCCGTAAGTTTGCGGATGTGTACGACGGTCGGCACGTCACGGGTTTGTGCTCTTCCGGTTTTGCTGTTGAGCAGGGTCAATGCGGTATGGAACACCATGGCCTTGCCCTGCATCTTTTTCAATTGCGCGAAGGCATTCTCATAATTGCCGGGTTTGCCAAGCTGCTCCGAATCCAGCATCAGTACCTGATCCGAGCCGATGATGAGGGCTTCAGGAAATTGCGCAGCGACAGCCTGGGCTTTCAGCACTGATAGCCTGAGTGCGGTGGCGGAGGGCGTTTCATTTGCCAGCGGCGTTTCGTCCACCTCAGGCGAAACGACTTCGAAGGGAATACGCAGGCGGGATAATAGTTCTCGCCGGTAACGGGAAGTGGATGCAAGAATCAGCTTCATTTTGTGGCAGGAAAAAATGTATTCAAAGGCGTTATCTGAGTTTTTGCGTCGCTGCGTTGGGTCTTATTCGGGCTCGATTTCTACCAGTGCCATGTCGGGCGTGACGGCTTCGCCCTTGGCAGTGAAGATGCCCACAACCGTGCCTGAGACGGGCGCCTGGACTTCGTTTTCCATCTTCATGGCTTCGATGACGAGGACCGCATCGCCTGCGTTGACCTTTTGTCCCGTTTTCACCAGCACTTCGACAATCGTGCCCGGCATGGCGGCGGTGACGTGACCCTTGTGCGACGCGCGTGGTTTTTGCCCGGCGGGTGCGGATTTGGCGGCGGGTTTGCTTTCCCTGCCTGAAGCGTGTGCCGATACCTCGACTTCGTTCAAGGCTTCGAGCATGACTTCTTCCGAGACGCCATCGACGGTGACAAAGAATGGCCGCTGGGTTTCCGTCGGCCGGCCGCTGGCGGCCAGCTTGATGTGGTAGGTCTCACCGTGCAGGGTGATGTTGAATTCGTTGGCGGCAAAGTGCGCCGCGCTGGCGCCGTTTTTCGCTTCGATGGGCAGCAGCGGTTCGGGTTTGAGCGTGCCGGCGGCGCGTTCCTGCAGGAAGACTCGGCCCAGGTCCGGAAACATGGCGTAGGTCAGCACGTCTTCCTCGGATTTGGCGAGGCCCTCGATTTCGCCTTGCAATTTGTCCAGCTCGGGCGGCATGAGGTCGGCGGGCCGGCAGCTCATGACGTCGAGATCGCCGATCGCGAGTTTGCGGACTTCTTCGTTGACCTTGCCGGGCGTGGCGCCGTAGCGGCCCTGCAAATAGAGTTTCACTTCCTGGGTGATGCTCTTGTAGCGGCTGCCCACCATGACGTTGAGCACGGCCTGCGTGCCGACGATTTGCGAAGTGGGCGTGACCAGGGGAGGGTAGCCGAGGTCTTCGCGCACGCGCGGAATTTCCGTGAGTACGGCGTCCATCCTGTCGAGCGCGTCCTGTTCCTTGAGCTGGTTGGCCAGATTGGAAATCATGCCGCCCGGCACCTGATTGATCAGCACGCGCGTGTCCACGCCGGTGAATTCGCTTTCAAACTGCCAGTATTTTTTGCGCACGTCCTTGAAGTAGGAAGAAATCTCTTCAAGCAAAGGCAGGGATAATCCCGTGTCGTATTCCGTGCCTTGCAGCGCGGCAACGAAGCTTTGCGTGGTCGGGTGGCTGGCGCCTTCCGCAAATGCGCCGATGCAGGTGTCGATGATGCTGGCGCCAGCTTCGACAGCTTTGAGATGCACCATGTTCGACAGGCCCGAGGGGGAATGACTATGTGTATGCACCGGCAGATGGGTGGCTTCGCGTATGGCCTTGACCAGTTCGAAAGCGCCATAGGGTGTCAGCAGGCCGGCCATGTCCTTGATGGCAATGCTATCGCAGCCCAGTTCGGCAAAGCCCCTCGCCAGCTTGACGAAATGCGGAATGTCGTGAACCGGGCTGGTGGTGTAGCAGATGGCGCCTTCGGCGTGCTTGCCTGATTGCCTGACTGCCTCGATGGAGACCTGCATGTTGCGCAGGTCGTTCATGGCATCGAATATCCGGAACACGTCCACGCCATCGTCAGCTGACTTTTTCACGAAGGCGCGCACCACGTCATCGGAATAGTGGCGGTAGCCAAGCAGATTCTGGCCCCTGAGCAGCATCTGGATGCGCGTGTTGGGCAAGGCCTTGCGCAGTTTTCTCAGCCGCTCCCAGGGATCTTCCTTGAGAAAGCGCACGCAGGCATCGAAGGTGGCGCCGCCCCAGGCTTCCAGCGACCAGAAGCCAACCGAATCCAATTTGCTGCATATAGGCAGCATGTCCTCGGTGCGCATGCGCGTGGCAATCAGTGACTGATGGCCGTCGCGCAGAACAAGGTCGGTGATATGTACCTTAGGCATTTTTATGCCTCATTTGAAAAACGAGTGGGTAATGGGCGTCCCGTGGCTGCGGGTCAAGGGCGGGCGCAGCCCGGCGGAGCGCACCCTTGACGCGCAGGATTGTGAGATACGCTGGTCCGTGGCC
>JACAED010000048.1 GCA_013389025.1 Hydrogenophilaceae bacterium
ACGGCGCGCGCGGTGATCAAGGATGTGGAAACGCGCAAGCAGATCCACATCATCAAGGACGAGCTTTCCAAACTGGGCAAGGAATTTGGCCGGTTTGATGAGCGAATGCGGAAACTGGCGGACCATATCCGCCAGGCCCATGAGGATGCGCAGCAGGTGCATACCACCAGCCAGAAAATCAGCAAACGGTTTAACCAGATCGAATCGGTCGATCTGGAGCACTTGCAGACGGCGCATCCCCTCCTGCCTGACAATGAATGACGACTTTGTATCGATTAGAACAGTACGGCCTTGAAAAATGACCCTGAAAAAAATAGACAACTTGATTTTCAACACCAGCCACGAGCACTTCGACAAGGAGGTCATCGAAACATCGAAAACCACGCCCGTCCTGGTCGACTTCTGGGCGGACTGGTGTCCGCCCTGCACGATGCTGACGCCAATCCTGGAGCGCATCGTGCATGCCTACAACGGAAAATTCCTGCTGGCCAAGGTTGAGGTGGACGATGGCCACAACATGAAACTTGCAGGTCATTACAGCATGCGCGGCTTTCCCACGGTATTGCTGTTCATCGAAGGGGAGGTGAAGGGCCGCTGGCACAGCTCGAAGCCCGAACACTGGGTCAGGCATTTTCTTGCCGAACATGGAGTAAATGAATAGCTCAAAGCGCGTGGAAGGCATTGCCCCCTTCCATGTGATGGACATCCTGGCATGGGCCAAGGCGCTGGAAGCCAAGGGCTGCGACATCATCCATCTGGAAATCGGCGAGCCGGACTTCCCCACGCCGCAACCGGTTCTGGATGCGGCCATCGCCGCACTGAAAAACGGCGACGTGCATTACACCCCAGCACTGGGCCTGCCCCAATTGAGGCGGGCAATTGCCGGTTTTTACCGAAACCGGTATGGCATCGAAGTGCCTGCATCCCGCATCGCCGTCACGCCCGGTGCGTCGGGCGCGCTGATGCTGGCACTGGGCATGGTGCTGGATGCGGGCGACGATATCCTCATGGCCGATCCGGGTTATCCTTGCAACCGGCATTTTGCCCGATTTGTCGATGCCGGGGCTGTGCCCGTTCCGGTCGGCCCGGAAACCGCCTTCCAATTGACGCCAAAGTTGTTGGAACGGCACTGGACGTCGAAAACAAAAGCCATTTTGCTCGCCTCGCCCTCCAATCCGACCGGCACGCTGGCTCGGGATGAGGATATCCAAGAAATTGCGTGCTTATGTCAGTCACGCAATGCCGTGCTGATCGTTGACGAGATTTATCACGGCCTGGTGTATGGTGACGCACCGCAAACCGCGCTGGCACACTCGGATCAGGTATTCGTGGTCAACAGTTTCTCCAAATACTTTCACATGACGGGCTGGCGGCTGGGTTGGCTGGCAGCGCCCGATTGGGCCATGGGCAGCATCGAACGTCTGGCGCAGAATCTTTTTCTGGCGCCGCCCACGCCCGCGCAATATGGCGCGCTGGCCGCGTTCGGAGCGGACAATCAGGCCATTCTGGAATCAAGGCGGCTGGAAATGATGGCGCGGCGTGATTATCTGGCGCCCGCATTGCGGGAGATCGGCTTTGGCTTGCCGGTCATGCCCGAAGGCGCGTTTTACCTTTATGCCGATGTCAGCCGGTTTGCTGAAGACAGCTTTGCTTTCGCGGCCAGGTTACTGGAAGAGGCAGGGGTGGCGATTACGCCGGGATTGGACTTCGGCAATGTCATGCCCGAGCGGTATGTGCGGTTTGCCTATACACGCCCCATGTCGGTACTGGAAGAAGCGGTCAGGCGTATCCGGCAGTTTGTATCGGGCGGCAGGGCGTAAAAAAAGCCGGCCTTGCGGCCGGCTTTATCGTGCTGATGCCTGAATTACTTGGCAGGCGCAGCAGGTGCGGCCGGAGCGGCAGCAGCGTCAGCAGCCGGAGCGGCAGCAGCGTCAGCAGCCGGAGCAGCAGCGGCGTCAGCAGCCGGAGCAGCAGCGGCGTCAGCAGCCGGAGCCTCGGCAGGAGCCGGTGCCGGAGCAGCCGCTTCTGGAGCCGGAGCTTCAGCAGGGGCGGCAGCTTCTTCTTTTTTGCCACAAGCAGTTACAGAAACGGCCAGCAGAGCGGCCAGCAGTACGGAGTATTTCATCATATTCCCTTAAACAAAAATGGATAACCCACACCAAGAAATCGGTCAGGGACTTAATGTTAGAAATTCCTTAAATCCAACCGACGCGCGGGATTCTAGCAAATCCATGAAAGAAAACCAGTAGGAGGGCTGATTTTGCAGGTTTTCCCGTTTTTTGTTGCGAGGCCGCAACAAGGCAGATCAGCCGTTTTCCCTTACGATCAGACAGGTGATTTCTTCACGGTCATGGTAAAGCTGGCGCATCCGGATTCGCCAGGTGCTCTCCAGCCGGCTTTCCAGCACATTACGCGCAAGTTGCACTTCTTCAAACCGGCGTTTCATGGGCAATTTGAGGTTGAACAGGGCTGCCCGGCAGTCCCCGCGCTCAAACCAGCGGGCCACCAGATCGACCACTCTTGCGGGTTTGTCAACCATGTCGCAAACCAGCCAGTCGATGGGGTAGCGGGGGCGGAAGGTAAAACCATCGGCGCGCAGGTGTTCGACCAGACCGCTCTCCATCAGGGTGGCGTCCATTGGGCCGTTGTCCACCGCAGTGACCTTCATGCCGCGCTGAACCAATTGCCAGGTCCAGCCACCGGGCGAAGCGCCCAAATCGATTGCGCGTCGGCCCGGCCTGAGCTGCTCGCGCGCCTGTTCGGAAAGCATTTCCAGCAAGGCCTCGGCGAGCTTGAGTGTTGATCGGGACGGTGCCCCGCGTGGCATTCTCAGCCGCGGGATGCCCATGGGCCAGTTGCTGGAATGGCCAGGCTGGCTGGTGCCAGCCCAGGCCGTGGATGAATCCAGGAAAAACACATGCAGCCTCGGCAGCTTGGGCACATCCAGTTTCAGCAGGTTGGCCTGGATCAGGGCTTTCTTGAGATGTGGCTCGAATTTGCGGCAAAAGGCTGACAATTCTTTTGCTTCATTGGTATCGGCGGTTTCCAGCCAGAGCTGGCCAAACGGGCCAAGCAGGCTTCTGGCCGCTTCAACCAGGGGCGGCAGCCGGTTCTCCGACTGAAGAGCCAGCGGCCCCCGCGCAAAGATCATCTGACGGGAAAAAGTCAGATCCTCGAAACGCAGCCTTTTCTGCAAAGTGGCCATATCGCCGGCCTGCGTGGGGTGGAACATGACATAGCCGGCGTTGGGGCTGGCTTTGCACCAACCGGCGATGCCCAGATTTTCACACGCCTGGGTAATGTCCTGCGCGCATTCCTTTTCAAACCCGGCGCGGCAATACAGCAGCAGACAGGAGGAAGCTTCTTGGTTCATGTACAGGAGTGCGGTCTGCGCCTTAGTTGTGAAAGCAGCGTCCGGCCCTTTAGCGATAAAAACAGGTGGATTGACTCCTGATGCAATGTCAGCTGGCAAACTCCAGCCGCTCCTCCACTGCTTTCAGGGCTTCAAGCGCACAGGCTTCGTCCTTGTCGCCACCGGGCGCACCAGACACACCCACCGCGCCGACCAGGCTGCCGGCGGCGCGGATGGGCAGCGCACCTTCCATCACGATCAGGCCACGCATGTGGTTGAGCTCGGGCCGGATATCTCCGCGTGCCTTGCGAAACTCGGTGCTGGAAATCCCGGACATGATGGACATGCCGGCCTTGCGTTCGGCAATTTCCAGCTTATGCGGTGCGGCAAGGGTGTCGCGCAGGGCAACCTGGATGCTGCCACTGCGGTCTAGCACTACCGCGGAGACGTTGTACCCGTCCTTGCGGCAGGCTTCAACCGACTTCATGGCGATGGCCTGTGCCAGTTCAAGACTGATCTGCTTGACGGGCACGATATCCGTCGCAAAACCGCTCAATGGCAAAAACAAGAATAAATAGGGGATACGGCACGTTTTCATGGGTGTCCTCATTTGAGCCAGCTGTTAAGGTTATGAACATCGTTTAATGACAAAGACCGGAGAAATTGTACCTGTGCCTGTTGACCCGCATTCAGCCAGTGTTGTTCCTTCCGTGCCCATTCCCGAGTGGGCGCAATTCATCGCCCAGGACGCAGACGGAACCTGGTGGGCTTATGAAGCGGAGCCCAACCAGCAGGATACCGGCTGGTACGAGAACGAAGTGGGTCGCATCCAGCGGCTGGGCAAAACGGTGCCTCCATCGGATTTTCGTGAAAGATTGATCAAACTGACTGAAACATTCTGACCTGCTGCCGATTCACATTTGAATGCAGGATGCCTGCTTAAAAATTAGGCGCAATGACCTCCGGGAGCCCTTGATGATCAAGGGGTCCCCGGAGCTATTGCTTTGTTTGTAGGACAAACACCTACAACAATTGGTTAACATTTGCTTACAAAAAAACCAGACGGCTTCCGACTTCATCATCATTCATGCTTGCCCGAAATAGGTACATGTCCGGCAAGGACTGTGTCATCAACCTAATCCAGGGGATCAAGAATGAGTATCGATGAAATGATGGGTGAAATCCGTGAAATCAACCTCAGCTATCTGATGCTGGCCCAGCAGATGGTGCGTGAGGACAAGTCCATGGCGACGTTTCGCCTTGGCCTGAGCATGGATGTGGCGGATGTGATTGAATCCCTGTCTCCCGCGCAAATCATCAAGCTGGCCCGCTCCGGCATGCTGCTGTCCCGTTTCCGTTTCGACGACAGCACCATCCTCGACATGCTGGCCAATTACACCAAGGACAGCGCCCTGGCCCATTCGCATGCCGCGATCTTGATGGCGGGACAGCCCGCCGAGCAACTTGCCGCATAAAAACTTCAAGGTTCAGGGGGAAGAACATGGCCAGGAAAAGCCTGCTGTCGGAAGTCAGGGAAACCCAGCTTGCCATCGAGCTGATTCAAGCCGGGGCGCGTCTGCAGGTTCTGGAGTCGGAAACCTCGCTGTCACGCGAGCGCCTGCTCAAGCTGTACAAGGAAGTACGTGGGGAGTCGCCGCCAAAGGGCATGCTACCGTTTTCAACCGACTGGTTCCTGACCTGGCTGCCGAATGTGCATTCCTCGCTGTTCATCAATATCTATCGTTATCTGGTCAGGAACGGGAACTGTGAGGGCATCGAAGGTGTTCTCAAGGCCTACAAGCTGTATCAGGAATACCTGAAAACCAATGACATCGAGGAAGTGCTGAGTTTTACCCGTGCGTGGACACTGGTGCGCTTCTTCGACAGCAAGATGCTGGAAACGACACAGTGCACCAAGTGCGGCGGCCATTTCGTCGTTCATCCCGATGACCTGCATGACGATTATCAATGCGGCCTGTGTCACATGCCGTCGCGTGCGGGAAAAACCAAAAAGGCCAGGGAAGCCCTGGAAGCGGTACAGCAAGACGAAGCTGCCTGATGAACTCGCGAACCCGTATTATTTTCTGCGTGCTATCGGCACATTTGGGTGCGGCCGCAATCGCAGGAGGTATTGTTCTTGCCGGTCAGGCCAGTCATTCGGCATCGCCATATGGAGTGTGGGAGATAGCCGGCTTGCAAGGCTTGCTTTCGGCCGTGCTGGGAACTGTCCTGGGTTTGGCCTGGTGGTGGATTCCAATTAATCTTCTTTTTCTACCCGCTGCGATATTCGTGCAGCAGATTCAATTGCCTGCCATGGCCTATCTGGGCGGTTTTTTATTGCTGCTTCTATTCAACTGGGGGGTCATTTTTACGCGCGTGCCACTTTTCCTGTCCCGCAGGTCGGTATGGAGGGAGGTCGAGGCATTGCTGCCGCAGGACGAGCCCTACAGATTACTCGACATTGGCAGCGGCCTCGGCGGCATGTTGCTGCGACTCGACCAGACACGGCCGCTGGGCAGGCATGAAGGCGTGGAAATCTCCCCGGCGACATGGTTTATCAGCTGGATCAGGGCACAGATGCGAGGTGCATCTGCCCGTTTTCTTCGCAGGGATTACCGCCGGCTCGATCTGTCACACTATGACGTTGTCTTTGCCTTCCTCTCACCGCTGGTCATGGAGGATGTGCTGCACAAGGCGAGCCAGGAAATGCGGCCTGGAACGTTGCTGTTGAGTCTTGCCTTTCCCTTGCCGGGAATCCGTCATGACTTTGTCATCCAGACCGGCAGGAGCGAACGTCAAAAGCTGTATGGCTGGCGCGTGCGTCCCGACTACGACCTCGGCTATCAGGACCATCCGGCCCTTGAGCACGCCCATCTCCTCCGTTGAGCGTCATCCCTGGAACAGGGCGACTTTCCACCCACTAATAGCCAATTTGATTTCCTGGTCCAGCCTTTATAAATCCGACATGCAGCCGATTACTCACAAAAGGCTGCTTTCTGGAGAATAAAAAGTGCTGGTCATAGTTGGATACATCGTGGTGCTGGGATGCGTTTTCGGAGGTTTCGCGCTCGCCGGCGGGCATCTGGCTTCGCTGTTTCAGCCGATAGAACTGCTCATGATCGGCGGGGGTGCCGCAGGAGCGTTCTTTGTCGGCAATTCCAGCAAGGCAATCAAGGCAACACTCAAGGCGCTGCCAACGGTATTCAAGGGATCCAGGTACACGCGCGACATGTACATGGAGCTGATGGCCCTGCTGTATGAACTGCTGACCAAGGTCAGAAAAGAGGGGCTCATGTCCATCGAAGGGGACATCGAGAAGCCCGAGGAGAGTCCGCTGTTCTCGAAGTATCCCGCTGTCCTGGCCGACCATCATGTCATCGAATTCATTACGGATTACCTGCGCATCATGGTCAGCGGCAACATGAATGCGATGGAAATCGAGAATCTGATGGACAACGAAATCGAAACCCATCATCACGAGGGCGAAGTGCCGGCACACTGCATTGCGAAAATCGGCGACGGATTGCCGGCTTTCGGCATTGTGGCCGCGGTGATGGGCGTGGTGCACACCATGGAATCGGTGGGCATTCCGCCGGCCGAGCTGGGCATCCTGATCGCCAAGGCCCTGGTCGGAACCTTCCTGGGCATTCTGCTGGCTTATGGATTTGTCGGGCCGCTTGCCGGTCTGCTTGAACAGAAATTGAACGAAGGCACCAAGATGCTGCAAACCATCAAGGTCACGCTGTTGGCCAGCCTCAATGGGTATGCGCCTGCCCTGGCCGTTGAATTCGGCCGCAAGGTGCTGTACTCGACCGAACGCCCCAGCTTCAGCGAGCTGGAAGAACATGTCAAAGGCGCGGCCAAAAAATAAATCTGTATAAATAGCAGAACGCCATACCATGTCTGACAAAGACAAGAAACCGATCGTCATCAAGCGCATCAAGAAAGTCGTCGGCGGCCATCATGGCGGCGCGTGGAAGATTGCATACGCTGACTTTGTGACGGCGATGATGGCGTTCTTTCTGCTGATGTGGCTGCTGGGATCGACGGCCAAAGGCGACCTGGAAGGCATTGCTGAATATTTCAGGACCCCGCTCAAGGTTGCCCTGCAAGGCGGCTCCGGAAGCGGTGACGCATCGAGCATCATCAAGGGGGGCGGCAAGGACCTGACTCGCAAGGAAGGGCAGGTGGCCAAGACAAACGAGCCGCAAGACAAGAAAACCATCAATCTCGAAGCGGCCCGGGCAGAGCTGGAAAGGCTGGAAACCGAAAAACTGAAAAACCTGAAGGCGCGTCTGGAACAGGCCATCGATGCCAATCCCAACCTCAGGCAGTTCAAACGGCAATTGCTGCTGGACATCACGACCGAAGGCCTGCGCATCCAGATTGTCGACGAGAAGAACAGGCCCATGTTCGACCTGGCCGGGGCGGAGCTAAAACCCTATACCAGGGCAATTCTTCATGAAATCGGCGCTGTGCTGAATGACGTGACCAACCGGATCAGCCTGTCCGGGCATACCGATGCCGCGAAATATTCCAGCGGTGAGCGGGGCTACAGCAACTGGGAGCTGTCTTCCGACCGCGCCAATGCATCGCGCCGCGAACTGATTGCGGGCGGCATGAATGCCGACAAGATGCTGCGTGTCGTCGGCCTGTCATCGTCGGTGCTGTTCAATCAGAAGGACCCGCTCGATCCCATCAACCGCCGCATCAGCATCATTGTCCTCAACAAAAAAACCGAAGAAGCCATCACCAAGGACGAAGGCCGGCTTGAAGTGCAAGAAGGCAAGGACGTCCAGCAGGCACTGGCCCAGCCTGCCCTACCCGCTGCACAAACACCAGCCGCGCCAGCACCAGCCGCACACTAATCGGGCTGCTCGCCCGGCCGCTACGCCGGGAAATACCCTGTTTCTCCCCGTCTTTTCCCCCCATTAAATTCGCTTCACCCTGCTGATAATTCAAGCATGTCTGCGGAGAATTGGATTCTCCAGCGGCCTAAGTGAGAAGAAGATTTCATGGCTGAAGAAAGCGATCTCGAAAAAACGGAATCACCCTCACCGCGAAAGCTGGAAAAGGCGCGTGAAGAAGGGCAGGTCCCCCAGTCGCGGGAACTGTCCGCCTTCATGGTGCTGATGGCGAGCGGCGGCGCGATCTGGATGCTGGGTGACGGCTTTGCCGTGACGCTCACGGAAATGCTGCGTGCCGGCCTGCGCTTCGATCACCGGCTGGCGACGGATCCCGGTGTGCTGATGAACAAGACGATGCATCAGCTTGGCGATACCATTTTCGGGCTGGCGCCCTTGCTGCTGGTCATCGTGGCCGCCGCACTGGCCGGGCCGCTCGTCCTTCATGGCTGGATATTCAACACCAAGGCGCTGACTCCGCAATTTTCGCGCATCAATCCACTGTCGGGCCTCAAGCGCATGGTTTCGGTTGACAGCCTGTCGGAACTGGTCAAGTCGCTGGCCAAGGTGTCGCTGCTTGGTCTGATCGCAGGCTGGGTCATGTGGAAGGCTCTCGATGCCCTGTTCGCGCTGGGTCTGCATTCAGTCGAGGATGGCGCCCGTGAAATGGCCCATCTGCTCGTCAAGGCCTTTCTGGTCATTTCAGCCGGCATGCTGTTCGTGGTGCTGCTCGACGTTCCCTACCAGCTTTGGCGTTACTACACAAAGCTGAAAATGACGCGCGAGGAAATCCGCCAGGAAGTGAAGGAGTCCGAAGGCGATCCGCATGTCAAGGCGCGCATCCGTTCCATGCAGCGTGAAGTCGCGCGCCGCCGCATGATGAGTGAAATCCCGACCGCCGATGTGGTGGTGACCAACCCGACCCATTACGCCGTGGCGCTCAAATACAGCGAGGGCACCATGCGTGCGCCGCGCGTGGTCGCCAAGGGCGCCGATCTGCTGGCCGCGCGCATCCGCGAGGAGGCCGGCAAGCATCACGTGCCCATCCTCGAAGCGCCGCCGCTGGCGCGCGCGTTGTATCGTCACACCGAACTCGAGCAGGAAATCCCGGTGGCGCTGTATACCGCGGTGGCGGAGGTGCTGGCCTATGTGTACCAGTTGAAGCGCTACCAGTCTTCCGGCGGCGAACGTCCGCAGGCGCCGGCCGACCTGCCTGTCCCACCCGAACTTGATCCGGTGACGGCATGAACTCCACCTTCCGCCTTCCCGCACTCCTGAACGGCGCCGACTGGCGTCAACTAGCCGGTCCGTTGTTCATCGTCATGATCCTGGCGATGATGGTGATGCCGCTTCCCCCGTTTGCACTCGATGTGCTGTTCACCTTCAACATTGCGCTGTCGGTGATCGTTCTGCTGGCCAGTCTGTACACCCGGAAGGCGCTGGACTTTGCCGCCTTCCCCACCATCCTGCTGGTCAGCACGCTGCTTCGCCTGTCGCTGAATGTGGCCTCCACACGCGTTGTGCTGCTGGAAGGCCACACCGGGCCGGATGCCGCCGGCAAGGTCATCGAATCCTTCGGTCACTTCCTGGTCGGTGGCAACTACACCGTGGGCATTGTCGTGTTCATCATCCTGGTGGTGATCAACTTCGTCGTCATCACCAAGGGTGCCGGCCGCATCGCCGAAGTCAGCGCGCGCTTCACCCTCGACGCCATGCCCGGCAAGCAGATGGCCATCGACGCCGATCTCAACGCCGGTCTGATAGGCGAGGACGAAGCCCGCAAGCGCCGCAGTGAAGTGGCGCAGGAAGCGGACTTCTATGGCTCCATGGACGGTGCCTCAAAATTCGTTCGTGGCGATGCCATCGCCGGCATCCTGATCCTGGTCATCAACATTCTCGGCGGCCTGGCCGTTGGCGTGTTCCAGCACGACCTGAGCTTTGCCGATGCCGCCAAGAACTACACCCTGCTGGCGATCGGCGACGGTCTGGTGGCGCAGATTACCGCGCTGATCATTTCCATCGCCGCAGGCATCATCGTCAGCCGCGTCAGCACCGAACAGGACATCAGCAGCCAGGTGCTGTCGCACATATTCAGCAACAGCCAGGTGCTGTACATCACCGGCGGCATACTCGGCCTGATGGGCCTGACGCCGGGCATGCCGCACTTCGTTTTCATTCTGCTTTCTGCCGGGTTAATCGCCATGGCCTGGTACAGATCGCACAGCCAGGGTGAGGAAGAATCGCGAGAGCAAATGATCGCGCCACCCATTCCCGAACCTGTCGACGCCAGCTGGGCCGATGTCGAGCCGGTCGATACGCTTGGGCTGGAAGTCGGCTATCGCCTGATTCCACTGGTGGATGCGTCGAACGATGCGGAACTGGTCAAGCGCATCAAGGGCATCCGCAAGAAGTTCGCCCGCGAGATCGGATTCCTCGCGCCGCCCGTGCATATCCGCGACAACCTTGAAATCCATCCGAACAGCTATCGCATCACCCTGAAAGGTGTCGAGATCGCATCGGGCGATGTGCAGGTCGGCCAGCTGCTGGCCATCGATCCGGGCAATGTGTCGGGAGCCATGCCGGGTGCGCAGACCAGGGAACCCGCTTTCGGCCTTCCCGCCGTGTGGATAGACAACGGTCTGCGCGAGCAGGCGCAATCCATGGGCTATACCGTGGTCGATGCCGGCACCGTCATCGCCACCCATCTCAACCACGTTGTCGGCATGCACGCGGCGGAACTATTGGGCAGACAGGAAGTACAGCAACTGCTCGATCATCTTGCCAAGGAGTCGCCCAAGCTGGTCGAAGACCTGGTGCCAAAGCTGCTGCCGCTGTCCACCCTGCAGAAGGTATTGCAGAACTTGCTGTCCGAAGGCGTGCACATCCGCGACATGCGCACCATC
>JACAED010000060.1 GCA_013389025.1 Hydrogenophilaceae bacterium
ATTGCCGGCCAGATCCTCCTGAAAAACGCTGATATTCGGATAACGGCTGCGCACTTCATCCATGGCCGCATCCAAGGTGGCCTGTGGCACCACCACATCGCGAGCCTCGATGCTCGCCAGCACGCGGGATTCGAGCTCGAACTGCTTCGCGGCCATGTGTTCCACCCGCTGCCGCTCCGCCAATTCCAGCGCGCCGGGATTGCGGCCATACAGGGTGTGGGCAGTTTTCAGGATGAGATAGGCAGTATTCATGATGCCGCCCTCCCTTCCAGGGCATGGGACGGCTGAATGGAATCGAGAACGTTTTCCGGCACCTGCAGGACATGGCCTGGAAAATGCACGTGATACTGAACATAAGATCCGCCATCGCGCAGCACTTTCAACACTTCCCCCTCGGTGCCGGCGGGCACCAGCACCTCGCCGCCCACGGCCAGCGACAGCGCCGCGCGCACCTTTTCCCGAGTCTCGAAACGGCTGGGATTCCATGGCTCATCGGCGCCGATCAGTTCTTCCTCGCGGCAGCCGACGATGCGGTCCTGGTCGAGAAAGTTCACCGTATAGATAATCTGGTCCTGCAGGAAGGTGCCGACATTCATGACAAAGCCAATCGAGCCCCGCCGCACCAGCAGGTTGCCCACGTCCATGCCGGGATAGGTGCCATCATTGCGCACGTTGCGCGTTACCCGCACCTGGTCGCCGTAGTCGAAACGGGTTTGCATGATGGCGGCCTCAATTCCCAAGCGCCGCCTCGGAACTGTGGCATGCGCCATTGCCGCCGCAGCCACAGCCGCCCGCGTCATGCTCCTGCGCGGGTTCATGCTTCATGATGCCGATCGAGTTCAGCGGCACAAAGGCAATCTGCGGCTCGTGCATGTGGAAGACCTTGAACACCTTCTCCGTCAGCGCATCAGAGCGCACGAAGTCCTCATAGGCTCGTGTCATCAGCGAGGCATAAATGAGCCTGCGGGTATCTTCATCCTCTTCCAGGTCACCTGCCCTGGCGAGGTAATCGTGGAAACGCTGCAGGATATGCAGGCGGTTCACATGCACCACGCCGGGATCGTACGCAACGCCAAAGTAATTCAGGAAATCCTCGGCGGATTCCATTTCTTCCATGGCTTCGTTCAGGGTCAGTTCATCCATGTTTCACCTCTATTCATTGCAAATTTTGTTGCAGGTGTTTCTTCATTGCCGACCGCATCCACCACATCGAGCAGCGCTTTGCCGCCGATGCGGTCGTGGCTGTCCAGTTCAATCAGTTTCACTATCAACTGGCGGCCCTGCTCAATGTTCCCCAGGCGAAGATTGATATAGCCCGCGGCTTTCATCACATGCAGGTAAAAGCGCAGCAGGCCCATGGACTTGAGCACCGCCTGACCGATCAGGTCGGGATGCAGGCTCGTCCATCCGGCGGCAAACCCCAGACGCCGCCCGACAATGACCATCGCGCGCTCGGCCACGGTCAGGGCATCATCGAGGCGGTGTTGATAGAAGTAGTAGCGATACAGGGCTACCAGCACCAGCAGCGCTTCCGGCGCCAGGAAGTAGGCCTTGTGCAGCAGGGCCTCGGCCTCCGCACTGCCATAGACTTCTCCTGCCCCGGCAATAAGGTTCTGCACCTCCGGCGCAATCGCCTCATCGAAATACAGGCTCGCCTGATCGAAATCCATCAAGTCCATGTCACCCCTTATTGATTTTCTGACTGGCGCCGCACAAATCGTCAGCTTCGCAGACCGAACACTGCCCGTCGACCGGTTCGCCCTGCTCGCGCAAACGGCTTTCCAGCACCTCGATCCTTTCCATCAGGCAGGTAATGGCCCGGCCGACGGGGTCGGGGATGAGGTGGTGATCGAGATTGATGCCCAGCGTGTTCTCGCCGACTGCTTCCAGGCGCGTGACCACCTTGCCGGGAATGCCAACCACCGTACGGCCGGTGGGCACGTCTTTCACCACTACCGAATTCGCACCCACGCGCACATGGTCGCCCAGCGTGATCGCCCCCAGCACCTTGGCTCCCGCGCCGACCACCACACCGTCGCCCAGGGTCGGATGACGCTTGCCCTTGTTCCAGGTGGTGCCGCCCAGCGTGACGCCGTGGTAGAGGGTCACGTCGTCACCGATTTCCGCCGTCTCGCCGATCACCACGCCAGCGCCGTGATCAATGAAAAAGCGGCGGCCGATGGTCGCGCCCGGATGAATGTCGATATTGGTAAACAGCCGCGTCAGCCACGACAGGAAGCGCGCGGGATAGCGCAGCCCGGCCCACCACAGCCGGTTGGCGATGCGCTGCATCAGGATGGCGTGCACGCCGGGATAGGTGGTCATCACTTCGAAGCGCGAGCGCGCAGCCGGGTCGCGCTGGAACACGCAGTCGACGTCTTCCTTCAGCAGCGTGAGCAGACCTGGTCTGGCTGTCTTCATCCCGGCATCGTCAGCGCCGGAAGCAAGAGGGGGAGTGGCGGCCTTGTCCATGCGTGTCACCTCAATGGGTCAGGCCCGCCACGGTGCGGCCGATCAGGCGCTGATACAGAAACACCAGTTCATGATCCGCCGGCGAGCGCTTGGCCTTCTCGGCGAAGGCGCGTATGTAGGGCAGCAGTTCGCGCGCCTCGGCCGGGCTCAGGGTCAGGCCCATGCGGGCAAAAGCGGCCAGCACGCCATGCGATCCGGAATGCTTGCCGACCACCAGCTTGTGCTCGCGGCCCACTTCGCCCGGGTCGAATCCCTGATAGGTCTCGGGATCCTTCAGCAGACCATCGACATGGATGCCCGCCTCATGCGTAAAGACGCCCTCGCCCACCACACTTTTCTGCCAGGACACTGGCCGGCCGGAAGCGGCCGCCACCTTTTCCGACAGCGCGGGAAATTGCGCCAGGTCCACGCCGGTTCCCATGCCGTAAAGTTTTGTCAGGCCCAGGGCGACTTCTTCCAGCGGCGCATTGCCGGCCCGTTCGCCCAGGCCATTCACGGTCGTGTTGACGTGGGTGGCCCCGGCCTTGCAGGCGGCCAGCGTGTTGGCGGTGGCGAGGCCGAGGTCGTCATGGGCATGCATTTCGATTTCCAGGTCGGCGATGCCGCGCAGGGTACTGATGGTGTCATAGACGCCGAACGGCTCCATCACGCCCAGCGTGTCGGCAAAGCGGAAACGCCGAGCACCCGCCGACTGGGCCGCATCCATCACGCGCATCAAAAAATCCGGATCGGCGCGCGAGGCATCCTCGCCGCCGACGATCACTTCCAGCCCCATGTCCAGCGCGCGCGGCACCATCTCGCGGATGGTCGTCAGCACCCAGTCACGGTCGCGCTTGAGCTTCTTGTTGATGTGGATGTCGGACACCGGAATGGACAGATCCACCATGTCCACTTTCATGTTGCGGCAGGCGTCGAGATCGCCGCTGTGCATGCGGCTCCAGACCACCAGCTTCGATTTGAGTCCAAGCGCCGCGACGGCGCGAATACCCTCGCATTCACCATCACCCATGGCCGGAATGCCGACTTCCAGTTCCGGCACGCCCAGCGCATCCAGTCCGCGCGCAATATCCAGCTTTTCTTCCAGCGTGAAGGCGACCCCGGCCGACTGCTCGCCGTCGCGCAGCGTGGTGTCGTCGATGGTGATGGTGCGTGCAGACATGACGGAACTCTCAGGCATACAACGGCGCAAAGGCCTTGTCCGGTTCTTACGCCGGGCCGTTCTCGCCCCAGTAGGGCGACAGCTTGCGCAACTGCGCGACGATCTCCGGCACCACC
>JACAED010000032.1 GCA_013389025.1 Hydrogenophilaceae bacterium
ATCTCATCAGCGGTACACTTTGGCATCGGCACAACTCCTCGCAAAATCTTCTCGCAAGCTGATTTTATGCGGGTCTAAAGGTTGTGCCGACCTCTCATTGATGAAATATGCGGGCTAAAGAAAAAGACTATCCCATGTATTGCGCTCTGCCCGGTAATTGAGCAGGGCCTCGACAATCTGCTGCTTGCGCCGGGCGCGATGTTCGGCTGATTGAATCTGCTGCCAGGCCGGGGCGCGCTCGCCAAAGTTGCGGTCGATGTTGTCGATGAAGGCGCGTACCTCAGCCAGTGAACTGGCTAGCTTGGGCACATCCAGCCACCAGTGCCCGGCCTTGAAAACCTGTTCGTTCAATTGCCGGTTCTTTTGCACGATGGCCTCGTGTTTTTGCCGGTACAAATCGAGCAGTCCGGTTTCTTTCTGATTGAGAATCTCTTCCACCCATTCACGCACAAAGGGCTGGTTCACGTCGGCGCCCTTCACCAGTTCTTCGGTGGTAAACAGCATCAGGTCGCCAAAGAACTGTCTCTCGAATTCATTTGCCAGGTCGATGCCTTTTTCTTCAACCTCCACGCCGGGGCGGAAGTCGTCGTTGAGCCCCGCCTCGGTGATGCGCCGGTGCAGGTTGGGCATGTTGAACGAGGCGAAGCGCGGGCCGATCTCGGCGGCAATAAGCCGCCCGGCGGTGGGGCCAGACATGCGCAAGCGCAAATGCCCGAATGGGATGACGTATTTGAGCCCTGCGTAATTGACAATGGTGTTGCCGGGGTAGATGGTGCGTGCCGGACTGAGCTGGCTGAACTCCCCCTTGTATTCGAACCAGGTCTTGCGCGTGAGGTGCTCGCCGAAGAAGAAGGCGTTGAGCCGCGATGCGAAATCCGCAAGACATGCCGCATGATCATGTGCGCCAGCCAGCCTGCATTGATAGGGGAAAGTGGCCGGGCCGCCTTGATAGCCGAAGAGTTTGGCCAGGTCGTGATAGGCCGCGTCACCGGGTTTTTCTTGTGTGCCGTGAAACTGGCAGGGTTGTGTACTGCCCAGTCTGGTCAGGCGGGTGAAGAAGGCGATGACGTCATCAAGAAAGTTGGCGGCCATCACCGAGGGCGACACCGGCGGATCGCCCACCATCTTGCCGGTGAGCACGAGGGTATCGGTTTCGCGGAAAATTCTGTCGATGACGTGGAAGTAATTCAGCGCATACACCGCTTCCTCTTCGCCTGACCGGGCTTGACGGTTGACACACAGGTGCTGGTCGCTGTCGATGAGGTAATACAGCGTGCGGGCCTTGTCTTCGGTGAGCTGCAGGAACTTGAGATAGCACAGATTGCGGTTGGCGGCCTGGCCCTTGAGGTAGAACCTCTCCCGCGGTTGCGTGGTGAGGAGCCGGCCAAGGCGCGCGCGCTTTTCAGCAGGCAGTGCGTGCAAGAGTTCGTATTGCTCGTCTAGGCCATAGTAAATGACCTGCAGGCCCTTGGCGCGGTATGCCTCCACCAGTTCGATGTCGCGACGGATGTTGGTTTCTTCACGGCTGTCCTCGGCAACGACGATCTTGATCTTTTTCCATGTACCGGATGTGTGGCCGCCGTAATCGAATAATGCGCACACCTGATAAATGCTTTCCAGGCAGGCGGCGAGATGCGGCGGACGGTCGGCGATGGGAATGCCGATGATGAAGTCGTGCCGCGTATCGTTGCCGGATCGCGCGATCAGTGCTTCCTGCTCGCGGAACAGTGCCTGGTAATCGGCCAGCAGAGCGTGGAAGTCTGCTCCCTCCGACCACATGGCCTGTTCCAGAGCGGAATAGCAATGTTCATACAACGCATTGGGGTCACAGGCTTCAGGCACGGGTGTGCCGGGCTGATAACGCGCGATACATTTCGACAGCTGCGTTGTGCTGAAACTGTTCATGCTTCAGCGTCGGGACGAATAGTTGGGGTATGCGTCCTGGTCAATTAGCACTTCGATGAGGTTGATGCCCTGGAGAAAATCCAGCGCCGACAGCTTCGCCAGGTCATGCTCGCTTTCCACCCGAACATGGTGGATGCCGAAGGACTTTGCCAGCAGGGCGTAGTCCGGGTTGGTGAAGTCGCAATCGATGAAGCGGTCCCGGTAGAGATGATGCTGGTTTTTGCGGATGAGGCCCATGGTGTTGTTGTTGAACAGCACCACGTTGAGCGGGATGTTGTAGTTGACCGCGGTCATGATTTCCATGGCGCACATGTGGAAGCCGCCGTCGCCAATCATGGCGAACACGGGGTGTCTGACGGCGCACCTGGCGCCGATGGCGGCGGGAATGGCATGGCCCAGAGAGGAAATGCCGGTATTGGGGTAGAAGCGATCCTTGCCTGATACACGGTAAAAATTTTGCGCAAAGACGATGTTATCGTCGAACATGACCAGGCCATCGGGAAACTGCTGTTCCAGCCAGCGGTAAAAAGCACGAACCTGGTCGAATTTTGCATCGAAGATGGTCTTGCCTTCGGCATCAGCCTGTTCCTGCGCGTTTTTGATGAAGACGGCGACATCGACCGGCGCCTTGGCCGCGACATTCTTTGCTTGCAAAGCAGAATCAAGCGCCCTGAGATAGGCGCCCAGGTCGGTGTGCACCACCAGATCGGCACGGAAAACCTTTTCCAGTTGCTGGGCGCTGTTGTCGACCTGGATTAGTTTTTTTCCAGCCAGCAGGTTCTTGTCCCATACATAACTTGTGCGTTCGTTGAATCCTGCACCCAGCACCATCACCAGATCGGCTTCCTGCTCCAGATAGCGCAGGGCATGGCCGCCGGAGGTGACGCCCAGGCTGCCAAGAGAGAGAGGAGAGCGTTCGTCGACGGCGCCTTTGGCTTTCAGGCTGCTGGTGACCGGGATGTTCAGCCGCTCGCTGATATTGCGCAGGGCTTCCTGCGCGCCGGCGCGGATGCAGCCATAACCGGCGATGATGAGAGGGCGCCGGGCCTCGCGCAGAAGTTCCACGCTGTTGTCGATGTGGTGCCCGGCAACGAAGTATTCGTTTCTTGCGCTGCTGAAGGTGATGTCGTCGAGTATTGATGCATCCACCAATTCTTTCTGGATGTTGTAGGGGATGCTCAGCACCACGGGGCCGGGCGTTTTGGACAGCAGGTGCTTGGCCGCCTGGTTGAGCACGGTGGCCAGGTAATCGGTGCGTTCGATCAGCTTGTGGTAGCGGGTAATGCCGGCGAACAGGGCCACCTGGTCGATGCTGCCGCCTTCGCCGGAGCTTTCCTGCAGGCCACCCTTGCCGAAGATGTAGGTGGGCGCCTCGCCGGTGATGGCGAGTACCGGCAGGTGGTCGGCATAGGCGCTGGCAATGGCGGTGACCAGATTGGTCGCCCCCGGCCCGGCGGTGGTGATACACGCGCCGACTCCGCCGGTGACGCGGGCATGGCCGCCTGCCATGAAGGCCGCGGCCTGCTCGTGCTTGACCAGCAGGGATTTGATTTTCGAATCATAGAGCGCATCGTAGACCGGCAGGATGTGCGAACCCGGGATGCCGAAGATGCATTCGACACCCAATCGCTCCATGTATCTGACGATCAGTTCGCTGACGGGAATTTGCATGTTGCAGATATTGTGAAAGCGTCTTTCCGAATGGGCGATTTGAACACAAGATTCCAGTACAGGGAAAGCGCGGCAGTCAAGGTAGCCGGAGCCAGGTTTGGTAGAATGGCGCATCACAATACATATCGGCCCAGCCCATGTCCGGCAGCACACTCGGCAAACTTTTCTGCGTCACGGTTTTTGGCGAATCGCACGGCCCGGCCATCGGCTGCGTGGTGGATGGCTGCCCGCCGGGGATGGAGCTGAACGAAGCTGATATCCGGCACGATCTGGACCGGCGCAAGCCCGGTACCTCGCGTCACGTCACCCAGCGGCAGGAATCGGACACGGCGGAAATTCTTTCCGGCGTGTTTGATGGCAAAACCACCGGCACGCCCATCGCGCTCTTGATCCGCAACGAAGACCAGCGCAGCAAGGACTACGGCAACATCGCCGATACCTTCCGTCCCGGCCATGCCGATTACACCTACACGCAGAAATACGGCTTCCGCGATTTTCGCGGCGGCGGGCGCTCGTCCGCGCGGCTTACCGCGCCCATCGTCGGCGCGGGCGCGATTGCCAAGAAATGGCTGAAGGAAAAATACGGCGTGGTCATTCGCGGCTACATGTCCGCCTTGGGGCCCATCGACTTGCCGTTCGGGTCGTGGGATGAAGTCGGCAACAATGCCTTCTTCTCGCCCTGTGCTGGCAAGGTAGCGGAACTGGAAGCCTACATGGATGCGCTGCGCAAATCCGGCGATTCGGTCGGCGCGAAAATCACCGTGGTGGCCGAGAACGTACCCGTAGGGCTGGGCGAGCCGCTTTACGACAAGCTCGATGCCGATCTCGCGCATGCGCTGATGGGATTGAACGCGGTGAAAGGCGTAGAGATTGGCGATGGCATGCAGGCCGCGCGGCAGAAGGGCACCGAACACCGCGACGAAATCACGCCGCAAGGGTTTTTGAGTAATCACGCGGGTGGCGTGCTCGGCGGCATTTCCACCGGGCAGCCCATCGTGGCGCACATCGCCATCAAACCCACGTCCTCCATCCGCCTGCCGGGGCAGTCGATCAATCTAAGGGGCGAACCCATCGAAGTCGTCACCCACGGCCGCCACGATCCCTGTGTCGGCATCCGCGCCACGCCGATCGCCGAGGCGCTCATGGCGATTGTCATCATGGATCATGCGTTGCGGCATCGGGGGCAATGTGGAGATGTGGCGTGCGGGACGCCAATCATCAAGGGCCAGGTGGAGTAGGCGGCAATAAGCTCAGCGCATTGCGCCGATGCGCATGGGCACAAAAAGTTTCTGCGCCATTTACGCGAAAGCCCGGTCGATTCCCTGCATCACCACGCATTTCAGGCATCTCCCCTGTAAATCCAGCCCATGCGCACGAGTGCCTTTTCGATTTCCACGCCAAAGAATACGATCGAGGACAGTGCCAGGCACAGGAGCAGCTCCTCAAGGCTCAAAGGCTCGGTCTTGAAGATGGGATTGAGCCAGGGAACATACAGCACGGCCATTTTCAGTAAGAATGTGAAGATGAGCGCGATGATGAGAGGCCGGTTGGAAAACAGGCCCTGCGTGAACAGCGATTCGCGTTCGGAACGGATGGCAAGGACATGGCCCAACTGCGATAACGTCAGCACGGTGAAGATCATGCTTTGCCAGTGTGCGCTGCCGGTGTGTATCGACCATGCCTGAGTAAATAGCGAAACGGCGCCCATCAGCAAGCCCACCCACAGGATATGCTGCCCCATGCCGCGGGCGAAGAGGCTTTCCCCGGGTGGCCGGGGGGGACGCTGCATGACGTCGCGTTCGGCGCGCTCGCTGGCGAGGGCAAGTCCAGGCAGGCCGTCGGTGACGAGGTTGATCCACAGGATGTGGATCGGCAGCAGCGGGACCGGCAGGCCGAGGAAGGGCGCGAGAAAGATGGTCCAGATTTCGCCCGAGTTGCTGGTCATGGTGTATTTGACGAACTTGCGGATGTTGTCGTAAATGCGCCGGCCTTCGCGCACGGCATGCACGATGGTGGCGAAGTTGTCGTCCAATAGCGTCATGTGCGCGGCCTCGCGCGCGACATCGGTGCCGCCCTTGCCCATGGCCACGCCGATATCGGCCATTTTCAGCGCGGGGGCGTCATTGACGCCGTCGCCGGTCATGGCGACGAGCTCGCCCTTGTTCTTCAGGGCCTGCACGATCCTGATTTTCTGCTCCGGGTTAATGCGCGCGTAGACACGAACTGTTTCGACTTCCTGTTCGAATTCTTCCAGCGACAATCTGGCCAACTGGCTGCCGGTCAGCACCTTGCCATCGTTCTCGATAATGCCCAGACGCCGGGCAATGGCGCGGGCGGTGGCGGGGTGATCGCCGGTGATCATGACCGGGATGATGCCGGCGGTCTTGCAGGCAGCGACCGCCTCGGCGGCCTCTTCGCGTGGCGGATCGATAAGGCCGGCAAAACCGATGAAAGTGAGGTCCGATTCGATGTTGCTGACGCTAAGATCGTCTGGCAAATGCGGAAGCCTGCGCTGGGCGAAGGCCAGCACGCGCAGGCCCTGACTGGCCAGCTGTTCGGCTTCCTGATGAAGCCTGGCATGATCCAGTTCGACACTGTCTTCGACAGAGAGCATGCGGGTGCATCGCGGCAGGACCGATTCTGGTGCGCCCTTGACCAGCACCAGGACGCCTTGTTCATCCCGATGCAAAGTGCTCATGCGGGCGCGTTCCGAATCGAAAGGGATTTCGGCGATGCGCGGCAAGATTTCCTCAAGATGAACCCGATCGAAGCCGGTTTTTAATGCGGCATCGAGCAAGGCGGTTTCGGTTGGATCGCCGACTGCGTGGCCGCCGGCATCCAGCGCGGCATCGTTGCAAAGCGCCATGGCTTGGCCCAGTTTGCGCCAGGGTGACGGAACGGCATTTTCCAGATGAGAAAGCCTCGTGCCGTTTGCCACCAGGCAATCGACATGCATGCGATTGAGGGTGAGCGTGCCGGTCTTGTCGGAACAGATATAGGTGACGGAGCCAAGCGTTTCGACGGCAGGCAGGCGGCGGATCAGTGCATTCTGTTTCACCATGCGTGCGGCGCCGAACGCCAGCGAAATGGTCACCACGGCAGGCAGCGCTTCGGGGATGGCGGCCACGGCGAGACTGACCGCAGTCAGCAGCATGGCCATCGGCGGTTCGCCGCGCAGCCAGCCGGCAATGAAAATAATGGCGCAGACGATCAGCACGGCGATGGCCAGTTTCTGGCCGAAACTGGCCAGGCGTTTTTGCAATGGGGTTTTGCCGCTTTCGGTGGCAAGGAGCGAGGCGATTTTCCCCAGCTCGGTCTGCATGCCGGTCGCCACTACCAGCCCGCGCGCCCGGCCGTAGGTGACGAGGGTGCCCTTGTAGGCCAGATTGAGCCGATCACCCAGAGGAAGTTCGGATGTATGCAAGGGAGCGGTCTGTTTTTCAACCGGCTGGGATTCGCCGGTCAATGCGGACTCGTTTACTTTCAGGGAAGACAGCTCGGTCAGGCGCAGGTCGGCCGGCACGATGTTGCCGGCTTCAAGCGCTACCAGATCGCCTGGAACCAGATCGGTGGCGTCGATAAGGGCGGGGCGTCCTTCGCGAATCACGCGCGCCTGTGGACTGGCCATTTTCTTCAACGCCGCCATGGCGCGCTCGGCGCGGTATTCCTGAACGAAGCCGATGAGGCCATTGAGGAAGACGATGACCACGATGGCAAGGGTGTCTTGAGGCTCACCAATAAACCCGGCGATGACGGCGGCGGCGATCAGCACCACGATCATGAAATCCGTGAACTGCGAGGCGAGCATTGCAAGGGCTGAATGCCGTTTCGCTTCCAGCAAGACGTTGGGTCCCGTTAGCTCATGCCGGGACTGAGCGTCTGCTATGGCCAGGCCCCGCTGCAAATCGCTGTCGAGTTGCTTGGCGGTTTCTTCAATGCTCAGGCAGTGCCAGTCCATGATCAACCCGATTCAATTGATGGATTTCAAGGATAATCCAGCTCCATGAAAGATGTTCCTTACTGGCGGCTGTCCGGTTTCTATTTTTTCTATTTCGCCTTTGTTGGCGCGATGGCGCCGTTCTGGGGGCTGTATCTCAAGTCGCTGTCGTTCAACGCCTTCCAAATTGGTGTCTTGATGTCGCTGTTGCAGGTGATGCGCATCTTCGCGCCCAATATCTGGGGACATGTGGCCGACCACAGCGGAAAAAAGGTCGTCATTGTGCAGTTTGCCGCACTGGGCAGTCTGCTTTGCTACGTCGGCGTGTTTTTCGGCACTTCGTTCTGGTGGCTGTTTGCGGTCATGGCCAGCATGAGCTTTTTCTGGAGCGCGTCGCTGCCGCTGGTGGAGGCGATGACGCTCTCGCACCTGAAGGACAACACGCATCACTACGGAAAAGTTAGGCTGTGGGGTTCCATCGGTTTCATTGTCGTGGTGCTGGGTCTGGGTTACTGGTTCGATTTCAGGCCGGTGACGGATTTGCTTTGGGCAGTATTGGGCTTCATGATCGGTATCGTGCTGTTTGCAAGGCAAATTCCCGAGGCCGAAATCGAGCCGCATGACACCGATCATCTGCCCGTCTGGCACATTGTGAGGCGACCCGAGGTGTGGTCACTGCTGGGCGCGTGCTTCCTGATGGCGGCGGCGCATGGTCCGTATTACACCTTCTATTCAATCTATCTGGTTGATCACGGTTATGCGAAATCGACGGTGGGCTGGCTGTGGGCGCTGGGGGTGATCTGCGAAATCGGCGTGTTTTTGTGGATGCCGCGCATTAGCCACCATTTCAAACTGGAAACCATCCTGCTCGCCACTTTTGCCATTGCCGTGCTGCGATTCCTGCTGATTGCCTGGGCGGTGGATAGCCTGCCGGCGGTACTGTTTGCCCAGGTTCTGCATGCGGCCACTTTTGGCGCCTATCACTCGGCGGCGGTGGCGCTGATTCACCAGCATTTCAAGGGCCGCCATCAGGCTCGGGGGCAGGGCTTGTACAACAGCATGGCCTTTGGCGCCGGCGGCACACTGGGTGGCCTGTATGCCGGCGCGGCGTGGGAAGGGCTGGGCGCGGAAATCACCTTCAGCATGGCTGCTGTGTGCGCGGGACTGGCATTTCTGCTGGTGCGCCTGAAAGGCAAGCCGCCAAACCCCTGAACCCCGGTGCGGATGGCCGGTCAGACCGGTATAATCCTTGGTTTTCAGATTCTTATCGCAGTCCATGTCCGGCCGCACGCTTTACGACAAACTCTGGGATGCCCACGTGGTGCATACCGAACCCGATGGCACCTCGCTGCTTTATATCGACCGCCATCTGGTGCATGAGGTCACCAGTCCGCAGGCATTCGAGGGCTTGAAGCTCGCCCATCGCAAGCCCTGGCGCACGGGTTCGGCCGTAGCCGTGCCCGATCACAACGTACCGACCACCGATCGCAGCAAGGGCATTGCTGATCCCGTTTCGCGCTTGCAGGTGGAAACGCTGGACACCAACTGCGCCGAATTCGGCATCACCGAATTCAAAATGAATGACATCCGCCAGGGCATCGTCCACGTCATCGGGCCTGAAGAAGGGCTCACCCTGCCCGGCATGACGGTGGTGTGCGGCGATTCGCATACCTCGACACACGGTGCCTTTGGCGCCTTGGCGCATGGGATCGGCACCTCGGAAGTCGAACATGTGCTGGCCACGCAATGCCTGTGGCAGAAGAAATCCAAAGCCATGTTGATCCGGGTTGAAGGCGAACTGGGCCGCGGCGTGACTGCCAAGGACGTGGCGTTGGCCATCATCGGCGAAATCGGCACGGCAGGGGGCACGGGCTATGCCGTGGAGTTTGCCGGTTCGGCCATTCGCAGCCTCTCCATGGAAGGGCGCATGACACTGTGCAACATGGCCATCGAAGCGGGCGCGCGCGCCGGCATGGTGGCCGTGGACGACAAAACCATCGAATACTTTCGCGGCCGGCCCTTTGCTCCCAAAGGCGAGCTGTTCGAGCGGGCAGCGGCCTACTGGAAAACCCTGGTGTCGGATGAGGAGGCAAAATTCGATGCCGAATTCGTGCTCGATGCGACGAGGATCAAACCACAGGTGACCTGGGGCACCTCGCCTGAAATGGTCGTGACGGTGGATGGCAAGGTGCCCGATCCTGCCGATGCGCCCAGTGAGGTCAAAAAACACGACTGGGAGCGCGCGCTCAAATACATGGGCCTTGAGGCTGGCACAGCCATCGAACACATTGCCATCGATAAGGTCTTCATCGGCTCGTGCACCAATTCCCGCATCGAAGATTTGCGCGAGGCGGCAGCGGTGGTCAAGGGCAAAAAGAAAGCCGCCAATGTCAAGCTGGCGATGGTGGTGCCCGGTTCCGGCCTGGTGAAACAGCAGGCGGAACAGGAAGGGCTGGACAAAATTTTTCTCGATGCCGGATTTGAATGGCGCGAGCCAGGCTGTTCCATGTGCCTGGCCATGAATGCCGACCGGCTGGAGCCGGGTGAACGCTGCGCGTCCACCTCCAACCGGAATTTCGAGGGCCGGCAGGGCGCGGGCGGGCGTACTCATCTTGTAAGCCCGGCCATGGCCGCCGCCGCGGGTATTGCCGGGCACTTTGTCGATGTCAGGAATTTTTAAGGAGAACATGATGCGAATTCTGCTGAGCATACTGGTCATGATGGGCGTGGTTTCCCTGTCTGCCTGCAATACCGTTCGCGGCATTGGCCAGGATATCGAAAAGGCTGGAGAATCCATCCAGAAAGCCGGCAGCAAGTAAATGCGCGCCTTTAGCCAGCATACCGGCTTGGTGGCGCCGCTGGATCGCGCCAACGTCGATACCGATGCGATTATCCCTAAGCAGTTCCTGAAGTCGATCAAACGTTCGGGCTTTGGCCCCAATCTGTTTGACGAATGGCGTTATCTCGATGTGGGCGAGCCGGGGCAGGATTGCAGCACGCGTCCGCTCAATCCCGACTTCGTGCTCAATCAACCGCGCTATCAGGGTGCGTCGATCCTGCTGGCGCGGGAAAATTTTGGCTGCGGCTCCAGCCGTGAACATGCCCCGTGGGCGCTGGAAGATTATGGCTTTCGTGCCATTATCGCGCCCAGCTTTGCCGACATTTTCTATAACAACTGTTTCAAGAACGGCATCCTGCCCATCGTGCTGGATGCAGCGATCGTGGACAGGCTGTTCAAGGAATGTGAAACCAGCGAAGGCTATGCATTGACGGTTGACCTGGACAGGCAAACCGTGACCACCCCAGGCGGCGAAGCGATCGGTTTCGAGGTTGATGCCGGGCGCAAATACCGCCTGTTGAATGGGCTGGATGACATCGGCCTGACCTTGCTCCTTAGCGACAAGATCAAGGCATATGAAGAACGGCGCAAAGTCGAAGCGCCGTGGTTGTTTGCTTGATGTGATTAGAAAGGAAGGAACGGGAGGTAAGAGGGTACGTCTTTCCAATGTATTCCTCCCTTACCTCTTATGCCTCCCTGTTGAAACTTGTGTAGGTTGATGAGATGAAATTAGCAGTTTTGCCCGGTGATGGCATCGGCCCAGAAATCGTCGCGCAGGCCGTCAAGGTGCTCGATGCGCTCAAATCCGAAGGCGCAAAGATTGAATTGGAACAAGCGCCCATCGGTGGGGCGGGTTATGACGCAGCAGGCGACCCGCTGCCCGAGGCCACGCTGAAACTCGCCCGTGAAGCCGATGCCGTGCTGTTGGGTGCTGTGGGCGGGCCGCAGTATGACACGCTGGATCGTCCGCTGCGCCCCGAACGCGGGCTGCTGCGCATCCGCAAGGAGCTGAATCTCTTTGCCAACCTGCGCCCGGCACTGCTCTATCCCGAGCTTGCGGGCGCGTCGTCGCTCAAACCCGAAGTCGTCTCCGGGCTGGATATCATGATCGTGCGCGAACTGACCGGCGATGTTTATTTTGGCCAGCCACGCGGGATAGAAGTCAGAAATGGCGAGCGTGTCGGCTTCAACACCATGATCTATTCCGAATCCGAAGTGCGCCGTGTCGCGCACGTGGCGTTTGGCATCGCGATGAAGCGTGGCAAAAAGCTCTGCTCGGTGGAAAAGGCCAACGTGCTCGAATGCTCCGAGTTGTGGAAAGAGGTGATGATCGAGGTCGGCAAGCAGTATCCGGAAGTC
The DNA here is from genome assembly GCA_013389025.1 of Hydrogenophilaceae bacterium. Lineage (GTDB taxonomy): Bacteria > Pseudomonadota > Gammaproteobacteria > Burkholderiales > Thiobacillaceae > UBA6918. The sequence continues at coordinate 11,712 of JACAED010000032.1, forward strand.
GAGCTGTCGCACATGTATGTGGACAACGCGGCCATGCAGATCATCAAGTGGCCAAAACAGTTCGATACCCTCGTCACCGGTAACATCTTTGGTGACATTCTTTCGGACGCGGCATCGATGCTGTCGGGCTCCATCGGCATGCTGCCATCGGCTTCGCTGGATGAGAACAACAAGGGCATGTACGAGCCCATCCATGGTTCGGCGCCCGACATCGCCGGAAAAAATCTCGCCAACCCGCTGGCGACCATTCTTTCCGTGGCGATGATGTACCGTTATACCTTTGCCGACCCGGCCACCGCCGACCGCATCGAAAACGCGGTAAAGCAGGTTATCGCGCAGGGATATCGCACGGCAGATATTTATACCGAAGGCACGCAGAAAGTATCGTGCTCGGAAATGGGCGATGCGGTGGTGAAAGCATTGAATTGACCACAGAGACACAGAGGCACAGAGTAAATTGACAACACTCTGTGCGTGCTCTGTGTCTCTGTGCCTCTGTGGTGAAAAGTTTTAGGAGATTAGAAAAATGATGAAGGTTGGACTGATCGGCTGGCGTGGCATGGTGGGTTCGGTGCTCATGGGCCGGATGAAGGAGGAGCGCGATTTCGACCACATCGATCCGGTGTTCTTCACCACGTCGAATGTGGGCGGTAAGGGGCCGGACATCGGCAAGGACGTGCCGCCGCTTAAAGATGCCAACAGTATCGATGACCTGAAACCGCTTGACGCCATCATCAGCTGCCAGGGCGGCGATTACACCAAGGAGGTGTACCCGAAGCTGCGCGAAGCGGGCTGGAAGGGGTACTGGATCGACGCCGCTTCAACCTTGCGCATGAAGGACGAGGCCATCATCATCCTCGATCCGGTCAACAAGCAGGTCATCCAGGACGGCCTTGCCAAGGGCATCAAAACCTACGTCGGCGGCAACTGCACGGTGTCCCTGATGCTGATGGCGATGGGCGGGCTGTTCGACGCCGGCCTCATCGAGTGGGTATCGCCGATGACCTATCAGGCGGCATCGGGCGCGGGCGCGCGCAACATGAAGGAGCTGATTCTGCAAATGGGCGCCATTCATGGCGAAGTCGCCGACATGGTGGGCAACCCGGCCGCAGCGATCCTCGAGATCGACAGGAAAGTGGCCGAATTCATCCGCTCCGACGATTACCCGCTGGACGCATGGCCGGTGCCGCTCGCTGGCAACCTGATTCCCTGGATCGACGTCGCGCTGGAATCGGGTCAGTCCAAAGAGGAATGGAAAGCCCAGGTCGAGGCCAACAAGATCATGGGACGCTCGGACAACCCCATCCCCATCGACGGCCTGTGCGTGCGCGTGGGCGCCATGCGCTGCCATTCGCAGGCGCTGACCATCAAGCTGACGAAGGATGTGCCGCTGGACGACATCCACGGCCTGATTGCCGCGCACAACCAATGGGTGAAAGTCGTGCCCAACGACCGTGAGATCACCATGCGCGAACTCACCCCGGCGGCGGTGACTGGTACATTGACGGTGCCCATCGGCCGCATGCGCAAGCTCAACATGGGGCCGCAATACCTGACTGCGTTCACCGTGGGCGATCAGCTTTTATGGGGCGCGGCCGAGCCGCTGCGCCGCATGTTGCGCATCCTGCAGGAGCACGCAAAATAGACCTTCAGGTAAAAAACGTCGAGAACCGGGCTTTTTTGCAAGAATCATGCTAAGAAGCCTAAAGAATGTTACCGTTCGGCCGTCATTAAAAGCGTCTAGAAATCGACAGTTTTCATGAATATCACTCCGAGTCTGGGAGGACCATAGGATGAAATTGAACCGTATCACGACCCAACTGGCTGCCAATGCCTTGATGCTGATCTTGCCGTTGAGCGCATATTCGGCGGGTTTGGGTAGGTTGACGGTCAATTCTGCGCTGGGCCAGCCGCTTTCGGCGGAAATAGAACTGCTGGCCGTCGACAAGGCAGAACTTGACAGTCTTGCCGCAAACGTTGCCTCGGGCCAAGCCTTCAAGGATGCCCAGATCGAATACGCCCCCGCGCTTTCGACCTTGCAATTCAAGGTGGACAGGAAAGCGGATGGTCGCCCGGTACTCAAGGTCACTTCAACCAAACCGGTCAATGACCCCTTCCTGGACATGCTGATCGAGTTGAACTGGGCTTCGGGCCGCCTGGTTCGCGAATATACCTTACTGCTCGACCCGCCAGGCATTGCGGCTCCACAGACCGTTGCGCCCATTCCGGTTACCTTGCCTCAGGCGGAAGCACCCAAGGTCACGCCTGCACCAACCGTTAAACCTGAACCTGTCACGGTTTCCAAGCCTGTTCCGACCCCCACGGAACCCGTCAAATCAGAGCCAAAAAAGGCCGTCGAGCCCAAGGAGGCGGTCGCGGAAACCAAACCGGTTCAGGAAGAGGCAGCACCGGTGACTGGTACCGTGCGTGTCAAGCGCGGCGATACGCTGGCTGCCATTGCAAGCCGGGTCAAGCCAGCCAATGTCAACCTTGATCAGGCGCTGGTGAGCATTTTTAATAAAAATAGCCACGCTTTCGTGGACAAGAACATGAACCGGCTCAAGTCCGGACAGAAACTGACCATCCCAGACGCGGAGGCCATGGCCTCCGTCGATGTCAAGAGCGCAAGACGCGAAGTGCGTTTGCAGGCAGCCGACTGGCAGTCTTATCGCGCCAGCCTGGCAGATCGCGTGGCTGCCGAGCCGGTCAAGGAAACTCCTAAGGAAAGCGGACAGGTCTCGGCTGGCAAGATCACGCCAAAAATAGAAGATAAGGCCAAACCGGCGCAGGAAGCCAAGGATGTTGTCAAATTGTCCAAGGGTATCACACCTGCCGTGCCTGCAGCCAAGACCGGCAAGGAAGCAGCAGAAAAGCAGGCGGCTGAGATGCAGGACAGGATCAAGGCGCAGGAAGAGGACCTGACAGCACGCGAAAAGGCACTGAAGGAATCGGCGGATCGAGTTGCCTCCCTGGAAAAACAGATCAAGGACATGCAGGACCTCGTTCAAATGAACGAGAAATCCCTTGAAGGCGCTGAAAAACCGCCGGCAACTGCCCCGGCTCCAAAAGTCGAAGCCAAACCGCCGGTCGAGCAACCAGCGGACAACTGGTACGACCCGATACTGCAAAATCCGGTTTACTGGGGCGGCGGCCTGGCTGTCATGGGTCTGGGCGGTGTACTTTGGTGGATGATGTCCGGCAACCGCCGCCGCAAGACAACGACCCAGCAGTTCGAGGACAGCCTCATGCCCAGCCAGGGGCTGTCACCAAACACGGTCATTGGCGTTGCTTCGGGTGGCGCGGTCAATACCGGCGATACTTCATTCCTGACCGACTTCAGTCAGGCCGGGCTTGGCACGATCGACACGCATGATGTCGATCCGATTGCCGAAGCCGAAGTCTACATGGCCTATGGTCGAGATGCGCAGGCCGAAGAGATCCTCAAGGAAGCCCTGAACAAGACACCCGATCGTCACGAAATCCGGCTGAAGCTACTGGAAATCTATGCAGCCAGAAAGAACACCGTTGCGTTCGAGCAAGTGGCCAGGGACTTGCAAAAAGCCCTGGGCGGCAGGAATCACGATATCTGGGAACGCGCGGTCGACATGGGGCGTTCGATTGATCCAGAGAATCCTCTATACGGCGGAAGTCTCACTGCAAGACAGGAAAAATCCCAAGGGGCATTTTCTGAAGCGGGTTCCGTGGTTGCTGGTGCCATGGGAATTGCGGCTTCTGCCGCAACTGAAGCCAGGTCGGTTGCCGAATCAGCCACATCGCAGGCCATCGAATCCGCACAGGTTGCAGGCCAGCAAGCATTCGAAACAGCAGGTGAAGTCCTGGATTTCGAAACCCGGGCACCTGAGCCTGATATCGCTGATGCCGGTTCTGGCATGGAACAGCCTGGCAGCAGCATGGCGGATGAGATGACTGAAGCGCAGAACGACGCCAGCCTTGACCAGGGACTGGAATTCGATCTTTCCGGTCTGGACATCAAGGTGCCAGAGGGAAAGGATGACACCGACTTCAACATGGATGAGGTGGATGCGCTGTCCGCGGATGGCAAGATGGATTTCAGCGGCCTTGACCTGAATCTGGACGAGGTGGGCGGTGAGGATGGGATGGATGAAGTTGCCACCAAACTGGATCTTGCGCGCGCCTACCTGGAAATGGGCGACAAGGAAGGTGCTCGAGAAATCCTTCAGGAAGTCCTCAATGAAGGCAACGACAAGCAGCAAGGTGACGCCCGCAGCTTGATGGCCAGCATATAAGACATTGCCAAAATCCTGTTAAGCCGCCATAGTTCCGGCTATGGCAATTCAAACCAACAGCCGCCGGGTATTCCACCCGGCGGTTTCCATTTCAAGCTGGCTGATTTTTGCGGTGGCCGTCGAGCTGGCATCCCCGCGTCAACTGTCATGGCTGGCCCTGGTTGCCGGGTTTCTGCTTTTTCAACGATCTGTCTGGCAGCGGTTTTTTCGACTGGCGTGGAAGGCAAAATGGCTGTTGCTTGCGATCATGCTGCTTTATGCCTTGACCATGCCGGGGATATATGTCTGGCCCGGCTTTCAGGAGGTCACTCATGAGGGACTCCAGGCGGGCGGTCTGAGAGTAGCGCGTCTGGTAATACTGTTGGCGGCACTTGCAAGGCTTCTGGATCAGTTTTCGCCCCGGCAATTGGCGGGCGGGCTGTATCTTCTGGCCGGGCCGCTGGAGCGTTTGGGTTTCGACCGTCGCGCGCTGGCAGTCCGGATTGCGCTGGCACTGGAACACATTCAACAACAGCCCAAAGGGCAAGGCTGGCTTGATGAACTCCTGTCACCGCTTGAAGTGCCGTATGGATTCGTGGAAATGCGACTTGTCGTTCCAGCCCCGGGGCTTGCGGATGCGGGCTTGCTGGCGGTCTCCTGCATCATGCTTGGCGCGACGCTGCTATGAGAATCGCCATCGGCCTTGAATATGACGGCCGTCCCTATTGCGGCTGGCAGTCACAGCCAACAGGATGCGGCATTCAGGACGTTGTGGAGCGCGCAGTAGCGGAAATTGCGGGGACTGAAACATCCGTGACGGCTGCGGGTCGAACCGATACCGGCGTGCATGCCAGTTTTCAGGTCGCCCATTTCGATGTCGACGTGGAACGGCCGGTGACTGCCTGGGTACGCGGCGTCAATTCCAATTTGCCTGAAAGCATTTCAGTACTCTGGGCAAGGGAAGTGCCTGATGATTTTCATGCGCGCTTTGCGGTCGAGGAACGCGGCTATCGTTATGTGCTGATCAATCATCCCGTGCGGCCGGGCATCATGGCCGGCAAGGTCGGGTGGCATCACCGTCCGCTGGATGAAGCGTTCATGCAGCAAGCCGCGGGAAAACTGCTGGGACGGCATGATTTTTCCGCTTTCCGCGCGGCTGAGTGCCAGTCCAGATCACCGGAAAAGGAAATGCGTCGGGCAGGAGTGACACGGCTGGGAGATTACATCGTGTTCGATTTCCGGGCGGATGGATTTCTGCACCACATGGTGCGCAACATCGTTGGCTGCCTGGTGCACATCGGCGTCGGCAACGCCAAGCCGGAATGGATAAGCGAATTGCTCGCGCATAAAGACCGCACCCGCGCCGCGCCAACCTTCATGCCGGACGGGCTCTATTTGTCGCATATCCGGTATCCTTCCCGTTTTGGTTTGCCGGATTGCGGAAGAGATACATGGCCATGCGCGTAAAGATTTGCGGCATCACCCGGAAGGAGGACCTCTATGCTGCCTGCCAGGCGGGCGCGGATGCGTTGGGCTTCGTGTTTTATGCCAACAGCCCGCGTTATCTCTCCATCGACCGGGCTGCTTCCCTGTTGCGGGACATGCCGCCCTTCGTGCAGTCGGTTGGCCTCTTCGTCAATGCCGAGCCGGAATATGTATACAGCGTGTTGAGGGCTGCCCCGGTTGACCTCCTGCAATTTCATGGTGACGAATCGCCGGAATATTGCAGGCAGTTTGGCAGACCCTACCTCAAAGCCGTGCGGGTCAGGCCGGGTGTCGATTTGGTAAAATATGCCACGGATTTTAGCGATGCGCGCGCACTATTGCTGGATGCATATGTGCCCGGTGTGCCCGGTGGCACCGGCAAACGGTTTGACTGGAATCTGATTCCGGCGTCCTTGCCCAAGCGCATCGTGCTCTCCGGCGGCCTTAATCCGGACAATGTGGCAGAGGCAGTTTGCAAGGTCAGGCCGTGGGCAGTGGATGTGAGCAGTGGGGTCGAATCCGCCCCCGGCATCAAGGACGCGGCCAAGATGGCATTATTTATTGAACAGGCAAGATTGAATCATTAACCACATGGACACAGAGGCGCGGTGAAAAGCCAGCATATGATTTTTCCCGTTCTTTCTCTGTGTCTTTGTGCCTTTGTGGTGAAAACATGAACCTCAACGACCTTCCCGATTCTCGCGGCCACTTTGGCCCCTATGGCGGCATCTTCGTCGCCGAAACGCTCATGGCTGCGCTGGAAGAATTGCGCGTCGAGTACGAAAAAGCCAAGGCCGACCCGGCGTTTATGGCCGAATTCGAATACGAGCTCAAGCATTACGTTGGCCGGCCCAGCCCGGTGTATCACGCCCGTCGTCTGTCTGAAGCCTACGGCGGCGCGCAGATTTACCTCAAGCGCGAAGACCTCAATCATACCGGCGCGCACAAGATCAACAACACCATCGGCCAGGCACTGTTGGCCAGAAGAATGGGTAAAAAGCGCGTCATTGCCGAAACCGGCGCGGGCCAGCATGGCGTGGCATCCGCCACCGTCGCCGCGCGCTATGGCATGGAATGTGTGGTCTACATGGGTGCCGAAGACGTTGCCCGCCAGGCCCCCAACGTTTACAGAATGAAATTGCTGGGGGCCACCGTGGTGCCTGTGTCATCTGGCTCAAAGACGCTGAAGGACGCGCTCAACGAAGCCATGCGCGACTGGGTGACCAACGTCGAATCAACCTTCTATATTTTGGGCACTGCCGCAGGCCCCCATCCTTATCCCATGCTGGTGCGTGATTTCCAATGCGTCATTGGCCGTGAATGTATCGCGCAGATGCCCGAACTCACAGGCCGTCAACCGGATGTAGTCATCGCCTGTGTCGGCGGCGGCTCCAACGCCATCGGCATTTTCCATCCCTACCTCGCGCACCCGCAGGTCAAACTCATCGGCGTCGAGGCCGGCGGATCCGGCATCGCGTCGGGCAAACATGCCGCGCCGCTTTCGGCGGGTACACCCGGTGTGCTGCACGGCTTCCGCAGCTATCTGATGCAGGACGAAAACGGCCAGATCATCGAAACCCATTCCGTCTCGGCGGGTCTTGATTACCCCGGCGTCGGGCCGGAACATTCCTGGCTGAAGGATGCGCACAAGGCCGAATATGTCGCCATCAACGATGATGAGGCGCTGGACGCGTTTGCCGACCTGTGCAAGTTCGAGGGCATCATCCCCGCGCTGGAATCCAGCCACGCCGTCGCCCAGGCCAAGAAACTCGCGCCCACGATGAAGAAAGACCAGATCATCCTCGTCAACCTGTCCGGGCGCGGCGACAAGGATATCAATACCGTGGCCAAGCTTTCGGGGATTACGCTCTAGCGTTGAGGAATGGATTCTGACTATTTTGAGAACGAATAATTTATGAGCCGCATCGGCCAAACCTTTACCGTGCTGAAGGCGCAAAACAAGAAAGCCCTGATTCCCTTCATTACCGCAGGTGATCCTGGCAAGGGCATGACCGTTCCGCTGATGCATGCCTTGGCGGAAGCGGGTGCGGACATCATCGAACTGGGCGTGCCCTTTTCAGACCCGATGGCGGATGGCCCGGTGATTCAGCGTGCGTCGGAACGGGCACTGGCGAACAAGGTGGGCCTGAAGGATGTGCTGGCGATGGTGGCGGAGTTTCGCAAAACCAACGACAAGACGCCTGTCGTGCTGATGGGCTATGCCAACCCGGTTGAACACATGGGGTACGAGAAATTTGCGCAAGAGGCGAAGGCCGCGGGCGTAGATGGCGTGCTGACGGTGGACATTCCTCCGGAGGAATCGCTGGGCGTGGCGGATGTGTTTGTCGCGCATGGACTCGATCCGATTTTTCTGCTGTCGCCAACGACACCTGAATCGCGCGTTGCAAAAGTGGCGGAGAAGGCGCGGGGCTTTGTCTATTACGTGTCGCTCAAGGGTGTGACGGGCGCGGGGCATCTGGATGTTGAGGAGGTGGCGAGCAAGATTGCCATGATCCGCTCGCATTGCAGTCTGCCGGTGGGCGTGGGATTCGGCATTCGCGACGCGGAAACCGCGCAGCGAATGGCGGGTTTCGCGGACGCCGTGGTGGTGGGTAGCCGGATCGTGAACGAAATCGAGAATTCGCCCGAGAATGAAGTGGTCAACCGGACAAGGACGCTGGTGCAGGAATTGCGCCGTGGTGTGGATGCGGCAATGAAGTGAACAGATTTCCCTTACCCGGCGCGAGGCAAAAAGGGATGGCAGGCGTTGTGGGTGCGCTTCACCCTCCAGTACATGGCGCGTTCCGGCAGGTATGCCGGGACTGTTCAGCGGGCGCGGAGCAGGCTCCGCGAATTTACCGCTTCACCCCTTCCTCTTCCCTCAAGGGAGAGGGGGATAAGCTAGGATGTTCTAAATGAGCTGGTTTCAAAAACTTGTACCGCCGAAGATCAAGGCGCGCCGTGAGGCAAAGAAATCGGTGCCTGAGGGACTATGGTCAAAGTGCCCTTCATGCAACGAGGTGCTGTACAAGGCCGACCTGCAGAACAATCTGGAGGTCTGTCCCAAGTGCGGACATCACCATCGCATCGGCGCGCGCGAGCGGCTGGACATGCTGCTGGATGCGGAAGGAAGGCGCGAGATCGGAATGGAGGTCAAACCCATCGACCCACTGAAGTTCAGGGACAGCAAGAAATATCCCGATCGTTTGATGGAGGCTCAGAAGGGTACCCAGGAAACCGATGCGCTGGTGGTGATGGCGGGCGCGATCCAGACATTGCCCGTGGTGGCGGCCGCATTCGAATTCAAGTTCATGGGGGGTTCGATGGGGTCTGTGGTGGGCGAGCGTTTCGTGCGCGGGGTGGAAACCGCCATCGAAACAAAATCCGCATTCGTTTGCTTTTCCGCCAGTGGCGGGGCGCGCATGCAGGAGGGCCTGTTTTCGCTGATGCAGATGGCCAAGACATCGGCTGCATTGACCCAGTTGTCGGCGAATCGGCTGCCGTTTATTTCCGTGCTGACCGACCCGACAATGGGTGGGGTGTCGGCCAGTTTCGCCATGCTGGGTGATCTCATCATTGCCGAACCGAACGCACTGATCGGCTTTGCGGGGCCGCGCGTGATCGAGCAAACCGTGCGCGAGACCCTGCCGGAAGGATTCCAGCGTTCCGAATTTCTGCTGGAGAAAGGCGCGATCGACCGTATCGTCGACCGACGGCAGATGCGCGGTGAACTGGCATCGACCATTGCCATGCTGTTGAAGCGGCCAGCGTTGGCGGCTTGATTTCACTCCACCACAGAGACACAGAGAAATTCAAAACCCGCTTACAGGGAGGAACAGGAGGTAAGGGAGTAAAACATTTGGCTTTCCTCCCTTAACCTCTATTACCTTCCTGTGAATTGTTTTTTCTCTGCAAAATGGTGTCGGCTTTGACTTCCGCTTTATCTGACTGGCTTGCCCGTCTGGAGCAAGCCTATCCACATACCATCGAGCTTGGGCTCGAGCGTGTCGCGCAAGTGTGCGATGCAATGCGGCTCCAGCCATCATTCCCGGTCATCCTTGTCGGCGGCACCAATGGCAAGGGTTCAACCTGCGCCTATCTTGAATCCATCCTGCGGGTGCAGGGCTGCAAGACCGGGCTCTTTACTTCACCGCATCTGCTTCGCTATAACGAACGTGTTCGCATCAATGGTCTGGAATCGAGTGATGATTCAGTCGTGGCCGGACTGGAGGCCGTTGAAGCCGCGCGCGGCAATATTTCATTGACCTATTTCGAACACGGCACGCTGGCGGCGATGTGGCAGTTCGTGCAGGCGGGTGTCGATGTGGCGATCATCGAAGTGGGACTGGGCGGACGGTTGGATGCCACCAACATTTTCGACCCGGATGTTTCTGTAGTGACGAGCATTGATCTGGATCATCAGGCCTGGCTTGGAAATACCCGCGAGGCCATCGGGTTTGAAAAGGCCGGCATCTACCGGGCCGGCAAGCCAGCCATCTGCGGGGACCCCGATCCGCCTCGGAGCCTGGTGGAACACGCTCGCAATATTGGCGCAGACCTGATCCGAACCGGCCCGGACTTTGGACATGAAAGCCATGAACAGTGCTGGGAATTTTTTATGCGCGGAATCAGATTGCCCGGTTTGCCTTTTCCAGCCTTGACGGGAAAGCATCAGCTACGCAACGCCGCCAGCGCCTTGGCCGCGCTGGCGGCCGTTGGAGACCATGTTCCCGTCACGATTTCGTCGATTCGGCAGGGATTGATGAATGTGCGTTTACCGGGGCGTTTCCAGAAAATTCAAGGTCCTGTCGAGATCGTCCTGGATGTGGCGCATAACCCAGAATCCGCCCGGGCTTTGGCCGAAAATCTGCGATCCCGTCCGGCAAGGGGAAAAAACCATGCTGTTTTTGCACTGCTTGCCGACAAGGATGCCGAAGGCGTGATTACGCCGTTGAAGGACATTTTCGATACATGGTTTGTGGCTGGACTGTCAGGTGAACGGGGTCAATCAGGTGAAACGCTTGCAGCCAAACTCGGGAATCATGCAAAAGGAAGGATAAGCATCCATGTTGACCCCTCAGATGCTTTTTCGGCAGCCAGACTCGAAGCTTTTGAAGGTGATAGAATTGTCGTCTTCGGATCGTTTCATGTCGTAGCGGAAATTCTCAAGACCGTTTCCTGATGACAGCTCCCTTATCAGACGATAACCATAAACGGCGTGCGCGCAGGCGCCTGATTGGCGCTGTGGCCCTTACCATTCTTGCGGTTATTCTGCTTCCCCTGGTACTCGAGGACGAGCCGCCACCGACCGGGCCGCTGAAAGTGCTCATGCCACCACCGCCCGAGAAAACGACACTGCCTGAAAACGCGGTGGAATATGCCCCGCCTTCGGCAAATTCCACGATTGAACCTGCCTCGCCGGAAGATAAAACGCCGGCAATGCCCATCCCCCAGAACGCCCAGAATCCGGTTGAGCCAGCCAGACCGACTGAAGAAATCAGGAAAGTGGAATCCGACAAACCCCTTGCATCTGAAACTGAAACCGCGGCATTTGTCGTGCAGGTCGGCGTTTTCTCAGACAAGGGCAATGTGCAAAAAGTCCAATCTCGGATTTCGGCACTCGGGCTGAGGTCATATACTGAACAGGTGGGCAATGCGACCCGGGTCAGGCTAGGCTCCTTTTCAACCCGCGCTGAAGCTGATGCCGTTGCCGCCAAGCTGGCGGATGCGGGCGTTCCGGGCAAGGTTGTGGAAAAATGACTGTCCTGGATGGGGTCGTTATCCTGATTCTGGCTGCATCGGTCATACGAAGCCTGATGCGTGGTCTGATCGAGGAAGTTTTTTCCCTTGGAGCCTGGATTGTGGCATTTCTTGCAGCGAAATGGGGCGCCGCAGCAATGGCGCCGATGTTGCCCTTCAATGTTGAAAGCGAAGGGTTGCGCTATTTCGCGGGTTTTGTCGTCGTCTTTCTGGTGATGATGGTTGCGGTCATGCTGGTTGGGCGCGTGATCAAGGGAGCAGTAGGCGCCATCGGCCTGGGAAGTGCTGACAAGGTGGTCGGCGGACTGTTCGGCCTGCTGCGTGGGCTGGTGATTCTTGCTGGTTTTACCCTTGCGGCAGGGCTGACGGCATTCCCGCAGACTGATTTCTGGAAGTATGCGTTTTTTTCAGGCCCGCTTGAGAGAATGGCTATTGCAATCCAGCCTTTGTTGCCCGCGGCCTTGGCCAAACATATACATTTTTAGGTGATCAAGCATGTGCGGAGTCATCGGCATCGTTGCCAATACACCGGTCAATCAACTGCTCTATGATGGCTTGATGGTCCTGCAGCATCGTGGCCAGGATGCTGCAGGTATCGTTACGGCAGAGGGCGCTCGTTTCCACATGCACAAGGGTCAGGGACTGGCGCGTGATGTGTTCCGTACACGCGACATGCGCAATCTGCTGGGTAACATCGGCGTGGCTCATGTGCGTTATCCAACGGCTGGTTCTGCATCAAGCCCGGCAGAGTCGCAGCCTTTTTATGTCAATTCGCCCTTCGGCATTGTGCTGGGCCATAACGGCAATCTCACCAATACCGATGAATTGAAGCAGATCCTGTTTGCCGAGGACATGCGCCACGTCAACACGAATTCCGACTCCGAGGTACTGCTGAATGTGCTGGCGCATGAGCTGCAGATGCGCGGCCACGCCGGTCGCCTTGATCTGGACACGATTTTTGCCGCCGTTACCGGTGTCCATTCTCGCTGTCGCGGCGCCTATGCGGTCGTTGCACTGATTGCGGGCTATGGCCTGCTTGCCTTTCGTGATCCCCATGGCATACGCCCGCTCGTGATCGGCGTGAACGAAGGCGTAAATCCGAATGAATACATGATTGCCTCCGAATCGGTGGCGATTGATGCGCTGGGATTCAAGATACTGCGAGACGTGGCACCGGGCGAGGCGGTTTTCGTCGACCTGAACCACCGCATACATAGCCGCCAGTGTTCAAGTTCGCCAAAGCTCAATCCCTGTATCTTCGAATATGTCTATCTTGCCCGTCCGGACTCTGTCATGGATGGCATTTCGGTTTACAAGACCCGGCTGCGCATGGGGGTCTCGCTGGCCGAAAAGATCAAGCGAGATTTCAGTCATCTGAAAATCGATGTCGTGATTCCGATTCCCGATACCAGCCGTCCCTCGGCTCTGCAGCTGGCCAATCATTTGAATGTTCCCTATCGCGAGGGATTCATCAAGAACCGTTACATAGGTCGTACCTTCATCATGCCCGGTCAGGCACTGCGCAAAAAGTCCGTGCGCCAGAAACTCAATGCCATCGCCGAGGAATTCAAGGACAAGAACGTGCTATTGGTGGACGATTCCATCGTGCGGGGCACGACCAGCCGCGAAATCGTGCAGATGGCAAGGGATGCCGGCGCAGCGAAGGTCTTTTTTGCTTCGGCCGCGCCGCCGGTACGTTACCCAAACGTCTATGGCATCGACATGCCTACCCGATCAGAATTGCTGGCCCACAATCGAAGTGACGATGAGATCGCGAGCGAGATCGGATGTGACGCATTGATTTATCAGGATCTGGGCGCACTGGTTGATGATGTGAGAGCCGAGAATCCGAACATACAGGATTTCGATACCTCATGCTTTGACGGCCGCTATATTACCGGCGATGTTACAACGGCCTATCTCGATTATGTCGAGGATGTTCGCAATGGCGACGTGCAACCTCATTCCATCGAGACACAGCAACTCGATCTGAATCTTGTGTCCGGTGGACGTGCTTGACGCTTACAAACCATCAGAATACATTTGGCTAGCGCTTGATTTGAACACAGCTTGCGGAGCGCCTTAGAAATGCCGCTAAAGCGTGGTGAAACCCGTTCCCGCGCGAACGGGTTTTTTATTTGGAGGGCAGAATGAGCGATCTGGATTACGATATCGAAACCCTGGCAGTGCGAAGCGGGATTGTGCGCAGCCAGTTCAACGAGCACAGCGAGGCGATGTTTCTGACATCGAGTTTCGTGTTCAAGAATGCCGCCCAGGCAGCAGCGCGGTTCAAGGGCGAAGAACCCGGCATGATCTATGCCAGATTTACCAATCCTACGGTCAACATGCTTGAAACCCGCCTTGCCGCGCTGGAAGGTGCTGAGCGTTGCGTGGCCTTTTCCTCGGGCATGGCGGCGATACTGGCGACGGTGATGGGATTGATGAAAACCGGCGAACATGTCGTGGCATCACGCTCCATTTTCGGTTCAACGGTGCAGTTGTTCTCGAATATTCTGGGCCGGTTCGGCATCGAGACCACTTACGTTTCACCAACTGATCCGGAAGACTGGAGGAGGGCGCTCAAGCCCAATACAAAGCTGTTTTTCGTGGAGTCACCTTCCAATCCGTTGACCGAAGTCAGCGACATTGGGGCATTGTCCGCGATTGCCAGGCAGGCTGGCGCCTGGCTGGCTGTCGACAACTGTTTCTGCTCGCCTGCGTTGCAAAGGCCGCTGGCACTGGGCGCGGACATCGTGATTCATTCCGCCACCAAATACCTGGACGGGCAAGGCAGGGTGCTGGGTGGCGCGGTATTGGGTTCGAAGGAGTTGATGGAGGGGGTGTACACCTTTTTGCGCACGGCCGGGCCAACGCTTTCCGCATTCAATGCCTGGGTGATTCTGAAAGGGCTGGAAACACTTTCCATCCGCATGGAGGCGCATTCTCGAAGCGCGCTGGAACTTGCGCGCTGGCTGGAGAGTCATCCGGGTGTGGAACGTGTGTTCTATCCCGGGCTGTCTTCCCATCCCCAGCATGAACTGGCAATGGAACAGCAGAAGACCGGCGGTGGAATCGTGGCATTTGAAGTGAAGGGTGGGCAGGAAGCGGCCTGGCGTGTGGTCGATGGCTGCAAATTGCTTTCGATTACGGCGAACCTGGGTGATGCGAAGTCCACCATCACCCATCCGTCCAGCACGACGCACAGTCGCATGACGGCCGAACAGCGCGGGTTTGCAGGAATTGGCGATGGTCTGGTCCGGGTGGCTGTCGGTCTGGAGTCAGTGCGGGACATTCAAAACGATCTTGCGAGAGGGTTGAACGCATGAGGTGGCTCGCATGTATGTTCCTGTTGTCCGGCTTTTCTGCGCAGGCAGCCATGGTCACGGAGCTCATCTACCATGATCAGGATCCCGGCAGCGAGGCCTATGTGACCCGCATTCTGGTCAATGAACGTTACATGCGTCTGGACGATGGGCGGGATGGCGGGGATTTTGTCCTGTTTGATCGCAAGAAGGGGGAGGTCGTCAACGTGCTGCATGGATTGAAGGTTCTCATGCGGGTGACAGGCAGGCCTCTGCCGTTAGTGCGTCCCGCTGCCTACAGGGTCGAGGAAAGGGCTGAACAGGTCAAGCAAGGAACGATGCGATTACAAATTCGTGCGGACGGCGTGCTTTGCTCGGAAACGGTTTCGGCCAGGGATTTGCTGCCGGATGCGGCTCGGGCGATGTCGGAATACAAGTTGGCTCTGGCCTATACGCAGTTGCAGACCTATTTGAATACGCCGGAGGATCTTCGGCAGCCGTGCGATCTGTTGCATCATGTCTGGGAGAGCGGACGATCCCTTGCATATGGTTTGCCGCTGGAGGAGAGGGATTATTCAGGAAGGCTCAGAAGGTTTTCCGGAAGCACACGGAAACCGCTGGATTCGTCATGGTTTACATTGCCTGAGGGTTACCAAACCTTGCAGCCACCTGAAGCCGATCAGGCAACTTCCAACTGGCAGCCTGCAGACGTACAGACCAGATAGCCCCCACAATCGAACCAATCCGGCAATACCCAGCGTTCCAGTTTTTTGCCTGAATCAGTGGATTCATGCAAAGCTGGCCGGTGAGTATGGCCATGAATCAGGCGTGTGACGCCATATTCCCGATAGGCTCGAATCACCGCATCCGGATTGACATCCATGATTTCCAGAGGTTTTCCCGCCTTTTCCCGCTCGCTCTTCATGCGGGCCGAACCGGCCAGAGCGCGTCGAAATTCCAGCGGCAACATGAGCAGCATTTTCTGGATGGCCGGACGACGTATCCATTTGCGGTATTGTTGATAGCGCGTGTCGTCCGTGCAGAATAGGTCCCCATGACTCAACAGTGTAGGGGTGCCATGCAAATTGATAATCATCGGATCGGCCAGTAAAGTCATGCCACTTTGACCGGCATAGCCCTTTGCAAGCAGGAAATCCCTGTTGCCGTGCATGAAAAAGACGGAAGTACCCTTCGCTGAGAGCGATTTCAGTTTCTCGGCAAGTTGCATGGCCAGGGAATTGTGTGTGTCGTCATCGCCGATCCAGTACTCGAACAGGTCGCCAAGAATGTAAAGCGCATCGGCACCCTTGGCAGTATGGTCCAGAAAATGAAAAAAGCGCCCGGTGGCTTCAGGGCGCTCTTCACTCAGATGAAGGTCGGCAACCAACAGCGACCTGCCTGATGAATTCTGTTCAGACAATTTCCGCCTTGGTGATCACCACGTCGTCGATGGGCACATCCTGATGACCTGCCTGGCTCCCCGTCCGGACTTTCTTGATCGCATCGACAACTTCCCTGCCTTCGGTAACCTTGCCGAACACTGCGTAGCCAAAACCCTGAGGTGTAGGCGCGCTGAAATTCAGGAAACTGTTGTTGGAAACATTGATGAAGAATTGCGCTGTTGCCGAATGAGGATTCGGCGTCCTGGCCATGGCTATGGTATAGGCATCGTTCTTCAGACCATTGGCGGCCTCGTTTTCCACCGGCGCACGCGTTGGCTTCTGGGACATGCCTGGTTCGAAGCCGCCACCCTGAATCATGAATCCGTCAATGACACGATGGAAGATCGTGCCGTCGTAAAAGCCATCCTTTACGTACTGCAAAAAGTTTTCGACGGTCTTGGGCGCCTTTTCGGAATCCAGCTCGAGTCCAATGACGCCATAAGAGGTATGAAGTTTAACCATGTGTTCCCTCAAAGAACCTTTTCCTGAATGATGCGCCAGCGGCCATTTTCACGTTGCCAGTATTGACGCTTTTTCGATCGGTTTTCCAGATTGCTGCTCCGGTAGTCTTGTTCGAAGGTAATGACGGACAGATCCGGTTGGCCAGGCTGTCGAAAGATACTTAAACCAGACAGATTGACTTTGATCCAGGTTTTTCCAGCATTGACCCGACGTTTGGAGTCTGCAAATGACTTGAAATCATTGCGGCCATCGCTGAATTCACGTGAGTAATGAGACAGCAGTCTGTCGGTATTGCGGCTTTCCCAGTCATTGCGCCAGTTCTCAATGGCTTCGTTCAACTCATCGCGAGCTACGGAAAGCGATTCGGGATCGGACCATGTAAGGGATGGAGAAATGACGACCGGGGTTTTGCCAATACTGATATAACGCTGCATTTGCATCAGATCTTCGTTTGATAGCACCACGCAGCCGTCGCTTGCCTTGGGAGGGCGCGAGTAGGTATCTCGTGGAACCCCATGTAGCCAGATGCCATATCCATTGCGATTTAATCTGTCATCCCATTCATTTGGATAGCTGAGTGGATAGGCACCTGCACCGTACAACTCTTCCAGTTCACTGTCCGGCTTGAAGCTTGTTATCGTGTATACGCCTATGGGCGTGCGCTTGTCGCCTTCACGATTTTTGCCTATGCCGAGTTTGCCCACGGTCACGTAAAAATCAGCAACCCTGTGCAGACCCGAAGCAGTGTTCTCAAACACATATAATCTAGAACGGGCCGCATCGACAGCCAAGGCATATCGAATGTCGGCAGACAACATCAGCAATTCTTCAGGAACCAGGTTGGGATTCACAGGATCGCTGATTGCCTGGATACGAACCTTGGCCTCCTCGCGGAGATCTGCCTGCTGATCCCTGCCATCCTTTGCATTGCCAATGGTTGAAATGGGTCTGGCTCGAGCCAGGAGCAAATCGCCTTTGATGAGCTGGGCCAGGCGGAAATTGGGGTATCGGTCCAGGAGTTTGTTGATGGAATTCAGAGCGCTATCAAGCTTGTTCAGCCTTATTTCCTGCAGGCTATCCATCAATAACCTGTCTGCCTCGGGGATGTCCGCCTTCGCTGGGGAAGCCAGCAAGCTGATCAGCAGCAAGAGTAGGAATTTATGCGGCATGTTCAATTAGCGGCCCGATTCACGCAGGATCAGCCATTTCCCGTCTATCAGGCCCAATTCCATGGTTTTTCCGGATGTGCTTTTCATTCGGTCTGATTCATAGGCTTGCTTGAAGCGGACCGTGGCACGATTCCCTGTTGACTTGACAATCTGGATGTCATTGGCTGAAACGGAAATGTTCTTGGGTGCGAGTATGCGCTCACGACGTTGTGAGGCCCATTCGGATCGCGACATGCTGGATGGTGAAAAGTCCGGAGCGTAATGCCCCAGATACCCATCGACGTCCTTTGCGGACCATGCCTTGGCCCAGGACTGGATGGCCATGATGACGTCGTCCTTGTCCGAGGCCGGAGCTGCAGCAGTCTTGCTGGCAGGCTTGGTATCAGACTTCGTCATGGGAGGCTGGGTGGTGACGGCGGTGGCGGTCCTGGTTTCTGATTTGGCCGAAGCGGTCATGACTGGACGGCGCTCCTGACCACCCGACATCATGTCCTTGATCAGGGAAAGTTTTGTTTGTGCCGTCTTGTTGCCACTGTCGAGCTGAAGTGCCTTGTCATAGGCGATGGTTGCCATTTTTGCATACAGATCGCCCAGGTTTTCATGGGCGGTGGCGTAGCTGGGGTGGGTGCGAATAGCCATTTCCAGCGCATTCTTGGCGGCATCGTATTTGCCTTGTGCTGCGTAAAGCACGGCCAGGTTGTTATAGGGCTCCGGCAATTCCGGGTAGTCGTCAGTCAGGGCTGTAAACACCTGAATGGCCTCGGTCGTCTTGTTCTGATCGGCCAGGATCAGCCCCTTGAGAAAACGTGCCTGGGCATCCTTGGGATTTTTTGCAAGGTATTGATTGACCCGGGTCTGTGCACCATTCAGGTCGCCTTTGCGAAAAAGCTGGTTGATGTCCTGTATGTCATCGGCAATAACGAAACCAGGGATGGCAATGAATGCAAGAAAAAGAATGGAAGCAAAATTTCGCATGTTAGGCATGTGTTAAACTCAAGATTAGTTTCCAACAAGATCGCATTCTAACAACTCCTCGCAGGGCTTGTAGGCATTTCTGCCAAATTTACTGCGCTGGCTTCTCGCATCGATATGCTCACGCTTTACAACTCACTGACCCGAAAGCACGAATCCTTTGTCCCGATCATCCCGGGCAAAGTCCGCATGTATGTGTGCGGCATGACGGTCTATGATTACTGTCACCTGGGTCATGCCCGTGTATTTGTGGTGTTTGACATGATTTCGCGCTGGCTGAGGACATCGGGCTATGAGGTGACCTATGTCAGGAATATTACGGACATAGACGATAAAATCATTAAGCGGGCAGCCGAGAATGGAGAATCAACCGCCAGCCTGGCTGGACGCTTCATCGTTGCCATGCACGAAGATGAGGCACGGTTGGGCGTATTGCCACCGGATCATGAGCCTCGCGCCACACAATATGTGGCCGATATGCTGGCCATGATTGGTTCCCTTGTAGATGGCGGCCTGGCTTACAGGGCGGATAACGGCGATGTGTACTACAGCGTCAGGAGCTTCCCTGCCTATGGAGCACTTTCAGGCAAGTCTCTGGATGATTTACGGGCTGGCGAGCGGGTTGACATCGACCCGAACAAGCTTGATCCGATGGATTTTGTCTTGTGGAAAGCCGCCAAACCAGGTGAGCCTGCATGGGAATCTCCCTGGGGGCCCGGGCGGCCGGGTTGGCACATTGAATGCTCGGCCATGGGCAGCAGGCTGCTGGGTGCGCATTTCGACATTCACGGCGGGGGGCAGGACCTGCAGTTTCCACACCACGAAAACGAAATTGCCCAAAGCGAGGGCGCCAACCGCTGCAAGTTCGTCAATTACTGGCTGCATAATGGATTTGTGCGGGTGGACAACGAAAAAATGTCCAAAAGCCTGGGCAATTTTTTTACCATCCGGGAGATTCTGGATAAGTTTGACCCAGAGGTGGTAAGGTTTTTCATACTCCGCGCGCACTATCGCAGCCCGTTGAACTATTCCGATGCACATCTGGAAGATGCCAAAGGTGCGCTGACTCGACTCTATACGGCGTTGAGGAATGTGCCGCCTGTTGAGATTCCGCTGGACTGGAATAATGCGTATGCGGCCCGTTTCAGGGCGGCAATGGATGAGGATTTCAATACGCCGGAAGCGGTGGCTGTGCTGTTTGATCTGGCCGGCGAGGTCAACAAGGGCAAGTCTGCGGAGTTGTCGGGTTTGCTGAAAGCCTTGGGCAAAGTCATCGGCTTGTTGCAAAGATCGCCGGAAGCCTACCTCAAGGGTGAAGGGGTGGGGGATGACGAAAGAATCGATCGCATGGTCAAAGCGAGAAATGAGGCAAAATCGAGCAAAAATTTTGTTGAAGCCGATCGCATACGCGATGAACTCAAAGCCTCAGGCATCATTCTTGAGGATGGACCACAAGGCACGACTTGGCGTCGGGCCTGAATCTCATCAGGGATGCCAAAGTCAGGAATGATGCGGCTTGACCGATTGTATTTGGTGAAGGCCACAAAAAGCAAAAGCCGGTCGTATGACCGGCTTTTGCTAGATCATCGCTACAGCCAGTGACTTACTTGGCAGGAGCGGGTTGTGCAGCCGCGGCAGCCGGGGCAGCCGGTGCGGTCCAGGCGGCGGGGTTGAACATGTTGGTCCAGGCGTTCGGATCAAAGAAATTGAACGTGCCGGTTGCCGGTGCAGCTGCCTGGCCAGCGGCCGGAGCGGCAGCAGGTTGCGCATACATGTTAAAGAGAGCGCTTAGGTCAAACGGGTTGACAACGCCAGCAGGGGCGGTACCGGTGGTCGGAACCATGCCAGGAACTGCATAGCTGGCGGGGTTCATCCAGGTACCCCAGGAACCGTAGGTGGCGGGATTCATCGACTGACCCAGCCAGGAGGTATACAGGTTGGGGTTCATCGGGGCCATCATCAGGGACCAGAGGCGGGGATCCAGAGGCGCCATCATCCACTTGAGGTACATGTTGGGGTTCAGAGACTGCATCATCATGTTCCACATCTGGGGATCCATGGGCATCATCATCCAGCGCATCATCTTGCCCGGATCCAGCATGGTGGTCATCAGGGCGGTATAGAAGTTGGGGTCCATGGAAGCAGCCATCCACTTCATGTACATGTTGGGATCGGTAAACTGCATGTAGTTGTTCAGGGAGCGAGGATCCAGCATGGTGCCCATCATGCGGTACCAGTTACCGGGATCCATCATGTTGATGCCCATTTGCGTGTAAAAGCCAGGTTCGGTCACGGCGTTGGACCATGGCACGAACACCTTGGGATCACGGTAGGCAGAAGCGTTACGGGTAAAATCGGTCATGCGATCCAGCCACTGGGCAGGGGTTTGAGGCGTTGCAGTTGCAGCCGGTGCGGCGGCAGGAGCCGAGACATTGGCCATGGCAAGTTGTGCCAGCAGCATGCCGGCGGCAAGGGTTGTCAGTTTTTTCATGGTGCTCTCCTGTTGATTGAGGTGATTGGGGGGTTAGAAAAAGCAATATTTGGCTTGTCTTATTGAAAACAAATGTTATGCGTATATCTGAATATAAGCAATCTATAAATTCATGATGTTTCCTTTCATGCCAAGATCTGCTGATAAAAATGAGACATTTTTCATTCATTATTAAAAGAGATTAATTTCAGCTACAAAATTATTGATTAAATTAAAATATTTATAAAAACAGTGTATTACGTATATTTTGGATTGATCGGTTGGGACCACGAAGGAGTTGGGATTTATCCGGTTGACTTGCCTTCAGACTGGCGTTTGTCTTTTTACAACACACAATTCAGGTGTGTATACATTTCATTCGAGGTCTTGGAGCAGACATCAGTAGAAGAAATTGAAATCTGGCTTCGTGACACCGGTGAGAATTTCCGTTTCATTCTGGAAGTACCAGAAAGTGATCCAGATAAATTATCTCGGATGGGTGATCAATTTGGCGGACGAGCATTACTTTCCACTGAAGCCGAGATCAAATGGATTGAAAGTGAACCTGATTTTCGTGAATTGGCGTCGATCATCCAGACGGCAGTGAAAGAGAGCCGTCCGATTATTTTGATCATGCGAAAAGTGAACCTGACGCTTATGAGACAAATCAATGAATTAATCGATGTGCTCGGTGTTTGAGCACATTCAAAGTAAAGGTCATCCGTTAAAATAACCGCTTTATAAAAAGAAAAAGGCCAGACCTTTGGACAATCTGGTAGAAATTGAAAACGTTTCCTTTGGCTATGGTGAACGGCAGGTTTTGAAAGGCATAAACCTGACAGCAAGGCGTGGCCAGGTCATAGCAATCATGGGAAATAGCGGTTGTGGCAAGACCACGCTTTTGAGACTCATCGGTGGCCAAATCAAACCAAGCCACGGTACGATCAAGGTGGCCGGTCTGGAGGTCACAACTCTGAAACAGCATGAGCTTTACCAATTGCGTCGCAAAATGGGAATGCTGTTTCAATTTGGTGCGCTTTTCACAGACATGAGTGTTTTTGAAAATGTCGCTTTTCAGTTGCGCGAGCATACCCAGTTACCCGAAGACGTGATTCATGATCTGGTGCTGATGAAACTGCATGCTGTTGGGTTGCGTGGAGCGGCCGATTTGATGCCTTCGGAACTTTCGGGTGGCATGGCAAGGCGTGTCGCACTGGCTCGGGCCATAGCACTTGAACCCATGCTTGTCATGTATGACGAACCGTTCGCTGGCCTTGATCCCATTTCCCTGGGAGTAACCGGCAATCTCATCAGGAAGCTGACGGATACCCTGGGACTGACTTCGATTGTGGTCACACACGACGTGCAGGAATCTTTGAAAATTGTCGATTACGTCTACTTTGTCTCCGAGGGTGTGATTGAAGCTGAAGGCACTCCGGCGCAAATCCATGCCTCGGATTTGCCTTTTGTCCATCAATTTGTACACGGTGAGCCTGATGGTCCGGTTCCTTTCCATTATCCCGCCAGAACTTATGAAGCTGATTTGAGGTTGGGGGCATGAGAAGCAGTCAGGGGACCCATGAAGGGAGGGTGCGCATGTCCGGAAACGCGCCGGACGTTCAGAGGCGAGGCGTTAATTGTCCAGGCGAAGGCCTGGGGGTGGAGGCATGAGCGCACTGATCAATTCGATTGCGGGAATAGGCCGTCGAACACTGGAGGGCATTTCCCGCATGGGGTATGCCACGCGCTTCTTCGTCTCTGCCTTGCTGCATTCCGGTACGGCTTTCAGACGCTTTGGGCTGACCATACGGGAAATCTATTTTTCCGGAGTCCTGTCGCTCATCATCATTCTGGTATCAGGCTTGTTTGTGGGCATGGTGCTTGGCCTGCAAGGTTATGAAACGCTCGAAACCTATGGTTCGGAAGAAGTGCTGGGGGTACTCGTTGCCCTTTCCCTGGTGCGGGAACTGGGGCCGGTCGTGGCAGCCTTGCTGTTTGCCAGCCGCGCTGGTTCGGCAATAACGGCCGAAATCGGCCTCATGAAGGCCACAGAGCAGCTTGCTGCGATGGAAATGATGGCAGTGGACCCGATAGCCAGGGTGGTGGCGCCACGTTTCTGGGCCGGGGTGATTTCCATGCCACTGCTTGCGGCCCTGTTTTCCGCTACGGGCATTTTCGGCGGCTATCTCGTTGGTGTTGTATTGATCGGCGTGGACGAAGGAAGCTTCTGGTCGCAAATGCAGTCCAAGGTCGATTTTCAAGACGACATTCTCAATGGTGTTATCAAAAGCGTGGTGTTTGGCATCGCGGTCACGGCGATTGCCTTGTTTGAGGGTTACGACGCCCCCCCGACTGCCGAGGGTGTTTCGGGGGCGACTACGCGCACCGTTGTCACGTCCAGTCTGGCCATTCTGGCGCTGGACTTTGTGTTGACTGCATTCATGTTCCGGGGGATCAGCTAAATGAACAGGGCTTTACTGGACCTGTGGGTCGGTATTTTTGTTGTTGCTGGAATCGGTGCGCTGATGTTTCTGGCACTCAAGGTGGGCAGCATGAATACCGTTGATGCTAAGGACAGTTATCAGGTTACGGCGCTGTTTGAGAATGTTGGCGGCCTCAAGGCACGGGCACCCATAAAAAGCGCTGGCGTGGTCGTGGGCCGGGTCGCATCCATCAGTTTCGATGACAAGACCTATGAAGCCTTGGTGACACTCAACCTGGACAAACGCTATGGCTTTCCGGTGGATACGACCGCCTCGATTCTTACATCCGGACTGCTTGGCGAGCAGTACATCGGACTCGAGGCGGGAGGCGAGGAAGTAAAACTGAAGCAGGGCGATCGCCTGAAGTTGACACAATCAGCGGTCGTGCTGGAAAACCTTATTGGACAATTCCTGTACAGCAAGGCACAGGAAGCGCCAACTGATGAAGGAACATCAAATGCGGCTCCCTGAAATTTCTCTGTTTGTTATTGCGGCCAGTCTCGCTCTGCCTGCGGGGCTGGCTCACGCGCAAACGATCAATCTTGATCAGGCGATCCAGTTGAGCCTGACCGCAGATCCGCGCATCAGGGAAAGGGAATATCTGGTCGAGGCAGCTCGCGGTCTCTTGAGTGAAGTCAAGGGAAACCATGGGTGGCGCATCAATGCAAACGCCTTTATCGGGCTGTCACCGGCGGTAGAAGGGGGGTTTTATCAGGGCGGCGCGACAACCTGCACGCCTCCATGCACCCCCCGTTCGGACAGTAACGACTGGAACGGCCTGTCCGACTGGACACATCTCGAATTCGCCCTGATCAAGCCCCTGTACACCTTTGGCAAGATCGACGAGTATGGCAAGGCGGCACAGGGGAACATCGAAATCAAGCGCGGCGAGGTACAACAGACAAAGGCCGAAACGATTTTTGATACGAAACGCGCCTATTACGGTTATCTCACCTCCCGCGATATTCGCTTGTTTCTTGAGGATATGCAGGGACGGCTGTTACAAGCAATTAGCCGGGCTGAATCCGCATTGAAAGAAGAAAGCGGCGAGGTCACGCTGTCTGACCTGTATTCCCTGCAGACAGCAAAAGGCTTGATCGGTAAATATGTGCATCAGGCCAAGGCAGTTGAAACCATCAGTCTTGACGGTCTCAAGGTTCTGACTGGTGTAGGACTGAAGGCACCCCTTTCCGTGGCGGACGTCAAGCTTGAGCCTGTTTCCTTCCCCAGTATCGAATTGCCTGATCTTCAGGCCAAGGCATTATCCGACCGGCCGGAAATGCAGCAACTCGAGGCGGGTTTGAAGTCACGGCGGGCACTGTTGGCCGCCAGAAAAGCCGAGATCATGCCGGATATCTATGCCGGCGTGGTGGGCACGTACAGCTATGCTTCCCAGCGTGACAAGCTGGAGAACCCGCATGTTTATGATCCCTTCAATGGCGGCGGACTGACGCCTGTCCTTGGCGTCAAGTGGGATGCCGTATTCGATGTTGCATCCGCCCGCGTCAGCCAGGCCCAGGCTGAACTTGAGGCGCTCAATCAAAAACGGCTGTTTGCCCTGGCAGGCATTCCATTCGAGGTCGGGGAGGCCTATGCCAATGCCCGGGCCAATTATGAAGCGCAGAAAGAGCTTGCCGAAGGCGCGGCCTCCGCACGACGGTGGGTGATTGCTTCCTTGGCTGATTTTTCTGCTGGCCTGGAGAAGGGCGACAGACTGGCCGAGGCCATCAAAAGCTATGTGCTGGCTCAAACCGAATATCTCCGCACGGTCAATGACTTCAATATGAATGTGGCTCAACTTAGCAAGCTGACCGGGGAACAGAAATAGATATTTATGGTCATCTGTGTGTTGGGAAAGATTAAGGGAGATTCCATGTTCCGATTTATTTTCAGCATGTTGCTGGGGTTGCTTGCCTTGGGTGCCCAGGCTCAGGACCTGACGCCAGATCAGCTTGCAAAGAACACGACCCAGGAGGTTCTTGACATCCTGAGGACGGACAAGGACATACAAGCTGGCAATATCAAAAAGGCTTACCAGCTGGTCGAAGCCAGGGTATTGCCTCATTTTGACTTTAACCGCATGACTCAACTGGCGGTTGGCAAGTACTGGAACAGTGCGAGTCCTCAACAAAAACAATCACTGGTCAAGGAATTCCGTTCACTCCTTGTCAGGACATATGCCGCTTCGCTGACTGAATTCAGCAACCAGACCGTTGATTTCAAGCCGCTCAACATGCGGCCAGACGATTCCCAGGTGACCGTCAAGACCGAAATCAGGCAGCCTGGCGGCAAGCCCATTCCCATTGATTACGAGATGTACAAAACGGACTTTGGATGGAAGGTTTTTGATGTTGCCATTGATGGGGTAAGCCTGGTCATCAATTATCGTTCTTCATTTGCGAATACCATCCGTCAATCCGGCATTGATGGTTTGATTTCCACGCTGGAGGCAAAATCCCGCAACCAGGACAAGGCCACCACGCCCAAGGCGGCGCCAGGCAAGCCGGTGGCCAATGTAAAGCCTTCCACTTCTTTCAATGCGAATGCGCTGCCTGGTTCGATGCAAATCGCCGGCTTATGATTGAGCAACATGGAAATATTTGCCGGCTGGCAGGTGATGTAACACTCGATACGGTTCCGGATATCCTCGATCGGCTTCGGCCCTTGATTCAATCCGGCGTGGATACGCTGGACTGCTCGGGCATCCAGAATGTCGATTCCTCCGCACTGGGCCTGATTTTCTCCTGCCGCCGCGAAGCGCGCCAGAAAAACAAGCAACTCAGTATCACTGGCCTGCCCCGGCGTTTGCTGAACCTTGCTTCCCTGTACGGCGTAGCAGACCAGATCGCATGAGCGCGGCCATTCGCGTTCAGGGTCTGGTGAAAGAGTATCGCCAGGTTCGCGCGCTGGATGGCATCGATCTGGAAATCAGGCAAGGCGAGTTCTTTGGCCTGCTTGGCCCCAACGGCGCAGGCAAAACTACCCTCATCAGCATTCTTGCCGGGCTGACTCGGGCCACACATGGCACGGCCGAAGTCATGGGTTTCGATGTGGTCCGTGACTACCGGGCATCGCGGCTGGCCTTGGGTGTCGTGCCGCAGGAGCTGGTTTACGACCCGTTCTTTACCGCAAGGGAGACCTTGCGCTTGCAGTCCGGCTATTTCGGTATCCACAGAAATGACGACTGGATTGACTACATCCTTCACCATCTTGGCCTGACTGAACATGCCGACAAGAACATGCGCGCGCTGTCCGGCGGCATGAAGCGGCGCGTGCTGGTGGCGCAGGCGCTGGTGCACAAGCCGCCGGTTATCGTGCTGGACGAGCCGACGGCGGGCGTGGATGTCGATTTGCGGCAAACGCTGTGGACGTTCATTCAATCGCTTAACCGTGAAGGCCATACGGTTGTGCTTACGACGCATTATCTTGAGGAAGCGGAAACGCTTTGCGAGCGTATCGCCATGCTGAAGCAGGGCAGGCTGGTTGCACTGGACAGCACACGCAATCTGCTGTCACGCCGTCATGAGCAGCAGGCGCGCCTGAAACTGAATCGCGTTCCGCCAGTTGAGATTGGCCTGAAGCCGGGTCCGGATGAAACCTGGCTTTACGGATTTGAGACGTTTTCCCAGCTCGAATCGATGCTGGCATCCATCCGCATGGCCGGGCTTGAAATCAGGGAAATGCAGTTGATCGAGCCCGATCTGGAAGACGTGTTTACCGAGATTATCAGGGCCTCGTGATGTTGCCGATCAGCGGATTTCCGACCCTGCTCTACAAGGAGTTGCTGCGCTTCTGGAAAGTGTCCTTTCAGACCGTGCTGGCGCCGGTGGTGACAGCCATGCTTTATCTCTTGATCTTCTCGCATGTGCTGGAAGAGCATGTCGAGGCCTACCCCGGTGTGAGCTATACCGCTTTCCTGGTGCCTGGGCTCATCATGATGTCCATGCTGCAGAATGCGTTTGCCAACAGTTCGTCGAGCCTCATTCAGTCCAAGATCACCGGCAACATCATCTTTGTGCTGGTGGCGCCGCTTTCCTATCTGGAGTTTTTTGCCGCCTATATGCTGGCATCGGTCATCAGAGGCGTGGTGGTCGGTATCGGCGTGGGGCTTGTGACGGTCTGGTTTGCCGATTTGCCGCTCGTGCATCCCGTGTGGCTGGTTTTCTTTACTGCATTGTCAACGGGCATCCTGGCGGCATTGGGCATCATTGCCGGCATGTGGGCGGAGAAATTTGACCAGCTTGCTGCCTTTCAGAATTTTCTCATCATGCCACTGACTTTTCTGTCAGGGGTATTCTATTCCATCCATTCCCTGCCGGCGTTCTGGCAGGCTGCCTCGCACTGGAATCCCGTGTTTTACATGATTGACGGCTTTCGCTGGGGGTTCTTCGGCCTTTCGGACATTCCACCCGCCACCAGCCTGTTGGTCGTGACAGTCTGCTTTGTGGCAATATCCGGTTTTACGCTGTTATTGCTCAAACGCGGTTACAAACTCAGGCATTGATCATGGTTACACCGGAAGACATTCAACGCTGGATAGCGGCCGCGCTGCCGTGCGAGAAACTGGAAGTGAAGGGCGATGGCCATCACTTCGATGCCCTCATCGTCAGCAGCGAATTTCGCGGCAAGAACATGGTGCAGCAACATCAACTCGTCTACAAGGCACTGGGAGACAGGATGCGTGAGGAAATTCACGCGCTGTCGATGAAAACCTTCACCCCGGAAGACTGGGCCAGCCGTCAGTAAACCTTCAGTAAAGATGGACAAACTATTGATACACGGGGGCGCACCGCTAAATGGCGAGGTGCGGATTTCTGGCGCCAAGAATGCCGCATTGCCCATTTTGACTGCTGCGCTGCTTTCCGCAGAGCCGGTAACGCTATCAAATGTGCCGGATTTGAAAGACATCGGCACACTGCTCGCCCTGTTGGCACACATGGGCGTGCGGGTTGTCCGGCAGCTTGACAGGGACCGGGGCGGGCGGGTCGAACTGGATGCCTCAGCCATTGCCGTGCTGGAAGCCCCTTATGAAATGGTCAAGACCATGCGGGCATCCATACTGGTGCTGGGGCCGACGTTGGCGCGATTTGGCGAAGCGCGCGTATCGCTGCCCGGTGGCTGCGCCATCGGATCGCGTCCGGTGGATCTCCATATCAAGGGCCTGCAGGCGATGGGCGCCAAGATTCACATCGAGCACGGTTACATTCATGCCAAGGCCGCCAAATTGAAGGGGGCGCGTTTCGTCATGGATGCGGTGACGGTGACCGGCACGGAAAATCTGATGATGGCGGCCTGCCTGGCAGAAGGCACAACGGTACTGGAAAACGCGGCAAGAGAACCGGAAGTCGTAGATCTTGCCCGCTGCCTGATGGCAATGGGCGCAAAAATCTCTGGCGCCGGAACCGACATCATCACCATTGAAGGCGTACCCGAATTGCATGGGGCGCAGCATACAGTAATGCCCGACCGCATCGAGACGGGCACCTTCCTGGTGGCGGGGGCCATGGCGGGCGGCTGTGTGAAGACCACGCATACCCAGCCGGATGCGCTGGATGCCGTCATCGGCAAATTGCGCCAGGCCGGCGCAGTAGTTGAAACTGGCGCCGACTGGATTGAGGTTTGCCGGCAGGGGAAACTCAAGGCAGTGGATGTCCGCACTGCGCCGCATCCGGCGTTCCCGACCGACATGCAGGCCCAGTTCATGGCCATGAACTGCATCGCCGAAGGCGCCGCCAGCGTGACCGAAACGATTTTCGAAAACCGCTTCATGCACGTGCAAGAGCTTAGGCGGCTGGGCGCGGACATCGAAGTATCGGGGCATACAGCTTTGGTGCGCGGTGTAGAAAGACTGGATGGCGCAACCGTGATGGCGACCGACCTTCGCGCCTCGGCCTGCCTTGTGCTCGCCGGCCTGGTGGCACAGGGTGAAACCCTCATCGACCGCATCTACCATCTCGATCGCGGCTACGAGCATATCGAGGACAAGCTTTCCGCGCTCGGCGCCAGAATACGAAGAATTCACTGATCATGATCACGATCGCACTCTCAAAAGGCCGCATCTTCGAGGAAACCCGGCCGCTGCTGGCCGCAGCGGGAATCCATCCCGCCGAAGACCCCGAAGCCTCGCGCAAGCTCATCATACCGACCAACCGGGATGATGTGCGCCTGCTCATCGTCCGCGCAACGGACGTGCCCACCTATGTCCAGCATGGCGGCGCCGACATGGGGATTGCCGGCAAGGATGTGCTGATTGAACACGGTGGTGCCGGGTTGTATCAGCCACTGGATCTGCGCATCGCGCGTTGCCGGATGATGGTGGCCGTGCGCGAAGACTTTGATTACACAGTAAGGGTCAAGGAAGGCGCCCGCATTCGCGTTGCCACCAAGTACGTCAACACCGCGCGCGAGCACTTTGCTTCAAAAGGCGTACATGTCGACCTCATCAAACTCTACGGCTCGATGGAGCTGGCCCCATTGGTTGGCCTGGCCGATGCCATCGTCGACCTGGTATCCACAGGCGGCACGCTCAAGGCCAACGGCCTGGTGGCGGTCGAGCACATCATGGATATTAGCTCGCGGCTGGTGGTGAATCAGGCGTCACTCAAGACCAAGCGCGATATGTTGCAGCCGGTGTTTGATGCTTTCTCAAAAGCCATACAGGACCAGAGTTGAAGATCAGGGATATTTCGCCTCATTGGTTCTGGCTGCCGTTTTCCATGGTCGCAACCATCATCCTTGCCCGCTATGTCATGCCGAGCGATATGTATGAGTACTACATCAATGAAAGGGAGTATGGCGCGGTTGAATTGCTGACACCCGTGGTGCTGGCCCCAGGGATAATCTTCGGCATCCTTGCATTAAAGCAGTGGCGGTCATTGCCCAATTTTTCCAGCAGGTTATGGATTCTGATGGTGACCTTGGGTGCTCTCTACATGGCGGGTGAGGAAGTGAGTTGGGGACAATGGTTCTTTATGTGGGATACACCTGATACGTTCCTTGAAATTAATGATCAGCATGAGACCAATCTTCATAACACCAGCTCATGGATGGACCAGAAACCCCGCTTGCTTCTGGAATTATGGGCTTTGTTCGGTGCAGTCAGGGCCTGGTATCGTACTTTCAAAGGGATGCGCGAAGATGCTGGAAGTACGGCGTATTGGTTCTGGCCAACCCGGCCGCTTGCGTGGACAGGGTTTCTTTCGGCATTGGCCATGATGCCGGAACGAATGACAGATTGGTGGGATATTGCGCCACCTTTTCCGTTTGACATTGATGCACCTGAATCTCAGGAACTGGTGTTGGGAATCTTCCTTACCTTTTTTCTTGCATCGGCATGGGTTCGGCTCAAATCGTTAAGCCAGCATTCATGACGTATCCCATACTGGAAATTATTCAGTTGATGGACCCTACAAAAAAGTCTTTCTCAATGATTGATTTTCCGTTCAAACCTAGAAACCATAGTTGGACGCGCCCATCCAACGGGTGACCGTCAGAAAAGGCGGAAAGCTCAATGTGCATAAGCTTTTCCAAGATGCTTCAAGCGGTCAACTGC